>NZ_CP073766.1:7602051-7971827 GCF_018255755.1 Chitinophaga sp. HK235 | reverse complement strand
TTCCCTTCCAGGTAGGTCAGCAGACTAAGCATCAGCTGATTGGGATATAGCTGTGCATCGCCCGGGAAATAAACAGCACCCAGCGCGTCGATGGCTACATCCGGCTCCAGCTGCGACACGGCCGCTTTATCCAGTATTCTGGCTTCAATGCCCAGCGCTGCAGCTTCCTCCACCGTATGTTCGGCGTGATGTGCATTTTGCTCTGTCTTGAAAAGTTCCAGCATACCAAACGGCGCGTAGGAGAAACTCAGTTCCGGCATGGCGGCCCATGTTTCATACAATTGTTTGCTCAACAGCGAGATGTCACGCAGCGGTACGGCGGAGCGCTCCACATGTGCGGCGGTGGCGCTTTTCAAAAACTTCAGGCCCCAGTTGATCAGGTCTTTGTTGAGCGAAGGTTTTATATAAAAAGGGCTGCCGGCATCCATCATCCAGCGGAGGCCCTGCCGGACAATACCCGGTGTAGCGAGCGGCACAAAGTGGCTGGGGCAGATATAACCGGCATTGCCATGCGAACAGCCTTCCAGCATGTCGGTACGATCTACTACCGTTACGCTGTAACCCGCCTGTTGCAGATAAAAGGCGCTGCTCAGCCCTATAATACCACCACCAATAATGATTACTTTCATAGTGCGTTCATATTACCTGTAATCCGTAAGCGTAGGGATCATCTTCCGGATCAATTGAAATAGTATTATAACCATAAATCCTGGCCCAGCCTTCAATGCTGGGACGGATGGCCGGTTTACCCCCTACTTTGGTTTCCTCTTCTATCCTGCCGGTAAAACGGGAGCCGATAATACTTTCATGTACAAAAGTATCTTCCTTGTTCAGTTTGCCTTGTGTATACCATTGTGCCATCCTGGCGGAAGTTCCGGTACCGCAGGGAGAACGGTCGATGGCCTTGTCGCCGTAGAATACCGCATTACGTGCAGTAGAAGAGGCATCCATCACAGCCCCGGTCCATAATATGTGGGAGCAGCCGTTGATATGTTCATTCTCCGGATGAACGAAAGTATATATTTCGTTGATGCGTTTCCGTAGTTCCCTGGCCCAGGTTGTCAGTTGACCGGCAGTGAAGTGTTCCAGCCCGGGAAAATTTTCCTGTACATCTACGATCGCATAAAAATTGCCACCATAGGCTACATCTACCTTCAACAGGCCCAGTTCGGGACATTCCACTAAGATATCGGTGGCTGCAAGGTAAGCGGGCACATTGGTCAGCTTCACGCTTTTCACTTTATTGCCTTCGCGGTGATAGCTCACTTCCACCAGCCCGGCAGGTGTTTCCATTCTCACTTTGCCGGGTACCTTAGGATTTATCAGTCCTTCTTCTATGGCGATGGTAATAGTCCCGATGGTACCGTGACCGCACATGGGGAGGCAGCCGCTGGTTTCGATGAACAACACCGCCACATCGTTGGCCGGATCATGTGGCGGATACAGGATACTGCCGCTCATCATATCATGGCCGCGGGGTTCGAACATCAGCCCTTTTCTGATCCAGTCGTATTCCTGCAGGAAATGGTTCCTTTTCTCGCTCATATTGTTTCCCTTCAGGGCAGGGCCACCTCCGGCTACCAGTCTGACCGGGTTACCGCAGGTATGTGCATCGATGCAAAAAAATGTATGCTTCAAAAGAAGTGTGTTTTCGGTGATTGGATTAGCGTGTATACTGGTTGTCTACCAGGCGCCATATGCCGCCGGGATTATCCTGCTTTAACTCATCGGGCAATAATGCATCTGGGAACTGCTGAAAACACACAGGTCTTACCCAGCGCCGGATGGCAGCGGTTCCTACGGAGGTGTACCGTGCATCTGTGGTAGCAGGATAAGGGCCGCCGTGCACCATGGCAGCACATACTTCCACACCGGTAGGCGCGCCATTCAATATGATCCTTCCTGCCAGTGTTGTCTGCAGGTCGATGACTTCCTGCCATGCTTCCAGGTCGGCTTCTGTGGCCATTACGCTGGTGGTCAGCTGTCCTTTCAGGCTTTTCAATACAGCCAGCAGTTCTGTTTTGTCTTTACAGGCTATTGCCAGAGAGTGCGGACCAAACACTTCTTCCTTCAGTTCCGGCTGAGTGAGGAATGCCGCGCCGCTGGTTGCGGCCAGAGAAGGAGCTACGGTATCATCTTCTGCGATGACAGGTTGTTCCAGTATGGTTGTCGCTTCATGCTTCAGTACCCGGTTACGTCCATCAATGAAAGAACGGTGAATGCCTTCATGCAGCATTTTCTGCGGTGATGTTTTTTGCAGCGCTGCGGCCAGCAAATGCTGAAACGCTGTAAACGCGTCACTCTCCAGGCCTACCAGCAGACCGGGATTGGTACAGAACTGTCCTGCCCCCAGTGTGATAGAAGCAGCAAATGTCTGTGCCAGTTCAGCGGCCCTTGTTTGTAAGGCATCCGGTAAAAAGACTACCGGGTTTACACTGCTCATTTCTGCAAACACAGGGATAGGGGTTTCCCGTGCTGCAGCATAATTGCACAGTGCCTTTCCTCCCTGCAGAGAGCCGGTAAAACCGACTCCTGTGGCGAAGGGATGCATAACCAGTGCTTTTCCGATTTCGTAACTTCCTGTTACATGTTGAACGGTATGCGTTGGCATTGCACTTTGTGCGATGGCAGCCTGTATGGCTTCAAATACCAGCAGGGAAGTACGTATATGTGCAGAATGACCTTTGATGACTACTGTGGCGCCGGCTGCCAGGGCACTGGCGGTATCACCGCCTGCAGTGGAGAAGGCAAACGGGAAGTTACTTGCGCCAAAGACTATTACCGGTCCTACAGGCATCAGCATACGCCTGATACCGGGCTTGGTGTCAATCACCGCTTCCACCCAGCTGCCTTCTTTGATAAGGTCTGCAAACATACGCAGCTGATGGGCGGTACGGCCGATCTCTCCTTTCAGCCTTGTCTCTGGCAGATTGGTTTCTTTTCCGGCTACCTGTACCAGGATGTCCTGCCGCGCGGTAATTTCTGTAGCGATGGCATCCAGGAAAGCCGCCCGCTGTGCGGGCTTTGTCCGTCGATATTGTTCAAAGGCCTCAGCGGCCTGTTGCATGATCTGATCTGTTTGCATGGGTACAGTTATTTTACAGAGAAAGATAATCCGGCAGTGTAGGCCTGTTGGCAACGGAGGTCCGTATTACCTGTAATACTTTTTCTCTTTCAGCGCCGGTAAGTGTCAAACGGGGTGCTCTTACATGTTCGCTACCCAGGCCCACTTCGGCTTCTGCCAGCTTGATATATTGCACCAGTTTCGCAGAAAGGTCCAGCTCCAGCAATGGCAGGAACCAACGGTAGATGTCCAGTGCTTCTTTTATTCTACCAGCTTTGGCCAGGCGGTACACTGCTACTGTTTCTGCAGGGAAAGCCGCCACCAGACCGCCTACCCAGCCATGAGCACCCAGTACCATTTCTTCGAGTGCCAGCGTATCGAGGCCGCATAATATTTTAAAGCGGTCACCAAAACGGCTGATCATCCTTGTAACGTTGGATACATCGCGGGTAGATTCTTTTACCGCCTGTATATTAGGCAGTTCCTGCAACTGATCAAAAGTATCGAGGGTTACTTCTATCTTATAGTCCACCGGATTGTTGTACACAATGATTGACAGATCAGTAGAAGCGGCCACTGTTTTATACCAGGTAGCTGTTTCGCGGTCGTCTGAGCGGTAACGCATGGGTGGCAGCAGCATCAGGCCGGCAGCACCCCATTTCTTTGCAAGCGCGGCCTGGTTAATGGCCTCTCTGGTAGCACCTTCTGCAATGCCTAATACTACTGGTATACGGCCCGCTACTTTCTCAACAGTAAATTTTGTCAGTATTTCCTTTTCCGCGGTGGTCAGCGTGCTGGCCTCTCCCAGTGAGCCACCCAGGATAATACCATCAATACCAGCCGACAGCTGTGCTTCCAGGTTTTTTTCAAACAATGGCAGGTCCAGTTCGTCTGCTGCGGTAAATTTGGTTGTAATGGCCGGGAATATGCCTTTCCATTCAATTGACATAAGAAAAAAGTTTTTCCAAAAATATCCCGACAACACGCAGTTTACTTTCCCGATAGTAATCAATTATAACCTGATATTGACCAGTTTTAGAAAAATCGATTACCATTAACCGTTTTTTAACCACTTGGAGATATAACAGCTATAAATACGGTTAATATTCGTAATATTGACTCATCCTCGATTCAACCGCCAACAATATGAAAGTTTTACAGTTTACGGTCCCTGTGGCTGTCGATAAATCTATTATTCTGCAGAAAGACGTGATGCCATATTTTTATCCGCATCTCCATCGGCACCAGGAGGTGCAGCTCACCTGGGTACAACAGGGTGAAGGTACACTGGTGGCAGACAACAACATGCATGCCTTCCGGCCCAACGATATTTTCTGGCTGGGCGCCAATCAACCTCATATCTTCAAAAGTGATCCCTCCTACTTTTTACCTAGAAACCGGAAAAAAGTAATGGCACAGACGCTCTTCTTTAATTCCGATGGCGCACTCTCCGCATTATTTAATCTTCCGGAAATGAAACCGCTGAAGAACTTTGTACAGCAACAACAATCCGGATTTAAAGTACCGGCACCGCAAACCACCGAGATATCCGCCTGTATGCTGCGCATCACCAATGCCAACGGACCTGAACAGCTGATGCATTTTGTGGAACTGCTCCGCCTGCTGTCGGGCTACACGGATATTGCCCCGCTGGCTGCAGTCAACAAAAAAGTCACTGTCAGTGATCATGATGGTATCCGCATCGGGAATATCTACAATTATATCATGCATCATTATGAACAGCCGATTACGCTGGAAGACGCAGCCGGACAGGTACATATGACCCCTCATGCCTTCTGCCGCTTCTTTAAAAAACATACCCGGCGCACCTTCGTCTCCTTTCTCAATGAGGTACGTATTAATGAGGCCTGCAAAAAACTGACAGACGGCGATTATGATAATATTGCTACCGTAGCCTATACTACCGGGTTTAACAGCATCACCAATTTTAATCGTGTATTCAAGTCCGTTACTGGTAAATCTCCCAGTCAGTATCTCAACAATTATTTTCAGCATGTGGAAAAAGGATGATCACTGATAACACACTTATTAAACAATAAAAGGTCTTTCTATTGAAAGACCTTTCTTCGTATATACTATACTGTTATAACCACGAAACATAGATGGGGCGTAGCCTGGCTCAGCAATTATAACATTCACACGGTTAGCGCTGTTTATATTAATTAGAGAAGCATCAGACGAAGCCATGCAATACCATTTGTTTCACTCCGGCAGACATAGCTTTCCGGCTCATACAGGAACAGCCGTTTCTTCCTGGGCCGTGAGCCTGGTCATCTTTGCCATCACACTGCCTCTGTTAAAAGTGTTGCTGCTGAAATTGCTGTGGTTAATGTATCAGCTGTTGCTACTATATCAATATTAATCTTTCAGCATTAATCTTTCACCCGAAAACAAAACGAAATCATGGCAATCCGGAAACTCTGTCTGCTACTGTTAATACTGCCACTGGCATCTGTCAGCAGACCGTCCCTGGCCCAACAGAAAGAAACCAAAGCAGCTACTGACATCAGACAACTCAAGGTAAAAACCAGAAATGCGCTCGACTCTCTGGACAAAGAACAGGAAAGACTGAAAGAGGATGCTGGTAAATTAAAGAAGTCAGAAGAAGCAGATTTCAAAAAAGAAATGGCAGCTATCAAGCGGGAAGAAGCTAACCTGCGGGAAAAAGTAAAAGAAGAAACGAGAGTAGCAGATGAAAAATGGGAGTCCTTCAAAACCACAGTAGAAAAGGAGTTTAACGGCCTGAAAAAAAGAGTAGAACGTGTGAAGGAAAAACTGAAAAAACAAATTCCCGACAATAGCCAACAGCCGGCCGAACGCTATGTCCCCGAACCTCCTACCATGTTGACTTGAAACACCCCCTACATCACGAGCACAGCGGCTCCTTTAATTTTCCCCTCCCGCAGGGCAGTGAGTGCTTCATTGGCCTGTGAAAGCGCGAAAGTCTGTATGGCTGTCATCACCTGCATTTTGGA
Source organism: Chitinophaga sp. HK235 (assembly GCF_018255755.1). Taxonomy (NCBI): domain Bacteria; kingdom Pseudomonadati; phylum Bacteroidota; class Chitinophagia; order Chitinophagales; family Chitinophagaceae; genus Chitinophaga; species Chitinophaga sp. HK235. The sequence continues at coordinate 7,965,767 of NZ_CP073766.1, read as the reverse complement.
CAACAGCTCCATCAGCTGCTCTCCGTCTTTTCGGGTAAGGTTAGCTACAGAACGTATCACTCTTTCCTCCCACAACATATTGTAAGGGAAAGCAGGAATATCACTCATATGAATGCCGGCACATACCACCACCCCGCCTTTGTCGACTTGTGATAATGCCCGCGGCACCAGCGATCCGTCGGGAGCAAAGATAATAGCGGCATCCATCAATATCGGAGGCTCATCCTCGGAACTGCCTGCCCATGCAGCCCCTGTTTTTAAAGCAAACTCCTGCCTATCGCCGTCACCAGGTCTGGTAAAAGCATATACCAGTTTATAGTGGAACTTCGCTATCTGCACCAGTATATGTGCTGCAGCTCCATACCCGTAGAACCCAATGTTTTCAGCATATCCGGGTATCATACGCCAGGCTCTGTATCCGATCAATCCTGCACATAACAACGGTGCTCCGCCCGGATGCGCATATGTTTCCGGCAGCTTCAGACAATAGGCAGCCAGCGCCAAGGTATATTCTGCATATCCCCCGTTGACGGAATAGCCCGTAAACAGTCCATGTTCACACAGATTTTCATGTTCCTGTAAACAGTACTTGCAATGGCCGCAGGTATAAGCCAGCCATGGCACTCCTACCTTTTCTCCTATCTTAAGAGCAGTCACGCCATCTCCGGTGGCCACCACCATCCCTACAATCTCATGCCCCGGAATCAGCGGCAGTGATGGATTGGGCAGTTCTCCGTCAACAATATGCAGGTCGGTCCGGCATACGCCGCAGGCGATGACCTTTATCAATACCTGCCCTGCGGCGGGAACCGGCACCGGCACCGTTTGCAGCGACAGCGGCCTGCCCCCTTTTTCCAATACCATGGCCTGCATGGTGTTGGGGATAGTGATCTGTTGTTGTTTCATAAAACAGATTTTTGGTTTTATTGTGTTCCGTAAACAGCCATCGCTTCTACAAGTCTGGAGCCTGACCAGTTGCCGTCTACCATTATACGCCGAAGTGTATACAGTTCATTCCCCGGCACCGGAGGGCGGTTCAGCTGGAAAGCAGCTTTATACCCGGCTTTCTTCAGTTCAACAATAATACTGTCGTTATATTCTCCAAACGGATAGGCAAAGTACCAGACGGGGCGACCGGTTATTTTTTCCAGCTGCTGCCTGGGCCCCACCAGCTGCTTTTGCCAGTCCATTACACCCGTGAGTTTAAGATGAGGATGATCCCATGTATGAGAAGCAATCACATGTCCCTGATCAGCCATGGTTTTGATCTGATCCTTCGTCAGATACCGGGGTTTGTTTAATGTAACAGTCATCACAAAAAAAACACCCCGCAAACCAAAGTGTTGCAACAGTGGCGCAGCTACCGTTGCATGTTCTGCATGCGAATCATCAAAGGTGATGATACAGGTGCGGGGAGGTATAGGCCGCCCTTCTTTCAGCAAAGTGATGGCTGCATCCGGAGATATGGTATGATAACCACTGTCTGCAAGGGTTCTGAGCTGTCGTTCAAATTGTGCCTGGTCTACATGCAACAGATCATTTTTATGGGTTCCCGGAATGGTGATGTTGTGATAACACAGGACAGGCAGCTGTTGGCCGGTGACGATCACCGGCAAGCAGCAGAGCCAGAAAACAATCAGGTGTTTCATCAGTTTATTGGTATTGAATATAAATCGGACGGGGATACAGTTTCAACACTTCATCGGGCTCCATGAGATGGCCTCCGGTGGCCACATCTACCTCGTAAAACAACTTAAAACCGGTAAACTGCACTGGCTGCCCGGCAATCCAGCTATGGTAGGTATGTTTCTTCTTTGCCACTCCTCCGAATCCATCCATATCCATTACAATCTGTACTTCCGGTTGAAGGTGAATATCTTTGTAATTCGTGACCATCCCCTGTGTAAAACGGTGCACCACCAGTATTTTGGGAGGCAGGCCATATTGTTTGACGATTCCTGCCAGCCAGGAACTGGCGTAGTTAATATCATCTGCATCCATTGTACCAATTACAGAACAGGGAGCACGGCCATTTTTCATGGAGTATTCAGGATCTATACCCAGATGCACTTCCGGACGGGACATAAATTTTTCCAGGAGAGGCAGCTCATCACGGAGCTTGCTCTGTCCGGGTTGTATATCCAGGAAAACGATGGCATGCTCCTGCGTTGCCAGATCCAGCGCTTTGCTGATAGCGGTGGCAGGCATACGCTGACGGTACTTACCATCTGCACCGGGGCTGCGCTGGGCCGTTACAGCGATATAATGAAAAGCCGGAATAACCGGTGTGGTGCTGTCTGCAGCTTCCCATAATGCTACAGTTTCCTTTAACCGGGACAGCATGCTGTCTACCGGGACAGTCCCCAGCACTCCCAGCCGGGGCGTGTAAAAATTACCATAGTAAGCCACAATCCGGTTGAAGGGTAACAAGGCCCCCGGAAGCGGGTAATAGGTACTGACCGGCCATGCCTTCGAAGGAGAGTCATGCAGCAGGTACAGCATCCGCTGCTGATACATTAGTGTATCCACGGTATTGCTTTTCGCTATACTGTCTACCCGCGCGGGTTTGTTAACAACCACACTTTCCTTTTTCGGAATCTCCTCCTTTGGAGGTATTTCATGACGACCAGGTTTCCAAACAATCCATACTACCAGCAATACAAGCAGCGTCACCAACAACAACTTCCATAAATATTTCATCCCTTGTACTTTAAATAGCAAACTAAATCTACCTGCTTCTTTCCACACAACAAATGACACTACTCATAACAAATCATGACAGGGATCAGTTCTTTATAATCCTGATTATAATCAGGATTCCGGTTAATATCTGTCATACATTCCCCCTATACAACAACGTAAATTTACATTGACAAAACACGGTGCTCTGTAACCTCAAAATCCGGACTCATCATGAAAACACATTCCAAAAACAGTCCTACCATTCCCGCTCCGCTGGCCGGTCTTGGGAATATCCGGGGTATCACGGGCCGGGAAGTGAACGCCATACAGGAACAGCTGAAAGTCAATAGTACGCGGGAGTTAATCCCGCTTATCAGCAATGGCCGGCTCGAAACCGTAGAAGGTCTTACACCATTGCAGGTTAAAAATATCCGGCAGGCACTTAAGCTATACAAAAACGCCAACAGCCGCTACCTACGCTGGGATGCGCACCTTATCGGAGAAGAGCTGTTAAGGGCCATCGGACAGTTTCCGCAGGTAGAAAAAGTATTACTGACCGGTAGTTTGCGAAGAGGAAAAGATACCATCGGAGACATCGATATACTAGTGCAGCTGAGTGAAGCAGACAGGCGGAAACTACTCTATAAAATCGCCCGTATGCCGCAAACAGAAGGCATCATCGCCGCAGGCCCACATCATTTCTGCGTGGTACTACGCAACCAGATGCAGGTAGACATCCGCCTGGCCACCAATAAATACTTTGGCGCCAGCCTGTTGTATTATACCGGCTCTGTAAAATACAATACAGACATGGATGAGCTGGCAGCTTCCAAAGGGCTCAAAATCACTCCCACAGGCCTGATAGACAGCCATACCGGCGAATATGTGGCTGGAGAACAGGAAGAAGACATCTATCGTAAACTACAGATCGACTTTATCACACCCGAACTCAGAGAAAACCACGATATCCTTAACGCCGCTGCGGGACACCAGGTCCCTCTACTGGTCACCTTCAACCAGTTAAAGGGAGATATGCAGATACATACCAACTGGAGCGATGGCACCGAAAGCATCGCAGCCATCGCACAATACCTGTCCCATGCATACCCGCACTACCACTACATCGTGATCACAGATCATGTGTCTGCTTCCCGCGACAATCATATACTGCATACAGAAGATATTTTCAGGCAGGCTGCAGAAATAGATCGTATCAACGCCGCCATGGGATATGACTACATAAAAAAAGGAGCCGAAATAGATATCGGGAAAGATGACAACACAGCACTGCCGGATGAAATACTGCAACAGTTTGACTGGGTGATCGCTTCCATACACAGCGACTTCTCCAGTGATAATACTTCCCGGCTGATAAAGATCTGTGAAAACCCATATATACACTGTATCGGCCATCCCAGCGGAAGACTGATCGGTATCCGCAACCCCTACCCTGTCAACTGGGACGAAGTATTTACAAGGGCTGCTGCCACCGGCACTGCCATGGAAATCAACGCCCGCCCCAAACGGCTGGACCTGAACGATACACTGGTACGCCAGGCTGTAGACAAAGGCGTTAAAATAGTGGTTAACAGTGATGCCCGAAATCTCACCGACTTTGATTTCGTAAAAATGGGCATATCCACCGCAAGACGCGGCGCATGCAATAAAACAGATATTCTCAACACCGGCTGCTGGGATGAGATAGAAAAATTCAAAACGACAAAACAACAACAACTGCTGAAAAGATAAACCTGTAATGAATCATAATTCCAGCTGATGAATGTCATAGTTCACCCTGTAGCGGTAAAGTAATTTTAAAATAAAAAACTATGGAAAAGATATTACTGGTCATGTGTAGTGCAGCTCCGTCCAACAGCGCAGTGGATTTCGCCTGTTATCTTTCAGATATCTCTCATTCAAAACTGGTAGGCTGCTTCTTCAAAAACAAGGAAACAGCCATCAATGTCGTTCCCAAAAGAAGTATGGCCCATGCCGGTGATGACTGGGATTCACCGGAAACCATAGCTGAAAATATACCCATCAGCTCCATGCAAACTTTTGAAGATACCTGTGCCGCAAGAGGCATTCCGGCCTCAGTCAAATATATGGAAGAACCTGCACTGGATAATATTCTTGCAGAAAGCCGTTTTGCAGATCTTATGATCGTAGACGCCCCACAGGGAACCGTTTTTCCATTTCTACAAAAACTATTATCAGCCGCTCAATGCCCGGTAATTATAGCCCCCCGCAACTGTACTGCTATTGACGAAATTGTATTCTGTTATGATGGCAGCCCATCAGCTGTCTTTGCCATGAAACAACTGATTTATCTTTTGCCGGAACTGGGAGAAAAAAAGGCGACTATCGTACACATCAGCACCACCACCACCATCCCCGAAGAAGAAAAGAAAAATCTGACCAGCTGGCTGAGCAGGCATTTTGCATGTTCTACTATCACTACATTGAAAGACAACAGCACAGCAACGTTGTCCGATTTTCTGCAGAAGAAACAGGAAACAATGATTGTGATGGGAGATTTATTATCAGGATTAATAACACCGGCACATCCTGTGTTTATCACCCATCATTGATCTCCAATCCGATTCAGGTCGAGCAGCCGGTTGATCAGATATTGCAGCTGCGCATCTTCCCGTCGTATTATCGCGGTCGTATTTTCCTTTGGGCTGTTTTCTTCAGGGAGACGGCTGTTGGTTACCCTATTATTTGCTGGCGGCACATACAGTGCCGCCGGAATACTGTTGATAAAATTGGCTTTCATGGCAGAGAAGCGGCGCTGTCGCTTCTGCCTTCTATAAACATTATAACATAACCATACCGCAGCTCCCATCAACAAAACGGCCCACAACAACAGAGGCACTTTTTTCCTATTGGAAATATCGGAAGTATGTATCATGATACAACCGGTTTTTAGTTTGTTTCCTAAAGATAAGATAGCTTTTCTGACCGCAGCAGCTCCAGCCCGTTATGTTAACAATACCTTGTCTGCTGTACTTCTTCCGGATGATTAAATTTTTTTTTTTGAAATTGTCACAAAAATTCTGTTCCTCCGTCCTTGTTGTAAAATGGAATTTTTATGACTAAAAGCACAAAAGTATTCACCCTCAAAACATGGCATTATTATTCCGGTATTACGCTTTCCGTATTCATTGCCTTCCACCTGTTCAACCAGCTGATGTCACTGCATAGTGAAACCGCGCACCTGGCTGTTATGAAAGCATTCCGGACGGTGTACCGTCATCCGGTGGTGGAAACCATCCTGCTGATAGCGGTAGCATCACAAGTGGTGACTGGTATCCGGCTGCTCTTTAGCAGCAAGAGAAAATCAACTGCCGAAAAAATACAGGTTTATTCCGGCATGTACCTCTCCTTTTTTCTGCTCTTTCATGTAGGCGCTGTATTGTACGGCCGCTTTACAGGATTGGATACTAACTTTTATTTTGCGGCTGCCGGCCTGAACATGTATCCGTCCACTTTCTTTTTTATTCCTTATTATCTGTTGGCCATTACTGCCATATCATTGCATGTGGCAGCCATTCACTATATCAAAACAGGCTCCGGTAGCTGGTCACGTGGCATTGCGATCATAGGTTTTATAGTGACGCTGCTGATCATCACCGGTTTTACCGATCGTTTTCAATGGAGGAAAATGCCTGCTGCCAATGAGCTGTTCATCCGCCAGACGTTTGGCGGTTAACGCAGTTTATCCGGGTTTCGTACAAAGTAAACCGTTTCTATGGCATCTGCTCCGACAGCACAGATCATCAGGGTATCTACTGCCCCGGTGGTTTTGTCGTAGCAGATGATGCCATATTCACCATTGATCATCTTTGCTTCAAAAAGCAACGCCGCACTTCTTTTGGCATACAGTCCGGTGAGGAAGGCAATCGCATCCACGCGGCCGAAAACAGGCCAGCGTGCCGCCGTTGCGCGGCCACCACCATCAGAGTAGATGGCGATATCCTCTTTCAGACAAGCCATCAGCTGATCAACATCCCCACTGGTGCAGGCTTTCACGAATGCACTGAAAAGTGTGCTACGTTGCTCATCAGACGGAACATATTTTACACGCCCTCCTGCCACCTTCTCCTTCGCACGATGAAACAACTGCCGGCAGTTATCCTGCCCCAGCGATAATACTTCCGCGATCTCTTCGTAGGAATAGTCCAGCGTTTCCCGCAGGATAAACACTGCACGCTCCTGCGGATTCAGTTTCTGTAACAACAATAACAAGGCAAAGGAAATATCCTGGTCCTGTACATAAGCAAAACGTTCCTGATATAATGGAGTGGGTAAATCTACACCGGGATAAACAAATCTTTTACGCATCTCCAGCAACGACAGACAACGGTGCATCACTGCTTTCACCAGATAATGCTCAGTGTTGGCAATCGTTGTTATGTCCTGCTTCACAAAAGAAAGAAATACATCGTGCAGGATATCTTCCGCATCCATCGCGTTTTTAGTCATTTTGTAGGCGACTGCAAACAACCTGGGTTTATATGTTTCAAAACTGTTCCCCATCCGTACAGCTTTTTGGTTCTCCATAGAGGGAATAATATTCTTCTCCCCAATCACACAATGCCTCAATCACAGGGACCAGCTTTTTGCCCATGGGTGTTAGTTTATATTCCACCCTGGGCGGTGTTTCTGCATATACTTTTCTTTCGATGATACCGTCCCGCTCCAGTTCCCGCAATTGCAGCGTAAGTGTGGCATGTGTAATATCCTGCATCTTATTACGCAGTACACCAAAGCGCACAGGGCATTCCTTCCGGATAGCATTGAGCAACAGCAGCTTCCATTTACCGCCTATTACCTTCAGGGCTTTTGTCATGGTACAGTTATTTTCCACTACCAATGGACTTTTATCCCTTTGCGTATCTGGCTGTATATCATCATTAGTATCTTTTTCCATACCTGGTATTATTCTTTAAACTACTTGTTATAATCTGTTGCTGGCCGCAACTTTGGCGGCGATAAAGTTAACGAATTGGTTATTTAAAACGATTATACAGGATTAATATGAACAGATTGCAAGTGAAATGGTTATCCCTCCTGATTGTGTCTTCATCCGTATTTCTGGCCGTGATTGATATTTTTATTGTCAATGTGGCGCTGCCTTCTATCCGGAAAGGAGTGAACGGCACTGAGTCGGATATGCAACTGATCATCGCCCTCTATCTGCTGGGTTATGCATCTTTCCTGATTACCGGCGGTCGCCTCGGTGATCATTATGGCAGGAAGAAAGTATTTATCACTGCTATGTTGTTGTTTACAGTCAGCTCTTTATTATGTGGCCTGGCCCAAACGGCCTTCCAGCTGAACACGGCGCGTTTCGTACAGGGCGTAAGTGCTGCCTTTATGATACCACAGGGTATCAGTTATATCCATATCCTCTTTCCGGAGCATAAGGAGAGGATCAAAGCACTGGGCATCTATGGAAGCATCGCCGGTTCGGCCTCTGTAATAGGACAGTTCCTGGGCGGGCTGCTGCCTGACATACATTGGGTGGTAGAAGGATGGCGCCTATTGTTCCTGATCAACCTGCCACTGGGCCTTGCAGCTGCCCTGCTGGCTGCCAGGTATCTCCATGATACGCCACCACAGCAAAGCGGACGATTCGATATCAGCGGTGTGATGCTGCTTACCACTGCACTATTTGCACTGGTATTTCCGTTGATCCGTGGCCGTGAGTTGGGCTGGCCTTTATGGAGCATCTTATCGCTGGCAGGTTCGATATTACTGCTGTTTCTTTTTGCATACGACCAGCGGCGGAAACTGGCCAAACAGACGCCCCCCTTGATCAACATCCGCCTGTTCTCTTACCGGGACTTTAATATCGGCCTTTGTGCTGTGCTGTTTTACTTCATGGTACAGGACTCCTATTTTCTGATCAATGCGATTTTTATGCAAACAGGGCTGGGCTTCAGTTCTTCTGAAACGGGTATCCTCTTTGTGTTCCAGGGTGTTGGGTATGTGGTGGCTTCACTGGTGTCCATCCCTTTGGTAAAACGTTATGGTAAACGTGTTTTACAGGGAGGTGTAGTGATGATGATGCTTTCTCTGGTGATGCATGTGCTCTTTTTCCGTTCTGATGCGCTTCCCAGACCGGTGCTGCTGGCCACACTTTTCTTTTATGGAACAGGATGTGGTTCGGTACTGCCATCTTTACTCACAATGGCACTGAAGAGCATCCCGGTTCATTTTGCGGGTGCGGCCTCCGGTACTTTTTCCACCTTCCAGCAAACATCGGTGGCATTAGGCATAGGCGTGGTGGGTGGTATCTTTTTCAGCATACTTGGCAGCCAAACATCCGTCACCGCATATCTGGGCGCTTATCAGACAGCTACTGCTGTCAACATCCTGTTTTTGTTGCTGGTGAGTTTTTTCCTGTTTATCCTTCCGGAAGAAAAAGAAGCCCGGACAGGTTCATGATTCAGATTTTACAAACCTTCGGTTAAACCAGTTTTTAACGATCTGCGTGAGGGCCACATAGGCAATCAGTATAAAAAACAAACAGACCCAATAAGCCGCGGGCAGCACTGTAAAACCGAAAGTAGCAGCCAATGGAGATACCGTCAGCCAAGCCCCTGCTATCACTATGCAGATAGAAGTGAGTATTAACTCCCAGCTGGCCCGGCTTTCTATGAAAGGAATTTTATTGGTACGGATCACATGAATGATGAGTGTTTGTGTAAACAGGGATTCTATAAACCATCCTGTATGAAACAGCGCAGGGTTATTCCATCCTCCGAAATAAGTGATCAGCAGCCAGAAGGTAATGTAGTCAAACACAGAGCTGATAGGACCTATTACAAGGATAAAACGCTGTAGTTCACTGATCGTCCATCTGCGGGGTTTCACTAGCCACTCCGCATCTACATTATCCGTTGGGATGGCTGTCTGCGAAAAATCATACAGCAGGTTATTGATCAGCACCTGTATCGGCAACATCGGCAGAAAAGGCAAAAACGCGCTGGCTCCTACTACGCTGAACATATTGCCAAAGTTGGAGCTGGCCGCCATCCGGATATATTTGATGATGTTGCCAAATACCCTGCGGCCCTCTGCCACGCCCTGTTCCAGGATCATCAGGTTGTTTTCCAGCAGAATAATATCCGAAGCTTCTTTGGCGATGTCCACGGCTGTATTAACGGAGATGCCCACATCTGCTGCTTTTAAGGCGGGTGCATCGTTAATACCATCACCCATAAATCCGGTAACATGCCCGTTCTGCTGGATCGCTTTGATGATGCGCAACTTGTGAACCGGTGCCAGCTTTGCAAATACATGGTGATGTACGACTTCCGCCACCAGTTCCTCATCCGTCATGTGTTCTATCTCCGGGCCCAACAGTATACGATCAACATTCACACCTACTTTTCTGCAGATATAGGCGGTAATACTTTCATTATCTCCTGTCAGTATACGTACATCCACCTTTAAGGCTGACAGACCGTGCAAAGCAGCGCTGGCCGTATCTTTAGGCGGGTCCAGGAAAGAAAGATATCCCAGCAACACCAGTTCGGATTCATCTGTCACGGAATACACGGGTGCATCAGGAGCACCCGGCATCCATTTATAAGCCAGGGCTACCACCCGGAAGCCCTGTGCATTCATCACTTCCACCTGGCGATAATACCGCTCCTGCTGTTCCTGTGAGAGTGGTGTTGTTTGTCCATTGATCTCTACCTGGGTACAGCGCTCCATAATACCTTCCACCGCTCCTTTACAGATAAGGATGTTAAGCCCCGCTTTGTTTTCCAGCACCACTGACATACGTTTACGCACAAAGTCAAAAGGTATTTCATCAATCTTACTGAACTCCTCCCGTATATGCAGGGCTGCTCCCACTTCTTCATGATGAAGGATGGCTTCGTCCATCAGGTTTTTCAGGCCGGTATGGTAATAGCTGTTCAGATAACCGAAGTCCAGCACCTTCTGATCGGGTGTACCTTCAGGATTGAGATACTGTTCCAGTACAATACGGCCTTCTGTCAGTGTTCCGGTTTTGTCTGTGCACAATACGTCCATGGCGCCGAAGTTTTGTATGGCACTGAGTTTTTTGACGATCACTTTTTTGCGGGACATGGCGATGGCGCCTTTGGAAAGATTAACGGTTACGATCATGGGGAGCATTTCGGGCGTAAGCCCTACTGCTACTGAAAGCGCAAAGAGGAATGCTTCCAGCCAGTTGTGCCGGCTCAGGCCATTGATCAGAAATACAGCAGGTACCATTACCAGCATAAAGCGGATCATCAGCCAGGTAAAACTGTTGATGCCCTTATCAAAACCGGTCACCACCTGTTGACGGCTGATATGCGCTGCCAATGCCCCGAAGTCGGTTTTTTCGCCGGTATGTACTACCAGTGCAGTGGCGGTGCCACTTTCCACGTTGGTCCCCAGAAAACAATTATTGCTATTGTACAGCGGTTCTTCCTGGCCGGGCACAGGGTCGGCCACTTTTTCCACCGGCAGCGATTCTCCCGTCAGCACCGCCTGGTTAAGGAAGAGATCTTTTGATGTCAGTAAACGCACATCAGCCGGTATCATATCGCCGGCTCCCAGTTTAACAATATCTCCCGGCACCAGCATTTTTAAAGGCACTTCCTTATCTTCTCCATTTCTGCATACGGTAGCATGTGTGCTCACCAACGCTTTCAGCTTTTCAGCGGCCTTATCGGCCCTCATTTCCTGAGTATAACGTATCGCCACTCCCAGCACTACCATGCTGAAAATAACAATCGTGGAGCGCAGATCGCCTGTCAACAGGCTAATCAGACCCAACACAGTCAACAATATGACCAGGGGGTTTTGCAGGCTTTTCCACAAACGAAGCAAGGGTGATAAAGGTTTTTCTTCTTTCACCTCATTCAGCCCATATTGTGCCCGCCTTTGTGCAGCGGCTGCTTCAGACAGCCCTTCGGGTGCAAAACCAATGGCTTTTTTTATATCCTCCAGCGGAAGCTCTATCAGGCTTCTGTTATTGCGATGGTGCATATATCATAAACAGACGGAAACAGTCCCCTGTTCACTACAGCCGGATTAAGGATGTGCGATAAACATAGGCTGGGTAATCAGTTGGATAACAGATTTCATAGGATTGGGCGAAAACAGGTTGGAAAGCAGACTTCTGCCAAAAGCACCCATGACGATCATCACATTTTCCCTGCCGGAGAGGTATTCCAGCAACCTGGCCTCTACATTATCATCTTCCGCCATCTCCAGGGAAACATCTTCATAATGTGCATGTAACCATTCTTCCAGTTTTTCAATGTCGCCTTGCACCGCCTTCCCTGGTGGAGTTACACTGAGCAGGGTCACCTTACGGTCATGAAGCTGAGGCAGCAGATAGGTAAACTGTTTGATCGCAAATACAGATGCACTGCTGTCGTTATAGGTGAGTATGATTTCCTGCACTCCTTTGAAATTTTCCGGCGCGATGATCACAGCACATTCCGCTTTTTCCAGTATATCCCTGACAAAGCCGGTGGGTGCTGTTTCCGGGCGCCAGGAAAAAGTAGTGGCCGCATCTATCACTATCAGGTCTGCATACCTGCTTTCTTTCAATACGGCTTTTAATGGCATACCCGTATGCTGGTGCACCACACTGTTGATACCACTGCCTCTACAGCACTGGTGGAACCGGCGGATATTCTCATCGCGGTACAGCTCTTTCTGCTGTTCGAGCCGCACTCCTGGTATCGGCGCAGTGACGCCCATTTCATGGATCGCTGCTGCAGAACGCAGTTCCATCGACTGGTTCTCCAGAAAAACACCGGTAATTTTTGACTGCGTGAGGTTAGCAAGAAAACAGGCAAAGTCAAGACAGCTGTTACTCATACACACCGCATCCGTCACGAATAATATTTTTTCCATAAAACATTGTAGGATTTATTCTTTCTCCGGTTCTTCCGGAAGCTGAAAGGCAGATTCTTTCAGTCCACCACCGGCATTCAGCTCTTCCAGAGAGAGATGCCCGGTGCCTGTTGTCTGCAACCAGATCGAACCGGATCTATGTAATATCTTAGCGCTCAGGCCAAAGAGATAACTTAAATCATGTTCTACCGCGAGCGCTGTACGGTAGTGGCTGATATCCAACCATCCAAAGCTGTGCAGGATCCGGATCTTTTCAATTGGCATTTCCGGTGGTACCCGGTTTCTTTTGGCATTACAGACTCCATCCATATAAGGTGTATGGAAAAACTCCAGTTTCAGACGAGGGTACAACCCGTGAAACTTGTCCTGTATATCAGCAATGATGGCTTCTTCACTAATATAGATCTGCATAACCATAGCTTTAAAATGCTCATACAATAATACAACCGTACAGCCGGCCATACTATGAGGTTCATCAGGTACAAACCTGATACTAATCATGTTTCCGCACCCAAACTGACGAGTCTGTCAAAGGCTTGTCCCTCTTGATACTGAGGGAGAAAATCCTTAACTTACCTTTATTGTAAAACAACCGGCAATGACAACATCCATCAGAGATCTTGACATTGACTTTCAGCTTAGTATGTTTGCGGCATTAATGGAGAGAGTCCCCGGCCTGGTCGCTATCCGAGAGATGACAGGCGGACGGTTGAAATATATCAATGCAACAGGTATCCGGATGCTGGGAATAAATGATTTCCCTTCCCTGGAACTGCTGCTGGAACAAAACCAGCTTGGCAACGGAAAAACAATCACGGGCAATGCCTTCCCTCCAGAGGACCCTGTTCTGCATGAAATACAATGGAAAAATCTGCAGGGAGAAACCTTCACCGGCCTGTATGAAGAAATGATCATGCAACATCAGGGCCAGCCCTACTGCTTCTTCCGCATCACCGACAGCCAGTCCGATAGACGCTACAAATTACAGCTCAGTAAAGAACTGCAGCGTTTTGGCGCCCTTTTCAACTATGCCAGTATAGGCATTATCGTTACTAACCAGGATGGCAGAATTATGCTCATCAATGATTTTGCCCTTCAACAATTTGATTACAGAAGAGAAGAACTGACCGGCAAACCCATAGAGCAACTGATTCCCCAGCGCCTTCAGCAAAAACATATAGACCATCGCGAAAAATATAATGCCGCGCCACAGAGCAGGCCCATGGGCATAGGACTCGACCTCTTCGCTGTACGCCGCGATGGCTCCGAATTTCCGGTAGAGATCAGTCTGAGCCAATACTCCAATGAAGAAGGCCATTTTGTGATCGCCTATATCAGCAACATCACCGCCAGGAAAAAAGCAGAAGAAAAAATCGAAAGGCTGAACAACGAACTCGAAGGCATGGTAGAAGAACGTACTTTGCAACTACGCAAAGCACTCGCCGATCTTGAAGCATCCAAAGAAGAGCTTACCCAGGCACTCAGCAGGGAAAAGGAACTCGGTGATCTCAAATCCCGCTTTGTTTCCATGGCGTCGCATGAATTTCGTACACCACTGAGTACCATCCTGTCATCTGCCTTTCTGGTAAAACACTATGCAACAGACAGCGAGCAACCTGTCCGCGACAAACACCTCCAGCGTATTGTTAATTCTGTCAGCTTTCTCACCGACACACTAAATGATTTTCTGTCTGTAGGAAAAATAGAAGAAGGGAAATTACAACCGCGGTATACCAACTTCGATATCGAAGACTACTTCAATACCATCATACAGGAAATGCAGGGACTGATAAAGGAAAACCAGATCATCCGCTACCAGCATACCGGAGCAACCGAAGCCTGGCTGGATCCTTCCCTGTTGCGGCATATTTCCATGAACCTGCTGGGCAACGCCATTAAGTTTTCACATCCCGGTGGCACCATCGAAATGTTCACCGCCGTGGAAGACAAACAGTTTATCCTGACTATCAAAGACAATGGTATCGGTATGTCGCAGGAAGACCAGCAACACCTCTATGAACGATTTTACCGGGGCACCAACGTCAGCAACATTCAGGGTACAGGACTCGGCCTGCATATTGTGCAGAAATACAGTGAACTGCTCAACGGCGCTATCTCCTGCGCCAGCGAGCTGGGAGTAGGCACCATCTTTACCATCACTTTTCCGGCAGATCCCTTAAATGTACGTTCACCATGAAGACGATCCTGTTGATAGAAGACAACGAAGAACTGAGAGAGAATACCGCTGATATCCTCGCTATCGCCGGCTATCGCGTACTCACAGCCGAAAACGGGAAAACAGGCATTGAAATGCTCCTTCAACACCAGCCCGACCTGGTGATCTGTGACATCATGATGCCATTACTTGATGGCTTTGGTGTGTTACATCTGATGCAACAACAGGAGGCTGTAAAAGATACGCCCTTCATCTTTCTGACCGCTAAAACAGACAGGGCCGATTTCCGCAAAGGCATGGGCATGGGCGCAGATGATTACCTCACCAAACCCTTTAGTGGCACCGAACTCTGGGACACCGTAGAAAGCAGGCTGAGGAAAGCAGCCATCAAAAAACAACAATTTCCTGCTGACATACAGGGCATGAGCCAGCTGATGTATGAAGTCACCGGTAAAACCTCCCTGCAGACACTCGCAGAAGGTCGCAACATTGATAAATACCGTAAAAAACAAGTCATCTATGCCGAAGGAAATCATCCTTCCCGCCTGTATTATGTTCAGAAAGGAAAAGTAAAAACCTGTAAAACCAATGACCAGGGGAAAGAACTGGTGCTTGACCTTTACTCCACCGGTGACTTCCTGGGATATACCGCCCTGCTGGAAGGCACGGTGTATAAGGAAACAGCCATTGCCATGGAAGATGCAGAAATAGCCCTTATCCCTGCCGATGATTTTAAGGAACTGCTCAACAACAACCATGAAGTAGCCACACAGCTGATCCGTATGCTGGCCAAAAACATCACTGACAAGGAACAACAACTGCTGGGACTGGCCTACAACTCCCTGCGCAAAAAAGTAGCAGAAGCGTTGATCAGTCTTCTCCGGAAATATAACCCTCATAACGAAACGCCATACACCGTGAATATCAGCCGTGAAAACCTCGCTACCATTGCCGGAACAGCCACCGAATCACTGATCCGCACACTCAGCGATTTTCGTGATGAGAAGCTGATTGACATCAGGGATGGAATGGTCATTATTCTGGATGAAAACAAGCTGTCCAATATGCTGTACTGAATAACTATTTAAACGATCTGTTATGAAAAAGATATTGCTGGCGATCGATGACGGACATTTCCCGGAAGGTGCCTTTGAATTTGCCAGGCAGATGAATGAAATAGAACCAATCGTTTTATGCGGTGTATTTCTGCCGGAGATGAACCTCTCTGTGGATATCGGCTACGGTTCTTCATTTATCCCATTAACGGAAAATTATGGAGCTGCCTCCATTCAGGAAAGCATGGTTACTTTTAAGGAATACTGCGAACGTTACAATATCCATCATCTCGTACATCATGATGTCAGTGAATTTGCACTGAAAGTACTACACAGGGAAACCCGTTTCGCCGATCTCTTGCTGCTGAGCAGCGAAAAGTTTTATGCAGACATCGTAGCCAGACCGGGGGGTTTTCTGGACAATGCCCTGCATCAGTCGGAATGCCCGCTGATCGTATCTCCTGAAAACCTGGCTTTCCCCGAAAGTATTATTCTGACATACGACGGCAGTGCTTCCTCTGTATTTGCCATTAAAAGTTTTGCGATGCTTTTCCCGCAGCTGTGTTCCCGTAAAACTATGTTACTATATGCTCAAAGCGATAAGTCCAGTGTACCCGACACCGATAGTATACTGGAACTGGTGCAGCATCACTTCTCCAACCTCGATGCACAGGCAGTGAACATGATACCGGAAAAAAATTTTAACACCTGGTTAGGTGGGGTTGGTAAGCCGATTGTAGTCAGTGGTGCTTATGGCAGGTCGCAGATTTCGAGATTTTTCCGGCACAGCTTCATCGCTGACACCCTTAAGGCGCATCAGGTGCCGGTATTTATTGCCCATCGTTGATGCCGTTGGTTTACTTACACTGCTTTTTTATCTGCTTTCAGCATACCGATGATGCTGTCGAATACAGGCAGGTCCCGCTTCAACATCAGCACACGGGTGGTAATACATTCAATGATGGGCCCTTCACCGGTTGTCCTACGGCCATGGATCAGGGATAGCGCCACCACTTTGCCTTTTTCAGGCAGATCATTCCAGATATATAGCAGGTCTTCCCCATTCGTATATTTATTAACGTTAGTACCCAGCAAACCGGTTATAACGGATAACAATTCCTGATTGCGCGGGCTGCTCACCGGATTCACCTCAGTGATCTCCAAACCCGCTTTAAGCGTGTATTTTTCATCTTCAAACAGGAACGAAATACTTTTACCCCATCCACTGCTATCTCCCGTAAAAAACAGATCCCCAAAGCGGAAATCATTTACATAGTGAAGTACTTTACAAGGAAGTCCCATACAGGAATCCTGATTGACAACATGTCTCTGATTGGAAAGATAGGTGTTGACATCCATCGTCCAATAGTAGCGATAAAGGTTTGTTTTAGGCATGCAGGCGCTTATCATCAGCATGAAGGACAACAATACTCCGGTGGCAACGGTTCTCGACAAGCGGTACATAGTTTTCTTTTAGTCGTTTGGCATAACAACGCGCCGCGATATAAAAAAGTATATTGATGCCTATTCCCATTTAAACATTTTCACAGACAGCACGCCCACTATCACTGCCCATACGGCGAGGCCGCCCAGTTGCACCGGCACCTCCCAGAGATGGGCACCTTCGAAGGCTATCTTCCGCAGGCCATCTACAAAAAAAGTCAATGGCAGATAATCACAGAAGGTACGCAGCCATACAGGATAATTTTCTACCGGGAAAAAGAGGCCGCATAACAATATCTGTGGCACCGTAATCGTATTGGCGACTGGTGCGATGGAACTTTCATTGCGTATCACACCGCTGATCATAAATCCGATTCCGGTGAAGATGATCAGCCCGAAAACAGACAGGCCCAGCATCTCCATAAAAGTGAAGACACCATTGATGAGGGTAAAATCAAACACGTAATAGCCCAATGCAGTAATGATGATAAAACAGATCACCTGAAACAACAGTCTGCTCAGCATTTCACCTGCCAGCAAAGCAGTACGGCTGATAGGCGTTACAAAAATACGTTTCAGTACCAGTGTATGCCGGAGGTTGAACAACAGGAAGGCAGAGCCAAACACGCCAGCCATCAGCAGCGAAAAGCCCAGCTGCCCCGGCAGGATAAAGTCAATCTGCCGGTATACCCTGCCCGGAACAGTCACTACCTTCAGGGTAGCGGCCACCGGTTGATTAGGTAGCACCTGGCGGTTGATACCCGCCACCACTTCCTGCAGGGCCGCCTGTATCAGCGGCCGCTTATCAGCCACTGCACCGGAACTCAGCAATGATACTCCATACTGCGGTACCGGCGCCGACAATACCGGCGCAGGGATATCAATGATGCCCGCTATCCGGCCCTTCTTTAAAGCAGCAATTTGTTCGAGGGAATCCTGTTCTTTAGCCAGACTGAAAATACCCACTGCCTTTACAGCACGGTATACCGGACTGCTGGTATCGCTGCCTGGCGAAACTGCAATCTTGATTTTCACGGCCGTATTATCTACCATGGCGCCAAATACCGTAACAAAGATGATAGGGAACAGCAAGGCGAAAACGACGGAAGTAGGGCTACGCAGGGTAGCAATGAGGCTCGCTTTGGCTAACACAAGGGTAGCCTTCAGCTGACTATATTTTTTTGCCATACGGGGCCAAAGCTAAGCATTCTTCTGAAAAATCACTTTCAGTGGAACACATTATATTTGCGGTTTTATTATTCTGCCCCCTAATACCCTTTGCTTCGAATGAAAAAAGTTATCACTCCCAAAGACATCTTCCGGCAGCTCAAAGCAGACCTGATCGGAAAGGATTCCTATCGTGGCGTTACCCTCACCTATACATGGCTGGCTAATCAGTTTGGACATTTCTCGCTGGGTTTTATTCCCACTTTTGTGGTGTTTCTTATCTTGAAAAAGCATATGCCCGAATCGAGGGCAGCCCTGAATGCGGCGCTGGGCGTCAGCATCACCTGGCTTGCTTTTGAAACGTACAATTTCCTGGGACCACTGCTGTCCGGCAAAGCCAGAAAACGTTATATATTCCAGCCTGCCTGGGGTAATATTGCCTTTGATACCATTACAGACCTGCTGTATTTCTGGTCCGGCGCCTTTATGGCCTCTATCCTCTGCGGCTATACGCCGACAGCCCTCAGTGTGTTGCTGATACTCACCGCTATGGTATTGTATCCTGCCTATTACTGGTATCTTACCAAGATGTACCTGCAGACACCTTCCTATCCGTTCCAGTTCCGGCTCAGCCAGTGGAATACGGAAAGCCTGCCGCAAAAGGATATTGATGAAATACGTCGTTTCCTTGACAACAAAGGACAGGGCATGCACCTGTTTTTGTTTGGCCCCAAAAGGAGTGGTAAAACAAGTCTCAGCGTTGGCATCGCTACGGAGCTGTCTATACGTCATCATACGGCCGTATACACCTCAGCCATGAAGCTGTACTGCATGTTCTTTGAACACGACGATGCCGCATCTGCAGATGTATTGTGGACCTGGCGCAAAGCCTCTATCCTGGTGATCGATGATATCAATCCCGGCGATCCTATCAAACACGACCTGATTACGCCGGATCAGTTTCTGAGCTTTGTAGACACTTTCTCCACCAATGATATCAACCGCACTGTGTTAAGACAAACCAATGTTATCTGGGTACTGGGAGATGATGATCGTTCCAGGCAGCTGTCGGAGAGATGGCAGGATATGTTGCTGAACATAGGTGTAGAGAAGGAAAAACTGATTTCCCTGAACCTGCAGTCATGTGCTCCCCCGATGATCAGGGGAGAATATGATTTGCATATGCAAAGCTGATCAGGTGTGTCAGGCTTTTCACTTCAAAGCGTTTGTACATAGGGATAATCCTCTTTTCAATCGCTGATTGGGAAACACCGAACCTCGCCGCAATCTCTTTAAAGGAAAAGCCCTCTGCTACCATGGCAAGGGCTTCTTTCTCCTTCTCTGAAATAGCATAATGACGGAACAGTTGTTTGTTCAGCTCTTCTTCAAAAGCTGATTTTTCAGGGCCGTAGGCAGCATACCGCATTACATTGCCCAGTTTGATGCTTTCATTTTTCTGGGAGTGCCCGATAATAGCTGTCGTCTGGCCCTCTTCTACGGCAAACACTCCCACTTTGCAAATTAATGGTACATGTGTGCCGTTTTTATGTATTTTTTTCAGCTCAATCGTAAAACTATACAGCTCCAGGTCTTTTGTTATGTTGTGCAAAAACATCAGGGCTTTGTCATTCAGCTCGTTTGAAAAAGGAGCGTATTCAGGGGCCGTAATATTTACGATGGTGAGCATGGTAATCTCGTTATCAGCATATCCCAGCAATTCTTCCCAACCGTCAGCATACAACATACGGTTCTCCTTAAACGAATAAATATAAATGGCTTCATCCGGGAACCGCCGGATCGTTTTTCTGAAGTGCTCTACCTCCGGGCTGTTCAGGTCAGCTGGTACATCTGTAATAAAGGCCTTGGAATAAATTCCCAACTTATCATGCTCCATCCGTTTTTGACATAAAAATAATAAAGAATACAACAACCTGCGTAATTACACAGTTGACTGATTATGAATCACCTAATACTTTTGCGCCTGTAAACAATCCAATTGGAGTTTGTAGGAATAACACGCTGAAAGGGCCTTTTATCCAGCTACATCTACCCAGCCGCCAACTATTGGAGTAAGGCAAGACCCCATCCGTTGCAGCAGGAATTGGTTACACCCCCCAAGTTGATTTAAAAGAATGTGTTAAAAGCTGAGGGAAAAGTTTGTTAGAAAAAACCCTTCCTCATTTTGAAGCAATGTCCCCGGGGATACAGTGCAGATCATGGACAGGCAAGCCTAACGTTCATGGCTGCACTGGTCCTAAAAAGGGACTGTCGGGATACATATTTGATTTTGTGTTAAGGTTGTTATTAAATTTTTGACTGTTGAATTACCCAAGTTGTTAATCCCCATTAGTTTCAATTTGTGAAGCATTTTTGGTGGGACTCGCTCCCACCATTTTTTTATCATGATCCTTCGGGAGGATGGGTAAGAAGATATACCTATCTTTGTTTAACCCAACAAAGACCCTAAAAAGATGAAGATCGTTATTTTCGGAGCAGCTGGTGCCGGCACCAGCACCCTCGCCAAGGCATTCGCCAGAGAAAACGGATATGAACATCTGGAAGCAGATAATTACTACTGGCTGAAAACGGAACATCCTTATGAAAACAAACGCGCCCCGGCAGAACGCAACCATCAGTTTCTGGCCGATCTCAACAGCCACGATAAAGTAGTGGTAGCCGGTTCTGTTTTCAACTGGACTCCCGTAATGCCCGATCAGTTCCAGCTGGCAGTATTCCTTTGGCTCCCTACTGATATACGGATGCAACGGCTTATCCTCCGTGAAAAACAACGTTACGGTACCCTGCTGGATACCGATCCCTGGCTCAAAAAAGAAAATGCCGCTTTTATCACCTGGGCTTCCAGGTACGATGAGCCTGACTTCCGGGGCAGAAGCCACAACCAGCACCAGCAATGGATCAGCAACCTAAAAATACCGGTGCTGGAAATAACAGGAGACATCTCCATTGCAGAAAGACTGCAACGGATGCAGGAAAAAATCCACAATATGAGATCATAAGGAAGCCTACTCTACGTTTATCTGGCGGGTTACTTTCTGCGCTCTTTCCGTTTTGGGAATGTTCAGCTTCAGTACCCCTTCTTCGTAGCGTGCTACCACCTTATTGGGGTCCACACTATCATCCAGGGTAAAAGTGTGGGAGAATGACTGCTGTTTGTATTCCTGCCGGATCCAGCCTTCTTTACCTTCTTCCTTGTGTTCTTCTTTATGTTCAAAGGAAACTGTCAGCCGGTTGTTTTCAATATTGATCTGAAAATCCTTTTTCTGTAATCCGGGAGCCACCACCTGTACTTCGTAGGACTTGTCATTTTCCTTGATATTGACCGGCACCCTGTTGCGGAAACTGCTCAGGTCTTTAGGAAAATCATCAAAAAAGCGACTTAAATTATGCTGGAAAAGCTGATCAACAAAACTTCCAAAAGTAGCAGGCTGGTTGATGTCTCTTTTAGTGATATCTGTTTTCATAATTTCCGTTTTAAGTGATGAGCAATTACTTGTGAGGCATCAATCAAAATGCCAACACACAACATCAGGCTGTTAAACAAACCATCATTGCAAACGGTTTTGATATAGAAAGCAACGCCATCAACCATATGAAACAAAGTGCAGGCATTCTTCTTTACCGAAAAATAAGTGATATCACGGAGTACTTTCTGGTACATCCCGGTGGGCCTTATTTTCAGAGAAAAGATGCCGGCTGGTGGAGTATACCCAAAGGAGAGATAGAACCGGGAGAAGCGCCGCTGCAAGCAGCCATACGTGAGTTTGAGGAAGAAACCGGTTATCAGCCCGGTGGTACCTTTATACCCCTGCAACCCATTGTCCAGAAAAGCGGGAAGCAGGTATTGTGTTGGGCCACAGAAGGAGATACAGACCCGGAAAAAATTGTGAGCAATACTTTTGAAATAGAATGGCCTCCACATTCCGGCCGGAAAAAAACCTTTCCCGAAATAGACAAAGCCGGCTGGTTTGATGCCGACACTGCCAAAAAACTCATCAACGCACAACAGGCCGCCTTCATTGAAGAGCTGTCAAAATTCCGGGGCTTAGCCCCGGAATAAGCATTATAAATGCAGGTCCCTCGCACCTTTTAATTCAGTGGAGATTTCCCCCAACAATGGGCCGGCATTACAGTTCTGGCCGGTATATACCTTTACAAAATCAATCGCATTCAGACTTACCGACTGGCCGCCGGCATTCACGGCCCATGAAATATCGAAGGTATTATACCCATACGTTGGATATTCACTGGAATAACTATCGGAATAGCCCCATGCGAAAGCCAGGTTGGTAATGATACTACCAGGCACCAGGGTATTGACCAGTTTGGTACCGGTGAAGGTAATAGAATCCTGATTGGGCGCCATCGCAGGATAGTAGTTGTTAGCCGTGTGAAAGCTGTTGGCCTGCACGATACCACTATTGCCCAGATTGTCTTTCCAGGGCACATTGGTACCTGCTGCATGCGGATTGTAATACGTGATCCGGTAATTTTTGACTGTACCGGAAGCATTGTATTCACTGCCCGCCAGTTCATACCAGGGATCATCGGGGATACCGTTTCCGTTTACATCCTGACTCACCATCACAATACCCGGCTCGGACCATTGGTACTGAGGTCCCAGGGGATTACCATAAATACCCAGGTCGTTGCCCGCACCATTTACTACCGAGTGATCGAAGCCAAATACAATGTATCCGCCATAACCGCCGAGGGATACCAGATTGCTGGTACTGCCTACTACTGCCTGCGCTGCAGCGATAGTGCCGTAAGCGGATTCATTGATAAACTGTCCGGGTGCGGGCATATAGGTATACACCTTGCTGATAAGCGGACTGCTGGTAAGGGCAGCCGGTCTGATCGTCACATTGCTGACCAGTGCCGGGCGCGGGGTTTCCACATTGGTTAACAGATCATTGTTGAGCGCATCTTTACGGCAGGAAGACCAGATAAAGAGCGCAGCCAGGGCCATGGCTGTCAAACAGGGATTTTTCATACGTGTATTTTTTTAAGTGAAGAAAAAACAGGACAATAACAAATTGAGGGATCCATTAATAAAATATGGGCAATGCAGGGAAATAGTAACCGGTATAACGGACTGTTTCCTTCAGATTGGCCGTTACGGCATCATACATCAGCCAGCGGTTATCATTGCTGCCACCAAATTTGTCAGTGAGCGCAATGACCACCAGTTCCTTGCGGCGTTCATTATACCTTACAGCAGAACCATAGAAATACTGACCAGCAGGAAGTGTGAGGAACGGAGCAGACAATGAAGCTGCATTACCAGGTTCATAGCGGTAAAGCCGGGTACCGCCCACTTCAATTTCACCGATAACCTGTACCGCTTCCCGTTCAGCGATATACACCGCATCACCGGAGGCACTGGCTGTTAGTGAGCCGGAACGCCAGGCTAGAAATGCCCATGGATTAGTAGTTTTAAACGGCAGCTTCACCCGGTCTGCCGCCAGCGATATCGGGTTGATTTTTACGAGAGAGTCCTTACCGGTTACCCATATACTACCGTCTTTAGTGCGGGCAAAACCGGCGTCGCCAATACCAAATTTTTTCACCACGCTAAAGTCAGCTGCTTTGAGTGCTACTACCCCATCGTCTTTCGTCATTACAAATACATAATCACCCGCCAGTATCATGTCGCCGGCAGGGCCGTTGATACCAGCCACTTTGGCGCCCAGCACAGGACCTGTAAGATTAACACGGTACACGCCATCTATTGCACTGAGTAGTCCTCTGTTGTTATCCACTCCTACAAAAGCATAACCTTCATCCTGCGGCAGATGATCAATCCGGCCTGTTTCCTTCATCGTATAGGCATCAGCTACCACCAACGGCCCGCCGACTTTTACGGCCATATACATTTTATCCCGGTAAACGGTGGCAAACTGCAACGTGGCAGTATTAGGTCCCAGGCTCTTACCGGGGTTTTCCGTTCTGAAAACGTTCTTCACTACTTTGTTGCTGTCATAGCTATAGTACCAGAGATCGCCGTTATCATTGCCGTACTGTCCTTCCTGCAGCATAAAAAAACCGTTCTCATACTTGCCCCACACCTTGAAGTTGTAGGCAACAGAATCAACGCTGACAGTATTACGGGCTGTCACCACCACCCGGAACATTCCACTTGCAGACGCTGTAAATTTCAGGATGGAATCGGTGCCGGCAGCAGCACCATTAATCTTCCAGTCGAACGTAGTGCCGTTGGCGTTAGTTACCCGTGCCCGCAGCGTAATAGTTTCTCCCAGATGTAAGGTGTCTGAACGACCTTCTTGCTGAAGTCCAACGGCAGGTATTACTTCTTCTTTTTTACAGGCAGTAAAAAGGGCCACCAACAAGGCCAGCAGGGCAAAACACTTTTTAAAATTCATAGTGTACTAATATGTGTTGTTAATATATTTTTCTGATGATAAATGAACACATAACACCGGCACCACAGTACAGGCAAGGGAATTCCGTTTTGTTTTTTTTGATGTAAAAAAACAAGCAGGCTACAGTTGATGCGATAACAACAACCGGGAACAAAAAAAACAATACAGGTCTATAAGCCTGTAACCACACAGCACAGCGGGTGAACCAAATAATAATACGTGAACATAAAGCCGTTAAGCTCAACATTCTGGTGCCTTTCACCCGAAAGCAACAAATGACTGATGGCTACTGGCAGGTCTTCTGGCTTCCCTGCTTTCCCGGTGGCCTTCCCATCTGCATCAGCAGACAGTGGCATGGAGTAAACTCCGGGAAAATATTACCGGCGAAACGCCGGTGTGCAGGATTACAGCTACGGGGATAGCTCCGGTTTTACACCGGATTCCCTTTTAATGTTTTGCGTTAAACAAAACAACCAATTGCGGGGCAAACCTACAAAAAAAATCCCAGGACTAAAGTCCTGGGCTAAATTTGTTTTGAATAATTTTATTTGTTGTTATTTTAGATTTTTGTTTTGAATAATTTTTGCTTGTTGTTACTTTAGATTTTTGTTTTGAATAATTTTACTTGTTGTTACTTTAGATTTTTGTTTTGAATAATTTTACTTGTTGTTACTTTGGATTTTTGTTTTGAATAATTTTACTTGTTGTTACTTTGGATTTTTGTTTTGAACAATTTTACTTGTTGGTATTTTGGATTTTTGTTTTGAACAATTTTACTTGTTGTTATTTTAGATTGAGGTCTTTTACTCCGGCTACTTCTGTGGAGATTTCTCCCAGCCATCCTCCTTCTGCACGCATGCTGGTATATACACGGATAAAGTCAACACCTTTGAGTTGTACAGCATTTCCTTTTTTATCAACTGCCCAGCTGATTTTGATGTTAGCCTTTTCATTATCGTTAGACCAGTTGTCTGCATAGCCAAAAGGGAAAGCAGGACTAACAAAATAAGTGCCGGCACCGGATTGGTCCACCACATATTCATCTGTCAGTCTGGAGCCGGAGAACGTGATGCTATCGCCTTTCCACTGCGGATAATAAGGCTGAACATGATACATGTTTTTAGACAGGTATCCTGATTTCCCCTGGTTATCTTTCCATTTGATATAGGTGGTATCGGTGAGAGCAGGATAATTTTTGTTAGGTGTTTTCACCTTGTTCTCATCCGGTTTATAATAAGTGATCTGATAGTTACGGATCGTTTTGGAGCTGTTGTATTCAGAGCCGGCGATCTCATACCATTCATCATCCGGAAGTCCGTTACCATTGGCATCATAAGCCACCTCGATGATTCCCGGCTCCGCCCAGCTTTCAAAAGCATTACCAAGTACGGTGAAACTATAGGCACCCGGCACATTCAGGATCGTATGATCAAATCCCATCACGACATAACCACCAAATCCACCCAGGTGTATTGCACCCCCATTCTTCAATGCTTCTTCGGCTTTGGCATTCATTTTCTGTTGATCATCTCCGTTCTCCCATACCGGTAAGGTATGTACAAACTGGCCAGGGGCCGGCTGAAAATCAAATACCCGGGTAACCCCATTGATATATTTTCCGGCTGATATTTTAACTGGAACGTCTATACGTTTTTCTCCCTCACTATTCTTAACAATCAATGCGAGGGTATAACTTCCTTCTTTGGAAAACAGATACTGCAGCTCTTTGGTAGTGGATAAGGTATCATTGCCCAGCTTCCACAGATAGGAGGCCCCTTTATCATTTTTCACGGTGGCGGCTAAACGTACCCACTTCATATTTCCGGTGTTCACACCACCTGCCGGTACATTGACAGACACATCCGGCCCATTGGCGGGTGGCATAACGGGTGGTGTTGTATCATCACTCTTGGAACAGCTTCCTGCGAGCAGCGCCATCAGCATCACAAAAGGTAAAAGTCGTTGCTTCATTTTTCAGTTGGTTTTATTGGGTTACCGGTAAAAAGACAAAATGCCCCGGAATATCACCAGTGGTGACTGACCATCTCTTTTTGCCTTGTTTATTAAAACAATACAGTACCCCGGAAGAAACATAATCCCGGGCATCTGTTACATATACATCTTTTGTTTCAGGATCCACCATTACACCATATGGCATTTTAATAGCCTTCTCCGTGCCATCTGTAATAAAGCTACCGGGAATGATGGTTTCTGTTTTAACATTGATCATCCCATAGTTGATTCTCCAGGTGGCAGTATTATAGCTGTATTCAGAGCCATACACATAAGCTGTGTCGCCGGAGATACAGAGGTTGCTGGCAGCCATGGGGAAACGCTTTTTCACGGCATCCGTCTTAGTGTCCACCAGGTATAATGCAGAGGGTCTGTTGTAATAGTCTCCCCTGCTGGTCACGTACAAATCGCCATCACTGTCTGCTTTCAGACGATGCAGGTTAATATCAACAGGTATCTTTTTTATTTCCTTAAAAGTGCTGAGATCAATCACTGATACGGTACTATCGTATGTGGGTGGGCGATAGCCACCGGAATTGGCCACATACAGTTTACCATTCACGACGGCCATTTCCTCAGGCTGGTAGCCGACTTCCACCTTACGGGTGATCTGCAGGGTGGCGGTATCTACTTCGGCCACAATGCCTATCGGCGACCGGGGATCTATTAAAACAGGGCCTGCATATGAACTAATATAGGCTTTACCGTTAGAAAAGGTGATATAGCGGCAGTTCAGCAGTCCTATCTGCCCGATACGCTTCACGGTGTTGGCATTCATCACCTCCACCTTGTTGGACACATTAATCACGGCAAACAGCTTATTGCCATATATCTGCACATCATTGCCCACATCGCCCAGTTCTTTCACCACCGTAGGATTCGCTTCCGCATAAATATTCTTTTTGTACGATCCGCTGGTAAAATCAAAAAAGTCGAGGGTAGACTTATTGCTGCCCATATTTCCTTCATTCAGCAGATAGAACCCTTTGTACTGGTAATGCTTTACTGGAGTATCCACCTGCGTAACTACCGGTGGCACAATATCATTACCGGTACGGCAGCTGCTGACGGCCACGGCGGCCATCAACACAGCAATACCTGTAAAACGTAATAATTTTATCATGGGTTTATATGTTTACAGATAAGATGAATTTGAAATTTCTGCCGGGCATCGGGTAGTTGAGCACCACATCATAATACTGATTAAACAGGTTGTTGACCTGTGCGGTACAACGGAAGCCAGTCTTATTGAGCTTCCAGCTGCGGGTAAGCGTGATATCACTGGTATACCAGGGTTGCATGTAGTTATCCCTGATATTCTCCTTGCTGTCGTACCGTTCTCCGGTGTAGAGAAAACTATAGTTCAGGTCCCAGTCCCGGTAGCTGCCGCCCAGCACGAGGGAGCCGCTATGCCAGGGAATGTAGGGTATCTGATGACTATAAAAATTCTCTGTCCGACTGGTAAAATCCCTGGCATCCTGAAAGGTATAATTGACACGGGTGCTGAGCTGGCAGTCTTTCAGTACCTGCCAGACAGCTTTGGCTTTCACGTCTATGCCTTTTATTTTCACAAACCCCAGGTTCATCATCGTCCAGCGGAACTGGCTGGCCGCAGGCACAGCCACGATTTTGTTGGTAACCTCATTGTAATAGGCGTCTGTTTCTACACCCAGTTCCTGCAATATTTTTCCACTGAAAGTATGGTTCCAGGTAAGACCGGTATTGTATTGCGTGGCAAACTCGGGCTCCAGGTTGGAGTTACCGATATCTGTGTAATAGAGATCGTTGAAGGTAGGCATCCTGAAGATGCGTTTGTAAAACGACCTCCAGGTGATATTGGGTTTCGCAAAAGGTTGCCAGGAGACAAATACAGCAGGTGTAAGTTCCTGATGTGAAGGAGCTGCAGCATTTTTCTTCACTTCTTCATTCATGATGGTGTTGAGCAAACTGGCCTGCGCACTGAAACGGTTGAAATTCACCGAGGTGGCCAGGGCCACCAGTGTGGTAAAACGTTGAGGATAAGAGAAATTAGTCAGGTCGGCATTCAGCTTATTCCATTGAAAATCGCCGGACAGGCCCAGGTTCCACCAGCTGGTGAGCAGGTACTGATTGGCTACAGACACATATACTTCCTGCTGGCGGTAGCGGTTTTCGATATAACGCACAGTATCTGGTGCCAGATAATGCGTATAGTCGTAGGCGTATTTTCCGTTGAGCATAAGGCTGTACCGTTTGCTCAGGTCTTTACGCCAGGAAGACTGTACAAAAAAGTTGCGGTCCCATTGCCGGTCGACATGACCGAATACATTGTTGACTACAAAGCCCGGCAGGCCTCTTTCTGAATTATAGAAATAGATCCTGCTGTTCCATTCGCCGCCGTTGAGGATACCATGCAGCCCCCCTTCCACACGCAGCGCGTTGATATCACTGTTTTTGCGGATGGCGGTGGTATCATATCCTTTTTCTTTTTGATAGCGGAATTTGTATCGGCCGTTGGCATTGATCCATTCGGCATTGAAGGAAGCTGACACACGCTGGCTTATTTTTTCCTGCCAGAGGATGGAAGGGTTGATGAGGCCGAAAGAGCCGGTTTTAAAAGTACCTTTTATGTGACGTTGTTCACCGGCTTCGAAGCGGGGTTTGATGGAAGTGAGGTAGATGGACCCCGCAGAGCCATAGTCTTTTGCCGGCTGGAAGATGCTGCTTTTCTGACCATTGTACAGGGAGATCTCTTCCATGTTGTCCAGTGAGAACTTGCCCAGGTCTACCTGGCCGTTCTGTGCATTTCCTAATTCAATGCCATCGAAAAATACGCCGGTATGGTTGGTGCCCATACTGCGGACGTCTACCGTTTTCAGGCCGCCGATGCCGCCGTAGTCCTTTACCTGGATGCCGGAAAAGTAGCGCAGTGCATCTGCTACCGACTGGGTACCCAACCGCTGCAGCTCCTTGCCTTTCAGCTGCTGTCCCGGTGCGACTTCTTTATTACCGCGAGGAGCGCTGACAGACACCTCCCGCAGTTCGCGGGTTCTGGTACTATCGGTTTGTTGTGCTTGCAGCACAGCAGGCATTCCGGGCAACAGACACAGGAAAATCTTTACAAGAGCACCTCCCTGTTGGTAGATACGCATCATACTTCACCGTTTTGATAATTTCTTCAACGGCCTTCGTATCAGGAGTAAAATCAAGGTAAATTCCTTCAGGCAGTCAGCCTGCAACATGATTTACTTCCAAGCCTCATTCCACGAAGGCTTAAAAACAAATTGCATGGCAGGTATTCTGACTTATCTCTGCTCCGGGCGGCCTTCCCATTGATCATCAACAGTGGCCGGATAGATGCCCGGGCATTTGAGAGAATTACAGCAGCGGGACTGTCCGGGATTTACACCCGTGTTCCCTTTTAATTACCCTCATCCGCAACGGAGAGGAGTAAACCATTGCGCAGCGAAGGTAGCGGATTAATTTCTTTTCTTCAAAAAGTTGTCAGTGGTACCCTGACAGGAGTAGTTTGTTATCGATGGCGCATTTAATGAGCATGGCTGTATTACGGGCTTTGAATTTGCCCAGCAGGTTACGCCGGTGACTGTCCACTGTATCACTGCTGATAAAAAGTTTTTCGGCTATTTCGAGGTTGGTATGGCCGTTGGCAATCAGCCACAATACTTCTTTTTCTCTTTTGGTGATATTCAACTGTCTGGCTCTTGTCCTTCTGTCATCTGTCTGCAAAACATCTTCGAGTCCGGCTGACAGATAGGTATGCCCATTATGCACGTCACGGATGGCTTTCAACAGCTCTTCCTTATCGGCATTCTTCATCAGGCATCCACTGGCACCGCTTTCCATCATCTCATGGATACCGGGTCCATCTTTATGGTAGCTCAGTCCGAGCACCATTATCTCAGGATAGTTTCTTTTTATGACATGGCAGAGCGCTGCACCGGACATATCGGGCAAGAGGGTGTCCAGCAGAATAATATCAGCCCTATGGTGAACAAGAAAATTCAGGCACGCCTCCCCCGTTCTTGTTTCTCCCGTCAGTTCAATATCTCTTTCAAAACAGAGTAATGCGCGTAGACCTTCCAGTATCAATGGGTGATCATCAACACAATATAATCGGATCATGGTTATTTCATATTTGCTGTAACGTTGGCATGCTTTGGCATGGATTTCCGGGTGAACAGTTTTCGTGGATCAAATACTAACTGTAATATATAAAAAAAGCAAAATAAAAGCAAAATGAAACTTCCCGAAAGTTTATGAAATCAACAGACATTCATTCCAGCCTGTACTCATTTCCGGTTCCAGGAAGCCCAGCAGTGACAGTCCTACTCCTGCAATACCTTCCAGCACATTATACTCTTTAATATAATCAGGGTGAAGATAAAATTTGTACCCGGCAGGCCCATCCGTCCAGGTATTCATTTTGAGGGTTGTTTCCAGCCAGTTGAACGCGGCCTTTTCCAGGACCGGATCACCAGTGGCCAGGGCAGCCTGTTGCAATATATGCGCAATGCCTGCGCTGCCATGACATAAACAGGCATCATATACGGCTCCGTTTTTCTGATCACGGTAACAGGCAATATCATTCAGTACCGATAACGCTTCTTCATTGTAAGCCGGCTTCTGCAGACGCTTTCCGGCGCCCAGCAGCATTGTGGCGATACCCAGGTCGCCATAACACCAGCCCAAACGGCTATTTACATCGCCGCTGATCACGTTGGCGGCATTGGTTAAAGTAGGGTACAGTGACTTTCCCTTTCCTCCGGCTGCTTTCCGGTTACTCAGCACCCAGCGGGTAGCATCTTCTATCAGCCCATGGGTAACATCCCGGGCAATTCCTTTTTCGTATATCCGGCACAGTATGGCGATAATAGCAGGCACGCCATGCGACAGTCCGAGGTTATACAGGTTCTCCTCCTGATTGCGGTGGCTCTGAGAAGAAAACTGGTCTTTCCAGGCTATACCTGTAGGTAAACGGTGCGCCGACCCGGCCAGATGTCCCACCAGCTTTTCCAGATACTGCTGCGCTACTGCAGGCGGCCGCCCCAGGAAGTATAATGCCGTACCAACTCCTTCATGCAGGAAATCATTTTTACCAGCCAGCAGGGTTTCCTCCATAAAATCGCCCACTACCTCATCAATATCTGTAAAAGCATCCATCATATCATCTTCCTCAATAAAGCCCATATCCACCAGGTGCTGTATACACCAGGCAACACCGGCCACACCACCACAGAAAGATCCATTCAATGGCTGCTCAGACAAAGCCGTTATACTTTTTTGTACAATATCCAGCACCTTATCCAGATGCTCATCACGGGAAGTAAATTGGTAATAGTAGGCATAGAACAAAGCACAGCCGGTATACCCTCCTAAAAGGCCTGCATTTGTATCGTTAGCGGTAAACAGATCCAGCTCTTTGCAGATCTGCTCCAGCGTCAACTCAATTTCTTTTCTGTAGTTCATCGTTCAAAATAAAATATCCCCGGGCTAAAGCCCGGGGCTAATATTGATGAAGATTGAATAAATTTTAATCAATTATTAGCCCCGGGCTTTAGCCCGGGGAACTAATTTAGATAATACAGGAGTCTTTGCTGC
This sequence comes from Chitinophaga sp. HK235, assembly GCF_018255755.1. Taxonomy (NCBI): domain Bacteria; kingdom Pseudomonadati; phylum Bacteroidota; class Chitinophagia; order Chitinophagales; family Chitinophagaceae; genus Chitinophaga; species Chitinophaga sp. HK235. Next base: position 7,933,329 of record NZ_CP073766.1, on the reverse strand, counting down.
AAACAGGCGCTCCCTGGCTCATACAAGCAATCACATAAGATGCGCTGCAAGCACCAGAACGCTGATCAGCACCAGCAGACTGCACATGACTAGTAAGGTCAGATACTTTGATCTTACCTAAACGGAGTTTTTTGGATGTTTCTTTTTTCATAAACGAGCTGCGGTTTAGCAATTAACCAGTGTGCTGGGAGGAGGACATTTTGCCATCAGGCTGCAACCTGTGTAGGTAGGAGCTTTTACGTCTACGCTATCAACCTGGGCTGCATTCAGTTTAGCAACTTTAATTTTGTTCAGTACCAGCTTTTTTTCGAAAGTTTTTCTCATAAAACAAATTATTATAGGTTATAAATAAAAAATAAAAAAACGTTGGAATTTTATTGTATTGGAGTATTGACTGTTATCAGTTTGAGGGTGATCAAAAAGGTTTTCTTTTGGATTATTTTTTTTGATTATTGGTACTTGATAAATGTACACAGATTCTGCGATACAGCAGCTCACGGAAAACCGTGATTTTAAAAAAAGCGATTGTTAAAACATGAAATTTACCGGTTTTACGGGATGGCTGATTACCCCCGATCCTATTGCTATCATTAAAGTAAAGGCGCCTCCTATATTAGTCGAAAACAACTTCCCTGATACTGACTGAAGGAATCGATTCTGTGGCTATATGACCTGCATATGCATTATGCAACAGCAAGGGCGTTAGTGTCCACATAAATCCATGAAGTCTTACCAAACTATCAGACAGAATATGAACAGACGGCAAATCCACAATACCCACTCCATTTGCTTTGGCCACCGCTTCCTTAATAGTCCAGAATTCATAAAACTGCCATACCGGATCTTCTGCAGACATCACCTGCTTCCACTCCTCCATTGTAAACTGGTCTTTAAAATCCATGATATCAATGGAGCCTCTTTTCTCTATATCGATACCGATTCGTCCGTTGGCTGCCAAAGCACAAACAACCATATTTCCGGAATGAGAAATGTTAAAATCCGGGTACTCCGGCAGGTAAGGCCGGCCAGCCACTGTATATTGCAACAAACGAAGATCTGCCGGATATCCCGACTCACTGCAGGCCTGCAGCAGTAAATGTTTTCCAAGCAGAGACGCATGCGCATCCTGCCAACGCTTATATCTTAACACCTGTTGTTGTTTGTCTTCCGGAAGCTGCTCCAGCAAACGGCTGAAACGCTCAGCAGACAATGGTGTATCAAAAGAGGCATAATAAACCCGTACTTCCATAAACTGAAGTTATACTCTTTTCATTATATTTGAATCATTAAACTTGTTGCATAAAATATTACCATCACTGCATACCCGCTACCACAGCCGGTTATGAACACAGACACCTGTGTATTGTTAATTATTTTATACAACCAATATATGAAGACAGCCATAGCCGTCATTGGCGGCACCGGAAAAGCAGGTCAATACCTGGTCAATCAACTACTACTTCAAGGCTTTCATCTCAGACTACTACTCAGAAACCCTGACAAATACCATCTCCATCATCCGGCCATACAACTTATCAAGGGTGATGTACTGGACCCTATGGCATTATCACAGTTGATACCCGGCTGTGATGCAGTCATCAGTACACTGGGAAGCGGCCACCCTCCAATTTTCAGCAGCGCCACCCACGGTATTATCAATACCATGCAGGCGTATGGCCTTCAACGTTATATCGTAATTACCGGTTTAAGTATTGATGTCCCGGGAGATGATAAAAGCGAATGGTGCCGCCAGGCTTCTACGTATATGCGTAACAGCTTCCCCGACATCATCGCAGATAAACAACGGGAATATGCACTGCTGACACAGAGCACGCTCGACTGGACCCTGGTGAGGATACCACTACTGGAACAAACCACCAGCACCGGTGCTTACCAGGCCAATCTGCATGACTGCCCCGCTCCACGGATCAGTGCCACGGATCTGGCTGTTTTTCTGGTCAGCCAGCTGAGAGATGGTACGTATATACGAAAAGCTCCTTTTGTGGCTTCTGTAGTCGTAAGCTCTTTGCTGTAGGGAAATTCTCGGTGGTCTATGGCACTGAGCCATCGATAAGCAACACATTGCAGGGATTTATAACCGCCTCTATATTTTTAATATTAAAAATATAGAGGCGGAAAATTCTAATTATATATTATCTTCTCTGTAAAGCATTTGATCACATTATTCTCATTATCAAATATCAACAAATATTCGGAGGCAATACCCATGTATGGTCCGTTCAAATTACTCAGTTTGATTGGACCTCTTCTGATCTCTAACAATAGAATATTTCCAATGGGTTTCGAGAACATTAAATACTTATCCGTTCTATTCTCAAATTTGAATACCTGAGAGATACTTGAATCTATGTACGGTTGGAAGTAATGATTGTTATAAAACGAGTTTTTATTAAGTAAATCGGGAGAAATAAGATGGCTATTCTTAACCTCATCCTGCCTCGAAAAAGAGCTAATACTGAGATATCTTATTACAGGAGAGACGTTAATCTTTTCCTTTTCCAAAGAATCAATATAGTTATATGCTTTAATATATTTCGCATCAATTGTTTGGGAATAAAGCCAATTTGATGTACAAAGTAGTAGTGCTAGTATTAGTTTCATAAATTAAAATCTTAAAAATAGTGTAGTTGGAACATTCCCTTTTTTCAAGTCTGCCTTTTTTATCAAATGGCGTATAACAATGACCATCTGATGCGGGATGGTCCATATAAGATTCTATTTGTCCCCATTCAGCGCCAAGCTGACGTCTTATTCTAGAGGGTATCTCAAAGGTAGATGCTGGCTGTCATCGCGGCTACCCTGTTTCCCTTATTCACATCAGAGATTTACAACGGTGAATACTATTTCTCGATAATTATTCCGCTCAAACAACACGCCTATACGTTGTTTGCCAATTTTTACAATATCGGAGTACGCAGCATAATCTCCTTTGTTGTTGTCGCTGGCGACGATCAGATAAGACTTAGGCCAGGTACGGCCCTCATCTTCACTGATCCGTAGTGTGAGATGGTTTCGCTGCAGGGTATCGGCCGCATTACAGAAAGCCAGCACAGTCCTGCTCTTCTTAAAACCGATCTCCAGCAAACTACCTTCACATACAGGGTCCGGTAGCTGCGGGTCGAATGCGTATTGATCCCAGGTAGTGCCACCATCGTAACTGGTAGCCACCATACGGGCCTTTACATTACCTTGCTGGTTACGGGCATTCAGCATCAGCCGGTCGTTATCTAATACTGCGGCTGTGGCTTCATTGCCACCCGGCATTGGCATGGTGGCCGCCAGGTGAAACGTTTTACCATGATCATCGGTATAGTAGCCATGCGCAAAATAGTCCTTAAAATGTCGTTGCGGGTTCCCTTCGGAATGATTGGCCGCCACGTATATCCTGCCATAGTATTTCCCATAGCGGAACTGGGTAGCGTGTCCGGGCGTATTGGCATAACTTCTCCAGTCTTCTTTGAAATTATAAGCCGGATTGATTTGTGGCTGAAGCGGACGATGTACCTGAGTAGTGATATTTACCGGCTCCGACCAGGTAACACCGCCATCTGCGGATGTTTTATACCATACTTCCCGCAGCCCTTTTCCTTTGCGGATTTCGCCTTCATGGTTGTTACCGGTATTGTAAAACAGGAAAATCCGTCCATGCAGATAGACCCTGTCTGTAACATCTGCTACCGGAGCCGGATTGCCGGCCTGCAACGAATCATTGTCCACCACTGTTTGCAGAGGTCCCCAGGTAGCACCATTGTCGTCGCTGCGTTTCATTACAATATTAATATCCCCGAAGTCGCCGCTGTCATTTACCCGTCCTTCTGCGAAGGCCAGCAGCGGCCCGTAGGGCAGTTTGATAATCGCTGGTATACGAAAACTTTTGTACCCTTCCGTACCGGATGTGAATACCGGTACTGTAGTCATCTGCGCGTACAATAGACTGGTACATAAAAGCAGCAGGCCTGTCAGTAGTTTCAGTTTATTCATCGTGTAATTTTTATCAGGGGGATCTCCCCCGCTGCCACTGGCTTTGGCATAGGCAGCCAGTGCAATAACGGCAAAAGTTTCCTAAAAAAGTATCTTCTTTTACGAATGGTTTTTTCCATCCCGCTGAAAGCGGAAAACATCCTTCTCCTGAAAATAAAGTCGCATTGTTCCCCTCAAATTGTCGTACTGCCCCCTCCAAAAAGGAGTGGTAATACGATAACTTTGCTGAAAAGGAATACCATGTCACAGATTAATGTATACCTCAATTTTGACGGCAAATGTGCGGAAGCTATGAAGTTCTACCAGAGCTGCCTCGGCGGGGAACTTTTTCTGCAAACAGTAAAAGCGTCTCCCATGGCCGATCAATGGCCGGCACACAAACAAGACCACATACTGCATTCCAGCCTTACCAATGGGTCATTATTACTGCTGGCCTCCGATATGGGCGCTGATCCGTCAGGGATGATCAACAACGTGAGCATCAGCCTCACCTGTAACACACCCGAAGAAATGGTAGCGGCTTTCGAAAAACTGTCAGCTGGCGGTGAACCACTCCGGCCCGTGCATGATTTCTTCGGCGGAAAAATTGGCGTTCTCAGGGATAAATATGGTTTCAACTGGTTATTATACTATAACAACCAGTGATACACTGCAAGATTTGCATAGATTTGAACAATATGTCAGGAAGAAGAAAAAAAGTTTGTCAAAAAGGCACAAAATGAATCTGGAAGTATATTTGAGCGATTTCCGGTATGGAAAACGCACTAACATTTCTGACGAACCATCCTGTAAACGATGCCGGTTTACTGGACGCATATTCTAAAACGGTTACCGGTGTAGTAGGCACGGTCGCCGAATCAGTTGTGCACATTGAAGTACAACAAAAAGTCAATGACAAGCGGAATCCCGGAAGAAAAACGCAGACAGGCGCCGGATCGGGCTTCATCATTTCCTCCGACGGCTTTATCATCACCAATAATCACGTGATAGAACAGGCGGAAAGCATCCGTGTTTCTTTTGTTGACGGCAGAAAAGTCAACGCAGAAATAAAAGGTACCGACCCCTCTACTGATATCGCTGTACTCAAGATTGATGAAACCGGGCTCAAAGCTTTATCTTTCGCCGACTCCGCAGCATTGCAGGTAGGACAGATCGCTATTGCCATCGGTAATCCCATGGGCCTGCAATATACCGTTACTGCCGGCGTGGTGAGTGCGTTGGGCCGCACGCTCCGCGCCAGCAACGGCAGGCTCATCGACAACGTAATACAAACAGATGCCGCACTCAACCCTGGCAACAGCGGCGGACCACTGGTCAATTCCCTCGGTCAGATCATCGGTGTCAATACCGCCATGATACCGGCCGCACAGGGACTCTGCTTTGCCATCTCGTCCAACCTTGCCGCCCAGATCGCCGGCCAGCTCATCCTTCACGGTAGAGTAAAACGGGCACAACTCGGCATTGCCGCCCAACCCGTTAAACTCACCAACCGTATGATAGCTGCCAACAAACTCACCATTCAAACAGGCGTCTACGTTTTTGAAACCATCCCCGACGGCAACTACGATAACAGCCAGCTCCATATCGGAGACATCATCATCGCCTTCGATAACATACCCGTTGCCACCGTAGATGATATGCACCTGCTGCTTACCGAAAAACAAATCGGCCGGAAAGTATTGGTAGACGTTCTCAGAGGCGGGCATAGCGTAACGATTACTGTCACCCCCGGTAACGGTGATAAATACTGATTAAAACTGATGCGCCTGATGTAGTTCGTTAGTAATTTAAATTCCTAAACAAACCTCATCAGGCGCATCAGTATTTATCAGTTCTAATCAGTATTTATCACAGTTATGTTTTGGCTTTCTCAAAGTTTCCCTTCTCCTTATTTTCTCCGTTGGTTGTTTTCAATAATATCACTACGGGGGTATCTGATTGTTTGCTGCTGAGATGAATAAAATATTCATTTCTGCCAATCAGTTCAGGTGTCAGGTTTTGCTGCTGCAGCGAGGCACTTACCAGTGACGTACGCGCAGGCAGTTTTATCCGCAGACTACCGGAAACGGGTATATTAAATACCACCATGTATACGCTGTCGGTACCGGCTTTACGGATATAGTAACCCCAATCCTGTTTTTCAAAACCGGCATAGGTACCATTGTAAACAGCCTCTCCGTTTACCTTCATCCACTGACCGATCTGTGTCATCAGCTGTTGTTCTTCGGTACGGAAAGTACCGTCAGCCCTGGGTCCGAAGTTGAGCACAAAGTTACCGTTGAGGGATACACTTTTCACCAGTAGCTCCAGCAGTTCATTGGCCGTTTTGATATGTCCGTCCCATTTGGCATTGTATCCCCACTGGTTTTCAGGAACGGTCATCACCGCCTCCCAATCATTGCCATGCACATCTTCTATTTTCTCCGGCAGCTTGCGCTCCCAGCCCTGTTCATAATCCCCCATCAGGTGACCATTGGAATCAAAATGACGGGCACCTTTTTCATCTGCCCGTAAACGGCTTCCCATCACCAAACCAGGATGTATAGCCTGCAGATACTGCTCCAGTTCATCCGTAAAGGCACCATCTTTTTTCCAGGAATCATCCCAGGTGCCATCAAACCAGAAACCTTTCACCGTCGGATAACGTTGCAACAGTTCAGCCAACTGATTCTTTACAAATACCTGGAAACGTTTGCCGGCAGCAGAATCCGCAGCCGTTTTCAGAGAAGCACGGTAATCGGGATGACTCCAGTCAATGATGGAAAAATAGAGATATACATCGATACCCGCCTTGTTATAAGCGGTAATCATCGGCCCCAGTAAATCCTTTTTCCAGGGGGAAGCAGCGATCGTGTATTTGGAATATTTGCTGGGCCATAGACAGAAACCATCATGGTGTTTGGTGGTGATGACCATGTATTTAGCACCCATCTCCTTTGCCTGGGAAGCCCATTGCTGCGCATTGAAGTTCACCGGATTGAACTGACGATACAGATTATCATATTCTTCATGCGGCATCTCTTTCCAGGAACGGATCCATTCGGCCGCACCGTTGTAGGTTTTGCCTTTCCATTCGCCACCGGGGATGGCGTACACGCCCCAGTGTATAAACTGTCCGAAGCGAAGCGAGCGCCAACGGGCCATATCAGCATCTGTTCTTACCCCGATACGGTGAGCTCCATGCTGCAGCGCTATCGTATCTTTTTGGGGTACTGCTGCCTGCGCATGTGCCGGAGATTGCATCCACAGACAGCCGCAGGCTACAGCGAGTATATATGTGATCGTTTTATTCATGATATCATTATGTTTTATTCCGATGCCTGTAATTGCCAGGTAATCGTGTCCGAGAATACTTTACCATTTCGTATACCCGTAGCAGTGATAGTATTGTCGCCGGGTTTCAGGACGATAGGATCGAAAAGGAAATCCCTGTTATTGGCTCCTGTTCTGGCATTCAGCGCAGCTCCGCCATTCACGGTAAGGGTGACTTTCTCCAGGTTGCTGAATACTTCCACTTTTACATTCGCCTGCTTACGGATATTGTTACGGCGTTCAGCGATATAAATCATCGGCTCCGGGTTCCAGTTGGCCTTGTACCAGAAAAACGCATCCTTCTTTTGTTTACGGTCGTAGGTGATCAGTCCTTTGAGATTACGGGCATTCACGCCTCCCCTGTTCCACATGGGTACTGCAAATTCAAACGTATTCCAGAGATAGGAAGCCGCGATATACGGATGTTTTTCTATGATAGCCCATTGTTTAACATGCGTCGCTGTCTGATAAGTCTCCGGGAAAAACTGTCCGTTCACCGGATTGAAGTTGGTAGACAGCGTATCCGTATGCTGGTTGATGTTGCCATCTGCACCGTATTCGGTGAGCATCAGTTTATAGTCGGGATACTTTTGCTCCAGCCCTTTCACCCAGCCTTCGAGGTCTTCGATTTTTCCTTCATACCAGCCGTAGTAACGGTTCATACCCTGTATATCCGCCGCCAGATTGGCGGGGCGGTCCATCTCACCATAACCGGTGACAGCTGTGGTATAGCGGTCGGGGTCTTCTGTTTTGGCCACATCATTCAGCTGACGGGTGAGCACCGCTACATGTTCATCCGGTGTTTTGGCATATACTTCATTGTGCAGCCCCCACACGTAGATGGCAGGATGGTTAAAGTTCTGCCGGATCAGTTCTGTCATCTGCTGTTTGGCATTATCCCCTTCTTTGCCGGATGCGTTGTTAACGAAAGGAATTTCTGCCCATATCACAAAGCCCATACTGTCGCACTGGGCATACAGATATTCGGCCTGCTGATAATGCGCAAAGCGGATGGTGGTGGCACCTATTTCCCGGATCATGTCCAGATCAGCCTTGTGTTGTGCGTTGGTCAGCGCATTGCCGCAGTCCTGCCATTCCTGGTGGCGGGTGACACCATGCATGATATAGGGTTTGCCATTCAGGAAAAATCCTTTGCCTGGTACTACTTCAAAACGGCGGATACCCAGCGGCTGTGTTACAGCGTCCAGCGTTTTACCATCAGCCACCACGGAGGTAGTCAATGAGTAGAGATAAGGATCTTTGAGTCCGTTCCACAGATGCGGATTGCCTACCTGCAAGTCCTGATGAATGATATTAATGCCCTGCGGGCTGACATTCACTTTTTTGCTGCTGATGGCCACTTGTTTGCCCTGATGGTCTTTGATGATGGTTTGTATCACTACGTCTTTGTGATGCAGCTGTTTGTTCTCGATTTTAGCGGTAACACTGATCGCTGCTTTTTTATCACTGATTTCTCCCTGGCGGATATAGATGCCGGGAGAAGCATAATCTGTAGTGGTGATATTGATATCATTCGTAACCAGCAGGCTTACCGGCCGGTAGATCCCTCCGAAGATGCCGAACAGGAAGTGATTGATGGGTAATACATCTTCCCTTGCAGTATTGTTGGCTTTCACCACAATGGTATTTTCAGCACCATATTTTACAGAATGTGTGATCTCAAAACAGAAGGCGGAATAAGATCCTTTATGTTCACCGATCAAACGGTTATTGACATACAGACCGGCAACCGATCCCACTCCTTCAAAACGCAGGAACAATCTTTTACCCTTCAGCGAGGAATCTACTGTAAACACTTTACGGTAACAGGCTTCCCCTGCATAGAAGTTTTTACCTTCCTGCATATCCTTGTTATTCCAGGTATGCGGCACCGTTACATCTACCCAGCCGGTATCCGGCTGGTTTTTATCGGTGGTCAGCGCTCCTTTTCTGAAAGACCAGTTGTCATTAAAAGGGACCACTTTTCTGCCATCTTGTGCGTATCCCTGTAAAAACAGGAATGCGCACAGGATGCTTGTTGCTGAAAATTTCTTCATGATGAAAATAAATCAGTCTGAAAAATTTAAATGTCAAATAAACAATTATTTCTGATATCCATCATTCTGCAATAACACCGCATCTTTATTCACATCGATTTCGGACTGCGGAATCGGCAGGTGGATGTTAAAATCGCTGATGGTGGGTGCTACTTTAGGATTGTATTTGCGTACACGGTCTACCAGTTTTTTGGTGCGGATGAGGGTGAGCCTTCTCAGCTCTTCCGCAGTGAGTTCTCTGGCTCTTTCATCCAGGATGTAGTCCATGGTTACTTCGGCAGGCTGCACCGGTGTTGCGTTTGCACGGGCACGGATCACATTGATACTGGCAGCAGCATCCGCCGGACGGCCCTGCTGCAGCTGTGCTTCCGCGAGGAGCAGATAAGTTTCGCCGAGGCGCATCTGGATCCTGTCTTTGTAAGATTGTGCACCCTGAATATCCTGTGGCTGGAACTCATACCATTTGGTGGTGTGTGCGTAGATGTTCTGAATGGTATCGAATCCGCTCACCATCACCTGCTGGCCATATTTGGAAGAAGCCGGGTCGTTGTAGTAATAGGTACGACGGATGTTGTAGGGAGAATTACGCATATCGTTTTTCTCATACAGTTCATAAGTCCACCAGTTGGTAGGCCTGATCCTGCCGATACCGCGGCCACCGAGGGAATCACATACCTTCATACCGGACACGTTAACATAAAAAGGACCCCATTCACGTCTGCGCTGGTCGAATTCAGTACTGCCACCACCGGGGATGTTGTACTGCTGCTCTATCACCCAGATCGCTTCTTTGTTACCCTGGCTGCGGCGCATATTACCGTAGGTGAACATATCTGCAAACGGATCACCGGGCAGGGATGCTTTTACACCATAACGGGCGGTAGTGAGACTAAAAAATTTACCGTCGATCACTCTTTTTGCTGCAGCTTCTGCTTCTGCCGGTTTGTTGGCGCGCAGCAGCGCTTCCGCGAGCAACTGGGAAGCGGCGAATTTATTAATACGGCCCTGTTTCTTTACGTTCGCCGGATCAGGCAGATTGGCTTCCGCAAAGGTGAGGTCGTCAATGATCAGCTGGATCACTTCTGCTTCCGAACCACGCACATAATCTGTACGAGGCACGGTCACCGGCGCTTTTATCAGTGGCACGCCACCATAGAGGATGGACAGCTGGTTATAGGCATAAGCTCTGAAAAAGCTGGCTTCAGCTTTATAAAAAGCGCGCTGCTGCGGCGTGAGGGTTGCTTTGGGATTATCAGTGCCGGCAATAATGTTATTGGCAGCGTTGATCACTTTATAGTTCCAGGTCCAGATGGTAGATACAGAGCCGGTCTGAGAGTTGAGGTTGCGGTAGTCTTCATAAGGCGCCTGCGTGGTATTTGGCTGACCAGTGATGGCCATATCCGTTCCCACATAAAAAGTGGCCAGCAACCCCTGAATATTACCATAATCATTACGCATAATGCTGAGCATACCAGTGCTGGCTGCTTCAAATCCCAGTTCGTCTACCAGCGTATTGTCCGGCGCATAGCTGGATTTCAGCTCTTCATCCAGAAAATGTTTACTGCAGGAAGTGGTGCCGGTGGCTACCATTCCTGCCAACAGCATGCCGTATATATAAGATGATTTCTTCATTACAAAAGCATTTAAAAGTTACAGACTGATATTAACACCAAACACAATGGTAGCGGTCAGCGGATAAAAATCGGAACTCTGCGAACCAACACCCTGGCCATTATCTATTTTTGTGGCAGAATTGACAGCACTGATAGGCGCTGTTTCAGGGTCCCAGCCCTGCCATTTGGTGAAAGTGCCCAGATTACGGCCGCTGAAGTACATCATCAGGTTACCGATTTTATAGCGTTCCAGTAATTTTTTATCGAACGTATAGCTGAAGGTAATGTCCTTGATACGGATAAAAGAAGCGTCCTGCGCATACTTGTATCCCCTTGGATTGGTATATACCAGCGAAGGATTGGTATTGATCTTGTTTTCAGAAGTCCAGTAAGGAATATCAGCAGGCAGGTTTACAGTGCCGCCCTGATCGCGGTTGTCCAGGAGATAATTGGGACGCAGGGAACCATGTACATCCTGAATAAAAATATTGAGGCTGAAATTTTTATAGGTAAAAGTATTGGTCAGGCCGGCAATATATTTAGGCAGTTGCGTGCCCAGATAAGAACGGTCATTGGCATCTATTTTTCCATTGTTATCGAGATCTGCAAATTTCAGATAACCGGCTTTCACACCAGGGTCCAACTTCATATCTTCTCCTTCCTGCCATACACCCGTCATGGTGTAGTCATAGATGCCCAGCAGCGGTTTTCCGATGAACAGGTTATTACCAATATCATCTTTATTATCTCCGTACAAAGACACTACTTTGTTTTTGTTGAAAGAGATGTTGAAAGAAGTTTGCCAGGTGAAGTCATTACCCTGGATGTTACGGCTGTTCAACAGAATTTCCAATCCTCTGTTGGCAGTTTTACCGATATTATCAAATACAGTGGTATAGCCGGTGATAGCAGGAATTCTTCTGCTGAGCAACAGGTCGTAGGTGTTGGTGCTATAGGTTTCCACGGTGCCACTCAGACGATTATTCCACAAGGCAAAATCAATACCTACGTTAAGACCTTTAGTCGTTTCCCATTTAAGGTTTGCATTACCCAGTTTGTCGGGCACCACACCAATCACAGTAGTTCCGTCATAGATATATTGAACGGTGTTTAAACGGGTCAGGGTCTGATAAGCGCCTACGGCCTGATTACCGGATTTACCATAAGAAGCCCGGAGTTTCAGTTGGGAGATCACCGGCACTGCAGCCATGAACTTTTCATTATGTACATTCCAGCCGGCAGCTATGGATGGGAATACACCGTATTTGTTGCTGGCACCGAAGCCGGAGAAGCCGTCGCGGCGGATGGTAGCGGTCAACAGATAACGGCTGTCATAGGTGTAGTTGGCACGGAACATCTGTGACAGCAGGCTGCTACCTGAATATTCCGATTTTGTTTTCTGTACCTGGCCGCTGCTCAGATTGTTGAAATCGAGGTTGTCGTTGATAAATGTGTTGGCATCCAGCTGTGAGGTGAACCTCTCATCCTTTTGTGCACTATATAAAGCGGTGAAGTCCAATCCGTGTTTTCCGAAGCTGGTAGCGTAGCTCAACAGATTCTCCAGGATCCATTGTCTTTTTTCCTCGTTGTATACTTTGGCTGTGCCCAGCATATCACCGGCTTTACGGCCCCAGTAGTCGGCCTGCCTTACAGGTCTGAAAGCGTAGGAACCATTCACACGGTATTTTAAACCTTTCAGGAAGGTGGGCGCTACTTCTGCATAACCGCTGGCAGTCACGTTTTTGCTACGGTTCAGGCCCGGATTGTATACGTTGATGAGCGGGCTTTGATATAATGTCTGCGGAGCAATCGGATATATTTCATAATCCCCTTTGGCATTATAGAGTGAGCCATAAGGACTGAGGGAGTTGGCATCAAACAGGGTTGCCCTGCCGCCATCGCTGTTATTGTTCACCAAAAACAGATTGAGGCCGGTCTTCAGCCAGGAAGTAGCATTGGCGTCGATGTTGGCGCGGATACTGCTACGATTGAACTGATAACCTTTGATTGTACCATCTTGTTTCAGATAGGTGCCGGACACATAATATTTTACATTGTCTGTTCCACCAGAGATACTCAGCTCATGGCTATGAATAAATCCCTGCTGGCCGATTTCCTTCTGCCAGTTTACTTCCGGCGTACCGTTGGCAAAGTTCTGCTGTTCGGTGAGATAAGGCAGGTCAGGTGCAGTAGGACGTCCTGCCTGAATATTGTACCAGTGGTTCTTGGTACGGTATTGCTCACCGTTCATATTCTTCATTACATTCGATTGAAATTCCGGACCTGCGTAACCGTTATAGGCGATTACAGGTTTTCCTGATTTGCCTCTTTTGGTAGTGATCATGATAACACCATTGGCACCTCTGGCACCATAAATAGCAGAAGCGGAAACATCTTTCAGTACATCAATAGAGGCGATATCATTTGGGTTGATATCATTGTAATCACCACTGAAAGGTACTCCGTCCAGCACGATCAGCGGGGCATTGCTGGCACTGATGGATTTAATACCACGGAGATAAAAGGCCGGAGAACTACCTGGCTTGCTGGTGTTATTAACGATATTGATACCAGCAGCGGAACCCTGGATAGCCTGCAGTACGTTGCTCACCGGTTGATTCTTCAGTCTTTCTGTAGGAACAGAAGAGATAGAACCAGTCACATCACTCCTTTTTTTAGTACCATAACCTACTACCACCACTTCATTCTGTTGTTCCACCGCTGCTTTCATCACGATGTTAATAGTAGTACTGCTGGTAGCGGTCACCTCCTGGGGTATCATCCCCAGGTAGGTAAACTGTAATACCTGCGGGCCATCAGCCGATATATGCAGCGTGTAGCCACCATCCGTGCCGGTAGAAATACCCTGTGCTGTACCTTTTACTCTTACAGACACACCGGGCAGGGGGTTACCGGCTTCGTCGGTAACCTTTCCTCTGATATCCAGCTGAGTGGCGGCTTCCATGGTGATAGAAAGACCACCGCGGGATGTTGTTTTAGGAGAAATAAAGATGGATTTGTTTTCAATCACATACTTCAATGGCTGGTCTTTCAGCACCAGCTCAAGGAAATCCGTTACCGGCATATTCTCCGCATTCAGGGTCACCGGATGTGCTTTGAGCAACACTTCGCGGCTGGCTACCACCGTGTAGCCCGACTGTTGACGGATAATGCTGAAAATCTTCTCTACCGGCACGTTCTTACCCGACCAGGTGATCAGCTGTGCATATCCGGCAGCACTTACATTCAACATAACAGCAGTAAGAAAGAAAAACGTCAGCTTCATGACTAGCAGCATTTTGGTTGGTAACCAGCTTCTGCTACGCACCCCGGTTGATTTAGGGACATAGCTCGCCTGGTTACAAAGAGCAGTTTTTTGCATAACTTTGTAGCGGTTTGGCTTGTAAAAAATGATAGAGTACCAGAACACTCAACTGTTTTGCATGGCTGTAACCATCCAGCCGGAAGTGGGTCGAAGCACTTTCGGTTTTCTATTACAGGCAGACAATAAATTGATATTTGAATTGGTTGTTCACTGTTTTTTCATAACGTATCGACAGATACGCTTTGTTGGCTGATTGTTGTTGATTGTTTATTATTGATTACTGTTTTCCTATGATCAGTTTCCTTCCTTCCAGATTAAATTGTATCCCTGACTCTCTCAAAAATGTAAGGACACTGGAAAGATTTACATCACTGCCTATTTCTCCTACGAAAGTGATATCCGGCGGCGTGGTAGCATAGGTGACTTCTATATCATACCAGCGCGCTATCATGGCTATCACGGCAGTCAGTTTTTTATCCTGAAAACTCAGGACACCGTTTTTCCAGGCCATCACCGCAGCCGTATCAATGTTTTTATTTAACACCACGGTGCCGGCATTTTTATTAAACAGCAGCTGCTGGCCTGGTTTCAGTGTGCTGCTATGCTCAGGAACATTCACCTGTACGGCGCCTTCCAGCAAGGTAGTGCTGATGCCCGGTTCATCGGTATAGGCGCTGATATCAAAGTGGGTGCCCAGTACCTTCACCGAAGTATTGTTACTGAGGCTTACCACAAAAGGTTTCGTTTGGTCTTTGGCTACTTCAAAATAGGCTTCCCCTGTCAGTTCCACTTTTCTTTCCGTACCGGTGAAGGCTGTGGGGAAAGAGAGGGAGCTGGCGGCATTCAGCCATACCTGCGTGCCATCCGGCAGCTGCATTCTGAACTTTCGTCCGCGTGGTGTATGCAAGGTGTTATTAACAGGGGTGCCGTTACCGGAAGGCTTGTATTCCACCTGTCCGTTTTTTAATATTACCTGTGTGCCCTGGGTGCTCGTGATGAGGCCATCACCGTGGCTGTCCAGCACTACCTGCTGGCCGTTGGCCAGCGTGAGGACCGCCCCGTTTTTACCCGGCAGCACATCTGCTGCCACCGCTACCGGTGCATCAGACAATATATTGCGCGCCCCATGCTGCCACCAGTAATAACCGCCGGCGGAAAACAACAACACCGCTGCAGCAGCCCATCGGCGCCAACCTGCTATACGATGCACTTTCGGACTTTCACCGGCTTGCAGAATACCCTGCAGCACCGGCTCATACTCCGCGGGATTATATTGCGGATCTGCGACAGCTACGGCATGCAGCTCATCCATTAATGCCACCCACGCTTCATCATCGGCATGTTTCCCCAGCTCTGCAAACAGCTCTTCCTCTTCTGCCGCGGTAGCAGAACCTTCGTAATAACGTTGCAACAAAAACCTGTAATATTCTTTTGCTTCCACTGTCGGTTCCCGCTTTTACTGATTCAGACGCATAAAAAAACCAACTGTACTATGCCATCTGAAAAAAAATTAAAAAATTCTTAACAACATCCCTATCAGCAATACCGGCAAGCCTTCTCCCGTATGCTTTTCCAGGTATTCCCGGATAAACTTCCGGGCGGTGACCAGCTGGTTTTTAACCGTATGCTCTGAAATATCGAGAGCTTCGGCAATCTCCTTACGGGATTTTCCATCCTGTGTATTCATTACAAATACTTCCCGCCGGGACGGCGGCAGTTGCTCAATGGCATTTTTAATATGGCCCTGCAGTTCCTTCACCCGGAACTTTTCTGTTACATCCAGGCTGTCTTCTATATCATCATGGGTAATCGCTTCCACCCGGTATTTCTCGCGGGCAATTTTTCTGAGTATGGAGAGGGAGTAGTTGGATGCCATGGTATACATCCATCCGGCGGGGTTTTCGATGGTTTCAAGGGTATGTCTCAACAGCCATACCTTCAGGAAAACTTCCTGCAACACCTCTGCTGCAGTTTCTTCTGACCGGAGCAATTTCCGTACAGAAACAGACAGCACTGCATTATAACGATGATACAGTATACGAAAAGCTGCTTCATCCCCACTTGCAATCCGCGAAAAAAGTATCCTGTCCTCGTGTATGTTCACAGTGCGTTCTAAATTTTCATTCCGGGACTAATATAAAACAAATCAGATAATCTGGTCACTTGGATATTTTCGGCATTTGCATATGGGACCGCCATAAAAAAAGCCGCCTTTTCGAAAAAAGGCGGCATTGCTCGCATAAAGGTGAAAAAATGATTACAACCTATGATTGTGCCGGCCAGGCCGTTTCCACGCCCTGTGCCCGGATATAATCCTGAAAATCCTTCAGCAGTGATGCCTGTTCCCACACCTGTCCGGGTATCACATTTTTGCTGCGGGCAAAAGCCACCAGCAGCCCTACAGCCTCTCCTATACTCCATTCTACCGGATGCAGGCGGAAACAGCCATTGGTAATATGTGTGGTGCCAATGTTTTTGTTGGCAGGAAGCAGGTTCTCCATTCTTTTGGGTAACAAGGCACCCAAAGGAATCTGGAAAGGCAAAGACCCGAAGTCTACATAATTCACGCCTGCACAACTGGGATGCAGGTCGATATGATAATACCCCACTCCTACGCTGTCGTGGAAGGTGGCGGCTTTCAGGCCCTGAGTCTGCCCCGCTTTCTGTGCCCGTTGTTCGGCCCCCACATGTTCTTCCAGGATGGTGAATTTAGCCTTGATACGACGCGCCTCCCGGATATAGGGATATTTTGCCATACCATCGGCGGTGCCCATAATATCCTTGCGCAACCGGATGCCAGGCCAGCCTTTGCCGCCGTCCGGACGCGGAGCCTCTGTCTGCAGCCAGTACAACAGGGAGAGGTTGAGCTGTTTGGCCCTTCCCACATGATAATGGAATTTCTCCGCGCTGGCGCCGATCAGGTTGCCCAGCATATAATCATTCTGCGGCCAGTTGACGATGGTCACATCACCGGCGTACAGCCCTTCTTCGAAGTTGGCTTTATTGATGATACGCCGGTAGTTCCACAGATTAAGCGCATCGCCTGTTTTGACGCCTTCCGGATGGAAGCCCAGCAGCTTGGGTTTCAGCGTACGGGGATCAGAGTAGTGCAGGTCCAGCTGTTTGCCCGACCAGGCGGGTGTCAGCGCCGGCACGTGGTTACGCCAGAAATCATATTCAGCGGGTTTATCAATCACGAAGTTGCCGCCCGGTACATAATCGATCGCAAAACATACCGTGAAAGCCTGATTATTTTCAGGGTTGCCTTTTTCCGGTGCATGCAGCTCGCCGGTATCCCGCCTGGATTCTGTCCCTGTCACAAATTCGGTCCCTGTCATGGGCAACAGATCACCCATTTCAGTAGCATCCGAAAAATAACTGCCTTTTAAAATCAACTCCTCACCGGTACGCAGATTCCGCGCCACCAGCGACAATACCTTATTGCCTTCTACCTGTGCACGTACCACCTTATGCTCTGTAAGCAGCACCAGACTGCCATTACTGATAAAAGGCGCCAACATATCCTGCATCACGGCCAATGCCACTCTGGGCTCATGACAAAGCTTCGACACGGCACCGTCACCCGGATTGAGTTGCGGTCGTTGCCGGGCATCAGCCGTGAGCGGATAGTAGCGTACATAATATTCACGGATACGGTTTCTCAATTCACGGTAACGTGCCGGCGCACCATGGGTTTCAATCCACGGATGTTCATCCGGCGGCACACCTTGCTGGGTCAGCTGCCCGCCTATCCAGTCTGTTTCCTCTGTCAGGATCACGGTTTGTTTGTTGTGCAGTGCTGCCAATGCAGCCGCCACTCCTCCAAGTCCGCCACCAGCAATCACCAGGTCGGCCGTTATCGTCTCCATCCGACGTTTCCCCTTCGCCGTCGCCTTTACCTTCCCCTGGCTCTGCTCAGCCAATCCCAATACCGGTTTGGCTACAACAGCACCACCACTCAGCGCCAGCATTCCCAAAAAATTCCTTCTCTTCATATAACTGTGATAAATATGATTTAAACTGATTTTTATGATATAGTTACCAGTCTTTGTTCTGCGTCAGCCCCGGATTAATATCCCGCTCCGATTGCGGTACCGGCAGCAACATCAGTTTCGGTGTCCAGAAACGTGTTTCTCTGGTGTAGCGCAGGTCCAGCTGGCCGGTATAATCCGGAATGCTGTTCAGGTCGTGTACTGCGGAAGTTTTAAAGTTAGGGATGGATGGCATGGTAGCAGCGCTTTTGGCGATCCCCACTACTTTGCCGGGCATCACCAGGTCTGCAATCTCCCAGCGACGGATATCAAACCAGCGGAAACCTTCTACAGCCAGTTCTACGGTACGTTCGCGGCGTATCAGTTTGCGCAGCTCCGTCTGATCTGTTTCGATAGCAGTGGGTACCACAGGCTGACCGGCACGTTGTCTTACTTTGTTGATAGCCGCTGTCACAGTACCATCAAGCTGTCCCAGTTCAATTTTTGCTTCGGCATAAGTCAGCAATACTTCTGCATAACGCATGAGGATAAAACTCACTTTGGCCAGGAACACGTTTTCATCGGTCATGGTGTATTTGGTCCACAGATAACCGACACCGCTTTTGGAAGGGCCAAAGGCATTGTCGTAATCTGCATTGGTTTTTACAGACCAGGTACCATCTGCATTTTTGAACGAAGTAGTATTCTTGTAGATATCATACACAAAAGTGGTGTTGTTCATAGTCAGCGTATCGCCAGGCAGAGACACCGTGTATTTCAGGCGCAGGTCCCTGTTTTTAGAAGGGTTCTGCGGGTCGTATTTGGATGATTCATCAATTCTTTTACCATCGTTGCACTCAAACATATCCACGAGGCGCTGTGTAGGGAAACGGCCTGACTGTCCGCCTGCAGCGCGGGAAGCATTACCCAGCGGCAGGTAGGTGATGGAACTGGCCAGTGCATCGGTATACAGTACTTCCAGCATGATTTCATTGCCTGCATTGGGTTTCTGACCACTGCGGGTAAACAGGTCCTGGAATTTTGGATTCAGGGAGATGCCTGCATTATCTATCACGAGTTTGGCCGCATCGGCAGCTATCTGATAGTCTTTATTGTTCAAGGCTGTACGGGCTTTCAGGCCCATAGCTACCGACTTGCTCACTCTGCCTCTTACAGCCGGCAACCAGTCCAGTGATTTGGCGGCTTCATCCAGTTCAGCGTAGATGAATTTTACAATATCCTGTTTGGGTGCACGTTTCTGGTTGTAAAAATCAGTAGGCTGTAGTGGTTTGGTGATCAACGGCGCATCTCCAAACATAAAGGCCAGGTAAAAATAAGACCAGGCACGCAGTACTCTGGCTTCTGCCTCCATACGGTTGTAGGTGGCCACCGGCACACTGGCTTTGGCTTTCACCATGCCATCGAGCATGGTATTGGCACGCTGGATGGTAGCATAGGCAAACGTCCACAGTGCTTTGGGATGTGCGTTGTAGGTATCAAAAGTTCCTTCTCCCAGATCGTTGGCACGCAGGATGGCCAGATCGGTCCATGCATCAGAACCAGACTGGTAAGGCACCAGGCCAAACTCCCATTTGATGGAGGCATACACCGCTGTCAGGGAAACATTGATCTCATTTTCATTATTCAGAAAAGTGCCGGTGGCTGGAGCGCTCAGCGGTGCCCTGTCCAGGAACTTGTTGCAACCCGACATGCTGGCCAGGAAAAAAGTGCAACCAATTATTTTATAAATAAGTTTTTTCATGGCTTAGAAGTTTACGTTAAGGCCAACGGTGTAAGTTCTCATGATCGGGTAAAACTCTCCTGCAGTATTCGTCTGCTCTACATCAAAACCAGGGAAGAACTTATCCCAGGTGAACAGGTTTTGTCCGCTCACATATACCCTTACGGATTTAATCTTTGCCCTGCTGGTCAGAGATTTGGGCACTGTATAGCCCAGTACTACGTTTTTGAGTCGCAGATAAGCGCCGGAACGCATCCAGTAGGAAGAAGTCACGTAGTTGTTGGCGATACTGTTAGCCGTCAGCCTGGGATAGGCAGCATTGGGATTGTCTGGTGTCCAGTAATCTTTCTGGTGCTCAAACATCGTCCCCTGGAAACTGGCGGAATAGAAAGGCTGTGCACCGGTGCCGGACATATAGTTGTTACGTTTGCCTACACCCTGCAAAAATATATTCAGATCAAATCCTTTGTACTGGCCGTTGAGGTTAAGGCTGTATTCATAACGGGGGAAGGAGTTGCCCAGCACCACGCGGTCGTAGGCATCGATTTTACCATCCGGCTTGCCGTTAGGACCGCTGATGTCTGCATAACGAATATCTCCGGGTTTGGTATTGGCAAAGTGGAAAGGCGCTTTATCCACCTCTTCCTGCGACTGGAACAGGCCCTGGGCCTGATAGCCGTAGTAGGAATTCAAGGGATAACCTTCCCGCATGATGAATGCACCATTAATGTATTCTTTACCACCCAGGCTCACCACTTCATTTTTTACATCAGAAAGATTGGCCTGTACGGAATAAGTGAACTCACCGGCACGGTCTTTCCAGCCGATACCCAGTTCCCAACCGGTGTTGCGCATAGAGCCGATGTTTACAAAAGGCGCGCCCAGTCCCACATAAGCGGGTACACCATCCAGCTGCAGCATGTCTATGATGTTACGTTTGAAATAGTCGGCCGTAACAGTCAGATGGTTGTTGAGTGTGGTGAAGTCCACACCTACGTCCATTATTTTGGAAGTCTCCCACCGGATGTAAGGATTGGCAGCAGTACTGAGCGCATAACCGGCATTCACCACATTACCGAAGTAATAGTTGTTAGCGTTACCGGTGCTATACATCGCATAAGTAGGATAATAGTTGGGCACACCATCTACCACCAGGTCCTGGTTGCCCAATGCACCATAGGAACCTCTGATCTTGGCACTATTAATAACATTGCTGATAGACTTCCAGAAATTTTCTTCAGAAATTCTCCAGCCCGCAGACACAGAGGGGAAGAGTTTCCACCAGTTGTCTTTTCTGAAACGGGAAGACGCATCAAAGCGGCCATTAAGTTCCAGCAGGTATTTTTCTTTGTAATTGTAATTGATCCTGGAATAGGCAGAGGCCATGGCGTATTCACTTTGTGACCCGGAAAGTGTTTGTCCGAGCGGATCTGCAGCATCCAGATATGGCAGTGAAGGAGAAATCAGGTTCTGACGCTGTGTGTTGATATAACTTGTTTTAAACAACTCTGTGGTGAAACCGCCCAGTACAGCGAAACCATGTTGACCCATATTCCAGTTGTAGCTGGCCTGAGAGCGGAACACGTTGCGGGTGGTTTGTGAAGTGTTGTCGTACAAAGCGTTGTTGGCAGGCCAGTTGCGGGCAAAGAGCAGTTTGTTGTTGGCTACATCCGCTGTGTAGATCTTGTACTGATCCTGCAGCTGTCTTGCATGGCCATTGGCTGTGTTGGAGCTATAGCTGGCCAGCAGTTCCATGCCTTTGATCGGTTTGTAGGTAAGGGTACCGGTGAGGATACGGGAATCAGTGACACGTTTGTCGAAGCCGCCGTCTTTAGCCTGTGCAGCGGGGTTCATGTTAGACCATCCTTCTCCCCATTCACCGGTATTAAACTGACCGGGTGCAATAGCCGGCAGGCCTATCATACCGCGGATGATGCTCTGCGGATTAGACTGGCCGGGCCAGGTACGCTCAGACCTGTTTACCACTACATCCGCAGAAGCAGACAGTTTGCTGGTGAGTGCGATGTCTGTATTAAAGCGCAGGTCGAGGCGTTTGAAGTTAGTGTTGGCGGTGAGGCCGTTCTGATCGAGGTAACCACCGGAGCCAAACACTTTAATCTTATCTGTACCGGCCGACAGGCTCAGGTTGTGATTATGCATGATACCATTGTTGACAAGGATCAGGTCTTTCCAGTTGGTATTATAGCGGGCGAAATTGTCTGGTCCCAGTTTTTCATAATCCGCGATCTGCTGGGTAAAAGCAGGAGGCAAACCACTATTGACCTGCGCCACGTCCCACAGTTTCATGTGGTCCAGCGCATCCACTTTTTTAGGTAGATTGGTAGGTGATTGTTTGGCGAGATAACCATTATAACTTACGTTCACGCCGCTGATCCCTCTTTTGGTAGTGATGAGGATAACGCCGTTGGCTGCACGGGAACCGTAGATAGCGGCAGCGGCGGCATCTTTCAATACAGAGATGCTGGCAATGTTGTTAGGATCAATCGCATCGAGGCTCATCTCGATGTTGTCTACCAGTACCAGCGGGTTCTGACCCGCATTGATGGAGCCGATACCGCGGATACGGATAGTGCCCGCATCACCACCTGGTACACCGGACTGCTGTGTAACCGTTACACCCGGCGCTACACCCTGTAAGGCCAGGGAGGCCGAAGCCACAGAACGGGTGTTCATCGTTTTTCCGTCTACTACTGATACGGCGCCAGTAAGGTTTACTTTTTTCTGGGTGCCATAACCTACCACTACCACTTCACCAATTTGTTTGTTGGCCGGTTCCAGGAAGATGTTTACTTCCTGCTGGCTGCTGGCTTCCACTTCCTTTGTCTTATATCCCACAAAAGAGAAAACCAGTGTAGCCGTTGCCGTAGTTCCGGAAAACTGGAAATCACCATTGGCATTGGTAGTACCACCTTTAACGGTGCCTTTCATGACTACGTTCACACCGATGAGCGGTGTTCCGTCTGCATCTTTTACTCTTCCTTTAAATAAAAAGCTTTTCTGCCCAAAGGCCTCCGGATGTTGGAGGATGGCGAGTAACAGCAGCAGGATGCTGCCTGTTCGCCAGCGGCGTGCTAGTTTTCCCATAGAAAACGAATTTTGATTGATAAAATGAACTTGACTTAAAAATTAATGGTTGACACAGTCCAGCATTGTATGGTTGTACCGGATGATTACAGGTTGATGATTAATTTATTCTTCGAACATTATTTTGGTTACAGTATTCATATAGGCTTTAACGTTAGGTGTTAGCCAGCATCAGGCTACCCTGTTGAAAAGGTAACGGGGAGGCCTGTACGTCGCTGAGTCCGGTCACTTTAGCCAGCACCAGCATCGGGTTTTCAGCTTTCACTGGCATAATATCGCAGTCGTTGATGCCTGGAATGCTCACGGGCTTCAGCTGCGCTCCGAATGCAGTGGAGCTTATCACGCTGCGTTTCAGCTGTGTATGCAGGGTATCGCAGGTAACTCCGCCGCCTTCCGCAGCAGTGTGATACTGTCTGAGTGTATAGGACTCCTTTTCCGGCAGGTGGTACAGGTCGTAGTGTGTACTGCCGCAGAAGATCAGTTGATGGCCATTTCCGGCATAGGCAGACAAGAACAGCACTAGCCATACACTGGTGACTAATAACTTTAGTTTCATCAGAACGTGTGTAGAATTTTGGTTGCTTTTATAAAATAAATGGCCAAAAGAGCATACTTTATAACATAATTGCCATTACAGACCTCAATATAGTAATTCTTTTAAAAAACAAACCTATAATTAATTAATTATTTTAAAAACAAAGAAAAAATGTTGGCTGGTAGTGGTTTGTAGAAAGTGATCCTGCAGGCAGCAGGATATCCGGCCCTGTATAAAAAGGACCTCAGTATCTATAATAGCTAAGGATTCAACAACTTTTTCAGAAACGCCGGATAGGTGTTCCCGTTATCAGTACCTGCCCCCTCCATAAACGCTCCGTAAGTAATACTGTCTCCAAAACAAAGGATACAATGATGTTTACGCAACAGTCGGTGCACCTTCAGATAGCGGTACAACTGATCTGCTATAAACCGGTACCCTTCTGCGGTAGGATGAATACCGTCTTCCCTGCCCATATTGGCTGCATTCACGATCAGAGAGGAGGCTGTTCTGACAGGCTCTCCACGCTGCTGGAAAATCTCCCGCAGATCCAGGAAATACACCTGTTCCGTGGCCGCTATCTGTTGCACAATAGTCCGGGCATCATCCAGCTTCCGGTTAGGATCTACAGGATACAACGCACGCGGATGCCGCTGAAAAAGATACCCCGTGTCTACCGGCAGAGAACTCATCAGCACCACTACTGCTCCCTCCTTCCGCAACTGCTGCACCAGGCTCTGGTACTGCGTTGCAAACTGCTCCTCACTCACCAGCTTACTGGAGTTGATCATATCATTGGTCCCCACCATCATCACTACCAGGTCGGGATGCAACGCCAGCACATCTTTATCAACTCTTGCCAGCAGGTCGCTGGTATTATTACCGGCAATACCTTTATTGATCACCGTATAAGGACGGGAGACACAGGAAACACAGGCCACCACATAGCAGCACAGGAGAAGGATTCTGAAGTTCATGGCAGACAAAATAATTCTTTTCGGTATTTTTATTCTTCAATTGTTTCAGTGAACACAGATTTAAATAAACTATTTCATCACATGTTAAGTCAAGGTAACCCGATATTATTAACCGATGCCATCAACACGGGTCTTATTAATGAACTCCACTACGACTTCCGACTACTCAACAGCTACCATCCCGAGTTGAAAGTACTGGTATTTGAAACAGATGTGGAAACAGACCAGTATATAGACCTCTATGATATTTATGTAGAAGAAGATATTGCCGGAATGATTTTTAACGGCCATCTTCATGTACACAATGCCATTATCGATTATGAGCTGGACACCTATTCTGCCTTTCTGCTGGTAAAGGGCAACCTTACCTGCGACAATCTGGTAGCGGGTTGTACCGAAATACTTGTCAAAGGCAATGCAAACGTTCTCCACACCTTCATCGGATATTACAACCATGGTGAGGTACACATTGAAGGAGATCTTCATGCCGGCTTATGGATAGAAGATGACCACCATACCAATGTCAATGGGAAAGTGAATGCTGTTACCTTTTGCAGAAGCTGGCATATAGCTACACCGGACTTCAGCAACTGGCATGATATCCTGCTACCGGAAGCAGTCACAGAACTGATGAAGGATGATTATCTCTTTGCCGGAAATGCAGACCTGATCCATAAAATAAAAGAAGGCCAGCCTGTTTTTAAACAAGGGCTTCTGCACACCCGCCTTACCCTGGATGATTTTTACCGGTTGCATCAAAACAGTCTCTATCCGCCGGATATGGATAAGCTCACCATGGTGGAAGACAAATGGGTGGTCAGTTTTACGAGGGCCGGACACTTACCGGGTGAACAGGAGTACGACTCCATCTTTATCATGAATCATCGCACAGACCTGTCTTTTTTTCTGCTGAAAGAAAATGATCTCATGATTTGTCTTTATGATGATGGAGATAATGAATGGAAAGATATAGTCCGGGATTCGCCACAGGAAAGGGAACTACGCCGTTATTTCTCCAGGGCACAGGAAATAGTAAGTTCCAGAGAGACATGGAATGCGCAATATAAAACTGCTATCAATAAAGAACAATTATGGCATTTGATATGGATGCTGAATCCCACTGATGACCTGGAAGCATTTAAACTAACGGCCACGGCTATATTCAACCGGGTCATCCTGGCGGCGGAATATCCTTATGCCTACATTCACAACACTTATCAGGATGACAGTGAAAAAAGAGGGCTGGCCGATGCGCCTGCCTTTAGTGTGCCCATAGCATTGTTCGACGGCCTGCTCTCACAAGGGCTGCTGGCCGAAATACCCGTCCACCGGCCACTTGCCAATGAAATCGCAGCACTCAACCAGCTGGGCACCTTATACTGGAACACCACTTTTCAATACCCGGAAAGTTATGCCAGCACACCGATAGATACTGAATACCTGCAATTCGTAAACGATCAACTGCAGCAGTATGAAATGGGGATCATCCGCCTGAATCCCGGTATAGACAATTATATTCTGGCGTGTATTCCTCTCCGTGAACTGACAGCCATTACAGAGAAATTATTGTTGTTTCAGATCAGGACGGATTACCTCATTTAATATTTTTAATTCTCAGAGCACCAGCTGCTGATGCAGCCTTTGCAAGGTGGCTGCTGCGTCTATGCACAGGCCGCCATGTGTTTTGGAGGTTTGAATAATAGTGCTTCTGGTAGCAGTCAGCCAGCGGAAACGGGAAGCCAGGTCCAGCATACCGATAGGGCCACCCTGGGGGCCGCCTGCACATATTTTTTCAATAGCACAGAGATAAGCCTGTACTTCCGGGATATTAATATCGGGATATAATGCACGCAACCGTGTTTCACAGAGGTGATAACTTGCCTGCAGGAATTTTTGTTTTTTACAGTAGAGCATAACACCTACGTTGAGAAATTCCTCCCGCTCCACCCGTGGCACTACGCGTATAACGGCGTACTCATATAAGTGATTTTCTTGCATATACTGCTTCTTTTACAAAAATTGCTGAGGAGGCTATCCTCGTGGTTAAAAACTGTGCATATACATCCCTGCGTTCCGCCGCAGTAATGGTTTCGGGACCATCGAGCCATTCTTCCGGCACCATGTCTACAATAGCGCGGATACGCTCCGGTGTAAGGATAGTACGGAAAGCACTGTCTGTTGCTTCCAGTTCAGAAGCCTGCGGCAGCAGCACATGGTCCTTTACCTTGGCAAAAGGCCTGATGGCCTGTTCTTCCCAGTTGTCCCAGGAATGATGAAAATAAAGGGACGCACCGTGATCTATCAGCCACAGCTCCTGGTGCCACATGAGCATATTGGTATTGCGCACGGTACGGTCTACGTTGGTCAGCAGACAATCCATCCATACGATCTTTGAAGCGAGGACCGGATCGATAGTGGTGACTACCGGATCATAGGTAACGGAGCCGGAGAGATAATGCAGGGCCAGGTTAAGTCCTACGCTCGACTTGAGGAGGTCCTGTATTTCCTCGTCTCCTTCGGTACGGCCGAAATCGGTGTCCAGGCCTGCAAATACAATTTCCGGCACTTTCAGGCCCAGTGCCCGGGCTATTTCTCCGCCAATGAGTTCTGCAATCAATGCTTTTACGCCTTGTCCTGCGCCTCTGAATTTCAACACATACAGGAAGCCGTCGTCGGCCTCTGCAAGGGCTGGCAGCGAACCGCCTTCCCGCAGTGGAGTCACGTACCTGGTTACCTGTACGGTCCTGAGTGGATAATACTGATGATTCATACCTGATGTTACTGTTTCCTTCCCATATGGGAAGGCCTGAAAATAGATCATTTTTTTCAGAAATCAGGAGCAGTGGAGCCTAAGAGAAGTTTCATCTTACAAAAACAACCTGCCAGTCGTTTTTCATACTGATTACATTCCAGCCATATTGATGGGCCCAGTTCAACGACTGGTTATCATCTTCTTCATAAGCAAATTCCCGGTCATCATCATCATGGTGAACAAGCAACTGCAGGGAGGGATAAGTGTTTCCCTGACAAAAGCGGAGCATGTAGATATCACCACCACCGCCTACATTACCACAGGCCAGAATAGGACGCTTGCCAATATAATACTGGATATTTACCGGCTTCTCCTTTTTATCGTTGAGTGTGCTGAGTCCTTTCAAACGCATAATATCGTTTACGCCTGCACTGTCTACATATTGATATCTGAAAGTAGAGCCTATCACCTGTTCCGGCGGAATACCATAATACTGCCAGGATACAGTCCTCATAAATTCAGCGGTGCCACCTGAACAGATAAATGTCTTGAACTGGTTGTAACGCAGATAATTGAGTAATTCCACCTGAGGTTGATACACCAGTTGTGCGATGGGCACGTTTAATACCGGATGACGCACTGATTCAAAAAACTGCAGGGCTACCCTGCGAAAGTCGGCTTCCGTCATGCCCGTATGGGTAAGGTCCATCAGCTCGAGGAGTTCTTTACGGCCCATGTTCTTCAGAAATTTTTTATCCCGTTCGATCACGGCCTTGAAGGGCTGTTTATTCCTCAGGGCCGGATGTTGCATCACCATCTGGTTGATACGGAACATCACAAACATCTCCTGCACCACAGGTTTTTCGGCCCACAACGTTCCATCATTATCGAAAGTGGCGATCCGGTCTTCCGGCGGTACATACTGGGCTGAATGTTCGGTGGTGACGGCTGTCACAAAACGGATGATAGCTTCTTTTGCATAACCATCATTCCAGGAAGGCAAAGGATCTCCCTGTGCCCGGCCAGACAGGGGCAGCAGCCACGTGCATATAATCCACAACAGGGCTACGCCCCTGAACAGCTTTATCATACTCATCTTCTTTCTTTGAGGAAGTCTCCATCTTTATTAAAAAAGAGGCGTCTGAGATCATCGCCTTTTACAATCAGCACTTCCCATTCTGCTTTTACTTTAGTAGGGGTGATCAGCCTTCTCACCTTGTCTTTGAGAATACGGAACCCTTCGTAATGACTGCCAATGTATTCATCGATCTTTACCGGCAATGTTACATCCTTTGCTCTTTCACTGGCCCTGATCAGGTTGCCTTGCGCATCATATACCGCTTCGATGTCTACCCCTTTTCCCTTCATGCTGAGTGTATAAAACTGATCATTGGGGCTGGGAGCATTTTGTTCTTCTATGAGCCATTCCTTTTTAAATACTGCTGCGGGGAGCTTCATGATCTGGGTGAGGTTGGCTGTAGGAAATTTTTGCATATAGGCAGCCAGCACTTCCGGCGGCAGGTCTTGTTTATTGATACGTTCTGCTCTTAGTATGGTTTCCTGATCCTGGGCTACAGTCCTTAGCCCCGGGAGAGCACATAACAGCAACAGGACGAAACATACTTTCACTGTTTTCATATACTATGTTTTTTATCGTTTATAATCAACCGTATCCTGTTAGAACAGCTGGCGGCACTAAATAGTTTTACGTTTCACCATTGGCCACTGCTAAAATCAGGTGATGAAATACAGATTCCGATTTGTTTCCTATATTTAGGCGGAAGAAAAAATCTAAACAGATATTGTCCAGGTCATCTATGCCGGATGAAAGAGAGCACCTAAAAGCAATAGCAGCTGGTAACGAGGCCGCCTACACGCGTATTTTTCACACCTATAGCCAACAGGTGTTTAATGCCGCCATGTTATATCTGAAAGATGAAACCGCAGCAGGTGAAGTAGTGCAGGAGATATTCCTGAGAGTATGGTTAAAAAGGGATGCGCTTGTTGCCGTAGAAGACTTTGCTGACTATCTCTTCATCCTTACGCGTAACTATATCTACGACAGCTTCCGCCGCCAACTGGTGAAACAGAAGGCCATGGCTTATCTCGAGATGCAGCATCCGGGTTATGCCAATGATACGGACCATGCTGTCCGTGAACATCAGTACGAACAAATGCTGCAGACCGCCATTGCTTCGCTCCCCCCTGCACGGAGAAAGATCTATCTCGCCCGTAAACAGGGTTTGAGTAATGAAGAAATTTCCCGTGAACTGAATATCTCTGTTCATACCGTTAAAAAACAGATGCAACTCGCATTACAGTTTTTACGGAGTTTTGTCAACCAGCAGCTGCGCAACTGGCTGCTGCTGCTTCTGCTGCTATTATACCTTCTCTCCTAATCATTTCATTATCAGCATTAAAAAAAATTTTCTCCCCGAATACTCCTTTTGCTTCCGACGTTCGTCTTTATAGCTGTCACCAATTCTAAAGTCGCTATTAATGACCGTCACAGAAATCAGACAGCTGCTGGAAAAATACAAGCAGGGGACATTGAGTCCGGAAGAGTTGTCGCAACTGGAAGAGGCTGTTGTTGCAGGTTCTTTTGAAGAAGAAATAAAGGCAGACATCCTGCATACCTTATATACCCATGCAGCTCCGGATGCCAACTGGCCGGAAGAAAAAAAGGCCGTATTGCTGCAGCAGATACTGCATACCACTCCGATGCGTCCGGTGCGTAACAACACCGTGCGGAAACGTTGGATATATGCTGCAGCCGCTGTACTGGCAGCAGGTATCATTACCAGCGGCACCTATCTGATGATGCGCAGGCAGGAACCCGCGCCGGTCGCCATTGTTCACCCAAAGGCCCCGCTGGCCCCAGGCTCCAGCAAAGCCATGCTGATACTGGCCGACAACAGTACCATCACCCTCGACAGCAGTAATAACGGCGCGCTGGCCACACAGGGCAGTACGCAAATCGTTAATACCAATGGTGCCCTCACCTACAAAGGTAATAGCAGCAACAAACAACCCTTATACAATACGGTGGCCACTCCACGGGGCGGGCAATATCAGCTCACCCTCGCCGATGGCAGCAGGATATGGCTGAATGCAGCCAGCAGCGTACGTTTCCCGGCCGCCTTCACTGGCAGGGAAAGGCTGGTGGAAGTAACCGGAGAAGTGTATTTCGAAATCGCTAAAAATGCGGCAATGCCTTTCCGCGTGAAAATAAAAACACCCGCCAACGATATGACCGTTACTGTGCTGGGCACAAGTTTTAACGTGATGGCCTATCCGGACGAGCAGGCTATCCGCACTACCCTGGTGGAAGGTACGGTGCAGGTGGCCCGCGGCACAGAGAGCAGTCTGCTCAAACCTGGCTACCAGGCCTCCATACCATCTGCCGGCGGAACTTTTGAGATCAGCGAAGCCGACATAGAACAAACACTGGCCTGGAAAGAAGGCAAGTTCCGTTTCCGCAACACCAATATCAAAACCATCATGCGTCAGCTGTCACGGTGGTATGATATCGATGTCGCTTATGATGGCAATGTATCAGATATAGACCTGACCGGTGTCATCTCCCGCAGGGAAGATGCAGGAGCCCTGCTGAAAGCCCTGGAAACCACACAAAGAGTAAAATTCACTGTAGATGGCCATACCATAACCGCCCGGCCCGTTGCGTCGCAGTAACACTTGTACCTGTAAGAATTATTAACGTTTAAAAGATTTCATGTTATGAATACGTAGTCGCATCAACCATTTGCGGGTAGAAAAAACCGGACCCCGATTGCAGTCAGAGCCCGGCACTAAATGGCTACCCAATTTCGCATTGTCATTAGAAACTGAATTATTTAAAAGCCACGAACACAAAAGTATGCAACAACTTACTACTGGCAAAGCCCGTATCAACCACGGGCCTTTGCAGCGAAAATTTCTGTTGGTTATGAAATTAACTGCCACTTTCATATTGGCCATCACCCTTCACCTGAGCGCTAAAACCTATTCTCAGACTGTTACCCTCAAGGGTAAACGGCTGGCGCTTTACGATGTGTTCAATAATATCAGCAAACAGACCGGCTACGAGTTTGTATATGATGAAAAACTCCTGCAAAG
Source organism: Chitinophaga sp. HK235 (assembly GCF_018255755.1). Taxonomy (NCBI): domain Bacteria; kingdom Pseudomonadati; phylum Bacteroidota; class Chitinophagia; order Chitinophagales; family Chitinophagaceae; genus Chitinophaga; species Chitinophaga sp. HK235. Next base: position 7,901,823 of record NZ_CP073766.1, on the reverse strand, counting down.
CTCCGGCCCTGTTACCATGAACGTGAACAATGCCCCCCTCACAGAGGTGCTGGACAAATGTCTGAAAGGGAAACCGCTCAATTACGCTATCGTCAACCGGATCATTGTGATCAGCCCCAAACCGGCGGAAATACCGGTAGTACAGGCCGCTCCCATCCGTGGTACCGTGACCGGCGAAAACGGACAACCCCTGTTTAACGTAAGCATCCAGATTAAAGGCACCACCAAAGGCACCATCACCAACGAAAAAGGTGCCTTCACCATCCAGGCCGATAAAAAGGATATCCTCGTTTTCAGCTACCTGGGTTATGAAAACAAAGAAGTGCCTGTAGGCAATAACGAAGTGCTGAACGTAGCCCTGGTGCCTTCCAACACCCAGCTGACAGGCATACTCGTGACTGCCCTCGGCATCAAACGCTCCGAAAAAGCCATTACCTATTCCATGCAACAGGTAAACGGTGCAGAACTGACCAAAGCCAAAGACCCCAACCTCATCAATACCTTAAACGGTAAAGTAGCCGGCCTTTCCATCTCCCCCAGCGCCTCTGGTATAGGCGGTTCTTCCAAAGTAGTTTTACGCGGTAACAAATCCGGTATCGGCAGCAACCAGGCCCTGTACGTAATAGACGGCGTACCCATGAACAACAATCTCACCAACCAGCCTACCAGCGCTTATGGCGGCAGCAACGCCTACGATGGCGGCGACCCTATCTCCAACATGAACCCGGAAGACATTGAAAACGTCTCCATACTGAAAGGTGCTTCCGCAGCAGCACTCTATGGCAGCCAGGGCGCCAACGGCGTGATCCTCGTCACCACCAAAAGCGGTAAAGCAGGTAAAACAACCATCAACTTCTCCTCCGGTGTCAACATCACCCAGGCGGCATATAAACCGGAGTTCCAGAACAACTATGGTCCGGCTAACGCTACTTCGCCGCAGAGCTGGGGCCCTAAACTCAACAGCCCTGCAGGTAACAACCTGTCTTCCTTCTTCCAGACAGGTCAGACCTACACCAATGCCATCAGCCTTTCTGCCGGTACAGAACAGATGCAGACCTACTTCTCCTATGCCAATACTTCCGCCACCGGTATTGAGCCAGGCAATAAACTGGGCCGCAACAACATCAACTTTAAGGAAACCGGACATTTCCTGAACAATAAACTGACTGCCGAAGCAGATGTAAACTATGTGACCCAGAAGATTGACAACACACCATTGTCAGGTCTGTATTTTAATCCGCTCACCGGTTTATATCTCTTCCCCCGCGGACAAAATATCCAACCTTTCAAAGACAAGTTTGAAGTGCCGGATCCTTCCCGCAACTTCCTGCCGGTGCAGAACTGGGCCTATCTGGATGATATCCAGCAAAACCCCTGGTGGATCACCAAACGCAACACCAATTCCCTGAACCGTAACAGGCTACTGCTCAATGCGCTCTTAAAATATGAAATTACTCCCTGGCTCAATGTACAGGGCCGCGGTAGTATCGACCGCATCAACGATGTGTATGAACAAAAGCTGTATGCAGGCACCTATAAGGTATTGTCACCCGCTAATGGTGTATACAACTACAACAACTCCACTACCACACAACAGTATGGAGATCTGTTGCTGAACTTCAATCTGCCTGTTAATAAAGATATCCGTTTAACCGGCATATTGGGTGGCAGTATCCGTGATATCAAAACAGAAGGCGTTAAGTTTGGCTCCGGCCAGGATGGTCTGAAAATCGCCAACGTCTTTAATATTCAGAACTTCAATACGCTGAATGCACTCAATTCCGGCGCGCTGCCGGAAAACCACGGCCAGTTCCAGTCGGCCTTCGGTAGTGCCAGCCTCTCCTGGAAAGAAATGGCTTTCCTCGACCTCACTGCCCGTAATGACTGGTCTTCCAACCTGTCTTACACACCCAATGGCTCCTACTTCTATCCTTCTGTAGGACTCAACCTGATACTGAGCCAGATGTTCCAGCTGCCACAAGTGATCTCTTTTGCCAAAGTGAGAGGTTCTTATGCAGAAGTAGGCAACTCTCCGGACCCTTATAAAAGCAATCCCGCCCAGAACACCTTTGGTGTAGGAACGCCTATCGCCAATACCAAAGCACCATTCACCGATCTGAAACCGGAAAAAACCAAATCCATGGAGTTCGGTATGGAATGGCGTTTCCTCGACAACCGGCTGACTGCAGACATTACTTACTATAAAACCAACACCCATAACCAGACCCTGAGCGTACGTGCTTCAGATGCTACCTTTTATAGTGACTTTTATTTCAATGCCGGAAATATCCAGAACAAAGGCATAGAAGCAGTGGTACGTTATGATGTTTTCCGTGGGGGTAAATTCCAGTGGAACACTGGTATTAACTACTCCGTAAACGACAACCGTATTGTGGAACTGGCCACTACCAATCCTGAGTTTGTGCTGAGTGGTGCTTCCGGCGCCAACTATGTGTCTAAATTCAAGGTAGGTGGTTCTTTCGGTGATATCTATGGTTCCGTGCTGCAGAAAGATGCACAGGGCCGTATCATGATCGATGACAAAGGTGCGCCTATCAAACAGGGCGGTGACTTTGTATACCTGGGCAACCCCAATCCCAAATGGCAGCTGGGCTGGAATAACAATCTCTCCTATGGTGCGCTGACACTGTCTTTCCTGATAGATGGCAAATTTGGTGGAGAGGTGATGTCTGTAACCCAGTCTGTAATGGACCAGTATGGTGTATCCAAAGCTACCGGTGACGCCCGTGATGCAGGCGGTGTAGCCGTTAACGGTGTAGGTCCGGACCAGAAAGCAGTTACCAGTGTAGACCCGCAGAAATGGTATGGCACCATCGGCGGCCGTGAAGCCGTATCCGGCGAATATATGTACAGCGCCACAGTGGTACGCTTACGGGAGCTGTCGCTTGGATATACCTTCCCGGTAAAAAACAATGTGTTTAAAGCCCTGCGCCTGTCACTCACCGGCCGCAACCTGCTTTATTTCTACAAGAAAGCGCCATACGATCCGGAAATGACCATGTCTACTTTCAACAGTATGTCCGGTGTAGACATCTTCATGCCACCGGCTACCCGCAACTATGGCCTGACGCTGAATGCTACCTTCTAACCGATGTTTGTCACCATTAAAAAAGAAAAAATGAAACGTTCCAATATATTTTCCGGTAAATACCGCCTGCCGGCCATAGCAGCAGGACTGCTGCTCGCCATGACCGCCTGCACCAAAAACTTTGAACGCTACAATACAGATAATACCGGCATCCCTGATAATATGCTCGAAGCTGACTTCTACAACCTCAGCTATTTAAAAACAGCTACCATGGCGATCTACAACTTCTCCGGCGGTGGCGATCCCAACTCTTTCCAGTTACAACAAAATCTGAATGCCGACTGCTTCTCAGGTTATATGGCTTCTGCCACCCCCTTTAACGGTGGCAGAAACAACCTGAGTTATTTTATGATGAATGGCTGGAACGGCGAAGCCTTTAAAGTAGGCTATCTCAGCGTGATGGGACAACTGGCCAAACTGCGGGCATCCAATATTCCGAAAGACTTTCCGGCAGTATGGGCAGTAGCACAGATTGTACAGGTAACCGCTATGAGCCGCGTGACCGACATCTATGGACCTATCCCCTATAGTAAAGCCGGCACCAGCAAAACCAGCATCGACTACGACAGTCAGCAGGAAGTGTACACCCGCTTCTTTAAAGAGCTGGACACTGCCAACGCCGCCCTGCGCGACTTTATCAGCAGCGGTAAAACACTGCCTTTCAACTTTAGTAATTTCGACCTGGTGTATGATGCAGACTTCACCAAATGGCTGCAGTTCAGTAACTCACTACGCCTGCGCCTGGCCATGCATATCATCAAGGCAGACAAAGCTACTGCACAGGCAGAGGCAGAAAAAGCCCTGGACCCGGCCAAAGGCGGTGTGATCACCACCAACGACGGCAACATGAACGTAAAAATTATCGGTGCCGGCTATACGAATCCGCTGGTGTTCATCGCGCAGAACTGGAATGATATCCAGATCAACGCATCCCTGCAGTGTTACCTGACCGGTTACAAAGACCCGCGGTTGTCCAGATACATGTCGCGGTCTACGGATGCTGCCATCCCCTCACAGTATGTAGGTATTCGCCTGGGCAGCATTACCAGCTCCAACAGCAAAAGCGATTATGTGGGTTATTCCGCCATCAACTACCAGGGTGGTATGTTTAAGCTCAACACACCTGTACAGCTGATGACTGCCGCAGAAGTATATTTCCTGCGCGCAGAAGCAGCCCTCAACGGTTTTAACAATGCCGGCGGTACTGTACAGGATCTGTATGAAAAAGGTATCAACACCTCTCTGGAGCAATGGCATGCGGTTGATGCCAGCTATGTCAACAACAGCACCAATACACCGGATGCTTATGTTGATCCGAAAAACACGCAAAACAACATCGATACCCCTTCCCATGTTACCGTGAAATGGGTGGAAAGTGCTCCGCTTGCGGAAAAACAGGAACGTATCAGTACCCAGAAATGGCTGGCCATGTTCCCCGAAGGACAGGAAGCCTGGACGGAATTCCGCCGTACCGGTTATCCTAAACTGTTCCCTGTTGTCAATAACAACAGCGGTAATACCATCGACAGCAAAATACAAGTCAGAAGACTCCCCTTCCCCCAGAATGAATATAATACCAACGGTGCAGCTGTTAACAAAGCCATTGGCCTGCTGAGCCAACCGGCCGACAACGGCGGCACCAGACTATGGTGGGACAAGCCCTGATTGATCTGATGTCGCTGATACTCCTGATGAGTGGAGAGCGGAGCGGAGATAATTGCTTAGATAGTTGTATAGGTTAATATATCGCGCAATAATATCCGGATGCTCTCTCTCTTCCGTCTCTCTTCTTCGCTCCAATCTTCGCTCATCAGGAGATCAGAAAAATCATTTTTAAATCAGCGTTTCAACCAATTTCTGAACCAATATTTACTGGCCTTACTCCGGGGAATTTTTACTTCCATTTTTAACCAATTAAAAATTCCGGTATGAAAAAACAATTCCGCGTATGGTCGTCGGTCGCAGTACTGACCGCATGTACAACCCTGCTCTTTACAGCCTCCTGTAAAAAAGAAGAAGCCCCTATTGATGCCTCCCCCACCGGCACCCAACCCAAAGTAGAAAGCGTTACCAAAGCCGGCGGCAAATCTGTCTGCTATGTGGAAGTCAACAGTAACAGCCTGCTCAACACGGGCAAGTATACACTGACTACCGGCGGGCAACAACTGTTTGACATCGCCATCATTTTTGCAGCGAACATCAATTACAACACCAGTACCGGCAAAGCAGTACTGTACAACAACCCGAATGTTACCAATGTGCTGGTCAACAAAGCCACACAGATTGTGCCTTTACAAAACAAAGGCATGAAAGTATTATTATCTATCCTTGGAAACCACCAGGGAGCAGGCTTCTGCAACTTCACCAGCCGTACTGCCGCCAGGGCTTTTGCACAGCAGCTCGCCGATACCGCCAACTACTACGGCCTCGATGGTATCGATTTTGATGACGAGTATGCCGACTATGGCAATAATGGTTTGCCTCAGCCCAACGACAGCTCTTTTGTAATGCTGCTCGATGAATTGCGGCAGCTGATGCCCACCAAAATAATATCGTTTTATTATTACGGGCCGGCAGCCTCCCGCTTATCCTGGGGCGGCAAAAAAGCAGGTGATTTCGTTAACTACAGCTGGAATGCTTTCTATGGTACCTATTCCGTGCCTAATGTAGCGGGGCTTACCAAAGCCAATCTGGGGCCTGCCGCAGTAGACATCATGGCCACCGGTCAGAGTACCGCCAACTCCCTGGCTACCCAAACCAAAAACAATGGCTATGGTGTCTATCTCTGGTACAATCTCACCAGCACCAACAAAGCCACCTATTTCTCCGGGGTGTCCAACATCCTGTATGGCAGCAGTGTGACCTATACACCCTGATGCCGCTGCTAGTGCGCTATTAATACAGTCCCCGGCCTATTTACCGGGGACTGTAATTTTTTTTATCCCTCCAATTTCATCATTATCAATCTGCTCCATGTTAAAAGTCACTCACCGCATAAATTTCAATCAACAAATCTGATAAAAAATACTTAATTTGAAATTACAATGCAATCGATTGAAGATTGATAACCCGGAGACCTGTAGTTTTAAAGGAGACCTGTAGTATTAGTGCATTAACCCAAACAATCCAAGATCTATTTCTCAATAACTCACCCCTAAAACAAACCCTCTATGACCAGACATTTATTGTTTTTTCTGGCCGGCCTGTTAAGTGTCGCCAGCCTTCTGGTACAGGCTCAGAACAAGCCTTATCCGCAAGCCATCAGTTATCCCAACTGTATCAAACCCAACAACGTTACCCAGGCAGACATGAACGCCAGCGTAGCCAGTTATTACGATTACTGGAAAGCTACCTACCTCAAACATAATCTCAGCTCCCTGCCGGGCGGTTATTATGTAAAAGGAGACATCACCGGCAGTGCAGACGGATTTACACCGCTGGGCTCTTCCGAAGGGCACGGTTACGGCATGGTGATCACCGTGCTGATGGCTGGCCACGACCCTGCCGCCAAAACCATTTATGATGGACTGTACAAAACATTCAAAGCCTACCACAGCCCCAACAACAGCAAACTAATGGGCTGGGTAGTAGCGGATAACACAGCGGCCCAGGGCCACTTTGACTCCGCTACCGATGGCGACATGGACATCGCCTACTCTCTCATTCTTGCTCACTACCAGTGGGGCTCCGCTGGTACCATCAACTACCTCAATGAAGCTAAAACCATGATCAATCAAGGGCTCAAAGCGAGTTATGTGACCAACAGCAACCGCCTCAACCTCGGTGACTGGGACACCAAGACCGCCCTCAATACCCGCCCCTCCGACTGGATGATGGACCATATGCGGTCATTTTACCAGGAAACCAATGATGCCACCTGGAATAACGTCATCAACGCACTCTATAACGTGTATACACAGTTTTCTGCCACCTACTCCCCCAGCACAGGGCTTATCTCCGACTTTGTCGTGAAAAACCCGCCGGAACCAGCGCCACAGAACTTCCTCGACGAATACCCTCCCACCAATGAATACAATTACAACGCCTGCCGCGTACCCCTTCGCATTGTGATGGACTACGCCATGTATGGCAATACCACTGCTCTCTCCCTCAGCAATAAAATGGTGAACTGGATCAAAACCAAAACCAGCGGTAATCCTGCCAATATCAAAGATGGTTATAAGCTGAACGGTACCGCTTCCGGCACCGGCCAGGAAGCCGTGTTCATCGGGCCTTTTGTGGCCGCCTCTGTAGGCAGCAGTAGCAACCAGGCCTGGCTCAACAGCGGATGGAACTACCTGAAAACCGCTAAGAGCGGCTATTACAGCGACTCCTACAGTCTGTTATGCCAGCTCTTCATCTCTGGTAACTGGTGGATACCCGGCAACAGCAGCCCTTCCAATGTACCGCCCAGTGTCAGCATCACTTCACCGGCTAACAATAGCGCCTATACGTCGCCGGCTTCCGTTACCATTAACGCTACCGCCACCGACAGCGACGGCTCCGTTACCAAAGTGGAATTCTTTAATGGTAGTACCAAACTGGGAGAAGCTACCGGCAGCCCCTACGCCTGGACCTGGAACAACGTAGCAGCCGGCACCTACACGCTCACCGCCAAAGTCACCGACAACAGCAATGGCAGCACTACTTCCGCACCTGTAACAATTACCGTCGGTTCCGCCCCGGGTTGCAACCCCGCCGAAGCCAGCGGTGATGATGGCAACGTAGCCTCCAACGCCATCGACAACGATCTCAACACCCGCTGGTCTGCCAGCGGCGACGGGCAATGGATACAGTTCTGTCTGGGCAGCTCCCAGTCCGTTAATGGTGTAGACATCGCATTCTATAAAGGCGATACCCGCAAAGCAAAATTCGATATCCTTGTCAGCGCAGATGCACTTAACTGGACGGCCGTAGCCTCCAATCTGCAAAGCAGCGGCAGCTCCCTTGCCCTCGAATCATTCCCGTTCAGCGCTGTAACGGCTAAGTACATACGAATTCTGGGACATGGCAACAACCTCAACGCGTGGAACAGTTATGCGGAAGTAAAAGTCAAAACGGTGGCTCCGCTCGCAGGCAGCACCAGCGCTTCCATGGCCTTCACGCCAGTCAACGATGCTCCGCCAAAAGCCGGTAAACTGAGTATAGACGCCTTCCCCAACCCCTTCCGTGGAGATCTGCGCATTACTTATATATTGGAAAAAACCGGCGTGGCCAACCTTACTGTTTATAATCTCGCCGGACAACCGGTGGCCGTACTCGTCAACGGACAGCTGTCTGCCGGTACCTACCAGGCCACCTTCCGAAGTGGTAACCACGCTTCCGGCATCTATATCATCAAACTGGCACAGGACGGTAATATCATCAGCAAACGGATCGTGAAGGAATAAAGCAGATGATATAATTCGGATATCTTATTATTTGGATATTTCAATTGTAACAAGTAGCATTTCTTCTTCATAAACAAACCCGGTTACTGGCCGGGTTTGTTTATTATCATTAAATTATATTACTGATATTACTATTTGACTTTATCTTTTTATTGACCGATATTTATAAATCCTTGAAAACATCAACTGAGAAATTTTTTTTAGCGAGAATTTTTCATTTGTAAACCTTAGTGAACCGTAACAATATGAAGCCACATACCGTTCTGCTGATTGATGATGATGCGGATGACCGGATCTTCTTCAGCGAAGCCATAAAAAAAGTCTCGCCCGAAGTAGAGACTCATTACTGTGAAAGTGGCATGCAAGCCATTGACCTTCTCTCCCATAAAAAAATTGCCAGTCCTGACTATATTTTCCTGGACATGAACATGCCGATGATGAATGGCAAAGAATGTCTGCAGGAGCTCGGAAAGGTTATTCACAGAGGACTTACAAAAATCATCATTCTCAGCACCTCTGATATGGTGGAAGATGTACAGGAATCCATGGCGCTGGGCGCCAGGCTATTCCTCACCAAACCAGATTCCTTTGATGCCCTCTGCAAAATATTGAAAGATGTTCTCGAAGAAAAATGGCAGAAATGTTTCCGGTGATCAGACAAATTTTATTTGTTCGTAAGCCGGCGCCGCATCCAGATACCCCATGGGCCTGAATTGTTTGCCCTCCAGCTGATGGTAGGCCACTAAAAAAATTTCCAGTTCGCGTATTAGTTTATCAGGCATCACATCAACCTCCTTGTATACAGTAGAAACAAATGGCACCGCGATATAACGGTCGTTCCGGATCTGTGTGCCGTCGGCCTCCCGCTGTATTCCTTTGACGGCTCCTATCAACCGGCATTTGAGCATACAACCGCTGAAAGTTTTAAATTCCGATAGTACCAATATGTCCAGCGGCCCACCATCTTCTCCCCTGGTACCGGGAATAAATCCGAAGTCAAAAGGAAACACCATCCCGGCGGGTAATGCCTTACTCAATACAAAAAAACGGGACACCGGGTCAAAATCAAATTTCTCACTGCTTCCTCTTGGTGTTTCAATCACCACCTGCAGCTCTTTTATAATCATGGATACGCGCTTAAACTTGGTCAACAATAAAAGAGATAAATAGCATACAACTGCACCACTCAAAAAAAATACCAATCCGCCGATACAGGAAGATTATTTACATGACAGGTAAAACAACGTTAAAAACGGCGCCTTCGCCCGGCTGGCCCACCGCGCGGATGCAGCCCTTATGGTTAGTAGCAATCTTATTACATAGCGCCAGCCCTATACCGGTGCCTTCATAGGCCGTACGGTTGTTGAGCCGCTGAAAAATCTGAAAGATCTTGTCTTCATACACCTGGTTAAACCCAATACCATTGTCACTCACAGTAATCTCGTAATAACTGCGGCTGTGGTCCAGTTCAGGATAATTCTTTAATGCATCTTCCGGCAGCACCCTTGAGCTGATGCGGATTTCCGGTGTTCTGTCTTCCGCGGTAAACTTCAAGGCGTTGCCCAGCAGGTTGTACAACAGCTGGTTCATCTGCAGGGGGACCGCCTGTATGGCCGGCAGGGCATCAATGGTGACAAGCGCTTTTTTCTGACTGATGGTCACTTCAAAATCATTCAGTACATGTGCTATCACCTCATTGAGATCTGTCTGCACAAATGTATCCTCAGTGCGGTTCAGGCGGGAGAAGTTCAGCAGGTCATGAATCAACTGCGACATCCGTCGGGCACTGATCATCATCTTTTCGATATACACCCTGGAAGTCGCGTCCAGCGCCGGTCCACCGGCCTCACAGAGTAAACCGGCGAAGGTGTGGATTTTACGCAGCGGTTCCTGGAGATCGTGACTCGTCACAAATGCAAACTGTTCCAGCTCTTTGTTGGACTTCTCGAGGTAGAAGTTGGCTTCGGTGAGTTCGCGGGTACGTTGTGCCACGATGGCTTCCATTTCCATAGCCACCTGCATATAACGGGCTTCACTTTCCTGCAGGGCGGAGAATAGCTTTTTCTGTTCAGATACGTCCCTGGCTATTTTGGACACCCCGATAAGACGGCCTTGTGCATCTTTTAACGGGGAGATGGTCAGGGAGATATCGATGAGCCGACCGTCTTTGGCCACCCGCTGGGTTTCGAAGTGATCAACAGAGATCCCTTTGGTCAGCTGGTCCATGATCTCTTTTTCTTCTGCAGTGCGGTCGGGTGGTATCAGTATGAGGATGGATTTTCCGGTCACTTCCTCGCTGGTGTAACCGAAAAGTCTTTCTGCTGCCGGGTTCCAGCTGGAGATGATACCTTCCGGTGTTTTGCTGATGATAGCATCGTCGGTGGATTCCACGATAGCTGCCAGTCTGCTCATATGTGCCTGGGTCATTTTTAACTCTGTGATATCTATCAGCATGTTAACGGCACCGGCTACACGACCTTCTTCGTCGAAGATGGGGTCCGGGTAGGGCTGCACATTCCGTCTGGTCCCGTCCGGTCTTTCCACTACTATCTCCACGTCTCTTACCGCTTCTCCCTGCTGCAATGCCCGGGCCATCGGGCAGGTATCCAGTGGCACCGGCGTGATGCCGTCTGGTTCAAATATTTTCCAGGAGCCGCACCACATATCATGGCCTATCATCGGCTCGCGTCCCCACAAGGTGGCGGCAGCCTGGTTAAACCACAGGATACGACCGGCTTTGTCGCAGGTATAAAGGGCTGCGGGCAGTCCTTGCAGCAAATGATGATACCGGCTGTTGGCCACTTCCACAATATCATCCACGCCTTTTAGTAACATAATCGCTGCCGGCGCCTGCCGGAACAAATCGCGGAACTGATGGGCCACATAGGTCCCGGCACTGGTAATGGCAGCTGCCAGCTGATCACCCACCTGCCGGAGAAAAGCCAGGTATGCGTCATCCGGCTGACGATACGGGTTGAGCCCTACAATCAGTACGCCATAAAGCGTATTCGTAAAGTGATGTATCACCGGTATCAGCACTGCCTGGTCCGGTGCCTGCTCCCAGGCTCCTGCCGGCAGCTGCCATGGCTTCTCCCGCAGCTGTTGCACTTGTGCCATCCGATGCGACCGCAACACCTCTGCAACAGGCCAATGAAAATTTTCATCTGTCAGGGTTACAGAACGGGGGAAAGCAGCTTCCGGCAGATCATCTGCCGTATAGCCCTTCAGGTGAGTATCTTGATCTGTCTCATAAAAAACAGCAAAAGGAAAATCATGGCGGTTTTCGCGCAAGGCCAGCAAACTATGGATGTACACGTCCTGTATCCGCCGGCTGTTGAGATTAAACGTTGTCAGGTCCTGCAGGGTCTTCATCTGACGGGCCTGCACAATGCGGTCAGTTTCATCGGTGACCGTACACAGAATTCCTTCCGGCACACCATTGTTGCCCGGAATGGGGCTCAGCGAGAAAGTGTAATAGCTTTCCTGTAAATAACCATTGCGCTCTGTGAAAAACAGCAATGCTTCGTTGCAGGTACCCACATTGTTGTGAAGGGTGTATTCTGCCAAGGCGCCTATCTGCTCCCAGCGTGTTTTCAAGACAGTCCTGGCGGGCTGTCCGATGCCAGCCGGATGTTTGCTGCCAGCCAATATCCGGCTGGCATCATTATAAAAACTAATAAGTTCCGGTCCCCACCAAACAAACATAGGTTGACCGGATGTCAGGATAATCCTGATACAGGTTTTTAAGGGCTGTGGCCATTGGTCCACAGGGCCCAGTACAGTATTTTCCCAGGGATAGTGGCGTATAAGTTCACCGGTTTCACCACCGCCAGCCAGAAAATGATACTTGCCAGAAGTAACGGTATCCATGGTTCCCATCTAAACTGTTTTAGGGTTTAAATCAGCTATAAATATACAGATTTAAACACTCAGCCAGGGGAAGAGTGGTATATCAGGCCACCACAGTTTTTTTAAATGGAAGACGCCATAACGCGAAAGCACAGCCCAAACATAACACCACCATCACTATCCATAATGCCGCGAAGCCCCAGCGTTCAATGATGAGTGCGCCACCACCCGGACCTACCACCTGGGCAACAGACCAGGTAAGGGCATAGGCAGCTGCATACCGTCCTCTGTTCGTATCGTTGGAACGTCCCATGATCACCGCATTTACAAAGGGGAATACCATCATTTCACCTACGGTCATAAATATAACCGCCATCAAAGCTGTCGTGATGGGCACATGACCCGGCAGTATCAGGAACAAATAACCCAGTGCCGTCACAATCACTCCGCCAACGATGTAATACATGGCCGATTTCCGGTTTTCCCAGCGCCTTACCAGCACCATTTCAAATAAGGCGATAATCACCCCGTTGATGCCCAGCAACAGGCCAATCGCAAATTCATCGATATGCCAGTCTGTTTTCCAGTAAATAGGTACCAGTCTGAATATTAAACTGAAAGAAGTAGTGTACAGGGTAATCCATACCAGGAAGCGGAACAGGAAAGTATCTTTCCAGATCGGCAGGTTGCGGGGAGCAGCAGAAGCCACCGCCTTAGTACGGGGATGACCACCATTAGCCGGCAACAGTACAGTGATCAATAGCCCCACCAGTATGTATACACAGCCTTCTACCCAAAACAGCAGGTGATAGTTGATCGCTGCCAGTATCCCACCCAGAGAGCTACCCAGCGCCCAACCCAGGTTCATGGCAAAGCGGTTGAGGGAATAGGAACGGGTAAGATTCTCCGGTTTGGAATAAGCCGCAATAGCAGCTCCGTTGGCCGGCCGGAAAGCTTCTGCCACAAAACTCAGGACCACTGTCATCACACACAATACCGCGAAATGGTCAATATAACCAAAGGCGATAAACAGCGCCCCTCCTGTAATGGAAGTGAAAATCTGAACAGAACGGAATCCCAGCTTGTCAATAAAATAACCTCCTGCCAGGGAGCCCATTACCGCTCCTATACCAAAGAGCGTGATGATGATGCCTGCATCCGCAATGGTCCAGTGTTTGTTTTGGGTGAGGTACATGCTGAGGAAAGGTACCACCATGGTTCCGGTACGGTTAATCAATATTACAAGGCTCAGCAACCAGGTTTCCTTACTAAGGCCACTGAAAGAAGACCGATAGGTCTGGGCTATCTTTGCTAACATTATCCTATTTCGTTGTTCCTATTAATGATCGTCGTGGTTTTCAAAAAAATGTGGTACGCTTTTTAGTATGTAAATTTCACACTAAGCTGTTAGTTTTGATTAGTCCAGTTTGGAAAATTCAGGTAGACCAGTTTCTAACCTGCCAATTATTTAGCTTTGCACATGCCACATTCTATGATAAGTGATTACAGTAAAAGACTGCAAGCAAGGATCCTGTACCTGGTGGGCCCTCCCGAAGAAGTAACCCTCGAAAACCGCATATTCAACTCCATGTGCCTGATAGCCATACTGGTGAGTGCTGTACAGATTCCTTTTAATTATTTCACCGGACTTAAAATGACCGGCCTGCTGTTTGGCGTGATGCTCCTGGTATTAGCGGCATTGTATTTTCTTTCCCGCTTCAAAAACAGGGCATCACTCAGTATAGCCATCTCCGTGATAACGGTCAACCTGTTGTTTGGTATGGTGTATTTTGTCAGTTCCGGTATCTCCGGTGCCAGCCTGATGACTTTCACCCTTACCTTTTTTCTGGTGATGATCATATCCCCCCGCGGGCAATATAGCTGGTGGCTGGGCTTCAATCTCCTGCTGGTGGCTGCGCTGGTACTGACTGAATATTATTACCCGGAGCTGGTGCCCAACATGTACCCCGACCGTCAGTCGAAGATGGTAGACCTCTCCGCCACCTACCTTACCAGTGTGCTGGTGATCTTTTTCGGAACCCTGTACCTGAAAAAAGCCTACAACCGTGAAAAGCAGCAGGGAGAGGAAAAAACCAGGGTGCTGGAAGTGATGAATACCGAAAAAAACAAATTGTTCTCCATCATTTCCCACGACCTGCGCAGCCCGATGGCCTCCATACAATCTTATCTTGAGCTGATGAAAGATATACAGCTGCCGGCTGAACAGAAATTACAACTGGAAGCCGAACTACTGCAGATGGTGAACAATACCCAGGATATGCTCTACAACATGTTGTTATGGTCTAAAACACAGTTGCAGGGCCTTACCGTACATCTATCCCCGGTAAATGTATATCATGCCGTGATGCCTGTCCTCGAGATTAATACTTCGCTGATCACCAACAAAGGCTTACACCTGCAAACACGTATAGACCAGACACTGATGGCCATGGCCGACCTTAACATGCTGCAGCTGATCATCCGCAATCTGATAGGCAACTCCATCAAATTCACGGCTCCCGGTGGGCATATCTTCATAGAAGCCTGCAGACAGGGAAAGGAATGCCTCATCACTATCCGTGATACCGGCACCGGTATTGATGCCAAAAGAGCACATGAAATATTTTCGCTCAAAGCACGATCTACTTTCGGAACCAGCAATGAAAAAGGAATTGGGCTGGGCCTTTATCTCTGTAAAGAATATACGGCTGCACAGCATGGCCGCATCTGGTTTGAAAACAATCCTGACCAGGGTTGCTCCTTTTATCTCGTGTTTCCTTTGGCATAAATTCAAAAAATAGTATCTTTGCCCTCATCATGTGATCTAATCCACCCACATATTAAACCTGTTCCGCTCCGGAACCTTGCTTCCAGCAAGCATTTCAATATATTTATTATTTATCAAACCCGTCTTCTGGCAAGGCCAGCAACGATTTTTTCATCTTAATATTTAAACCAATGAGACTAGCAGTCATTACTTCCGCCCGCAAACGTCAACCTATGTTGAACATTACTCAGACCAGAAAACAACCTTATCATGCTATTGACTGCACAACATATCCACTATCAACTGCCCCCCAACAGGGTTTTATTTGATGACCTGCATTTTTCACTGGATAAAAATGATCATGCTGCCATTACCGGAGATAACGGTGCCGGCAAATCCACTCTGCTGCGGATTTTAGCCGGGCAGCTGTTGCCTCAGCGTGGCACGGTGATCGCGCATGCACCACTATATTATGTGCCACAACATTTCGGGCAGTTTAATGACCGTACAGTAGCACAGGTACTGGGTATCGATGCCAAAATACATGCGCTGAACGCCATCCTCGAAGGCGACACGCAGGAACAACATTTTGAAGCGCTGGAAGATGACTGGGACATCATTGCCCGCTGCGAACAGGTATTTGACAGATGGGGCATTACCCATATCCCGCTCACCGCCTCTTTTTCCCAGCTGAGTGGTGGCGAAAAAACCCGGGTGTTCCTTTCCGGCAGCGACCTCTCCGCCCCTGCCGCCATACTGCTCGACGAGCCTACCAATCACCTCGATAAAACTGCCAGGGCCCAGCTGTACGACTGGGTACAACGCAGCAACAAAGCATTGCTGATCGTGAGCCACGACCGGCAGCTGCTTGAGCTCTGCAATCCCATCTGGGAGCTGTCTGACAGCCGGATGCAGGTATATGGTGGCAACTATACTTTTTATGAGCAGAGAAAGGCAGAAGAGACAGCTGCCCTGCAGCAGCAGATCGCCCATGCAGAGAAGACCGTAAGGGAAGCCCGCCAGCAACAGCAGCAGGCCATGGAAAGGCAGCAACGGGAAAATGCCCGCTCACAAAAGAGCCGTAAAGACGGCGGCATACCCAAAATTCTGATGAACGGCCGCAGAGACCAGGCTGCCCGCACTACTGCGCGGATACAGGATGTTCACGCCGAAAAGGTAGCCGGACTCCAGGCAGCACTGGATTCCGCCAGCGCCGGCGAGCAGGTAGCCCGCATCATGAAAGGCCATTTCGCCACACCACCAGGACATAAAGGCAAAATACTGGTACAGGCAGAACAACTGCAGTTCGCCTATAATGACAACAGTCCCTTATGGCCGCAGCCACTGGATCTCCTCGTCAAAAGCGGCGACCGGCTGGCCATCGCCGGCCACAACGGCAGCGGCAAATCAACCCTGATACGGCTGATCACCGGCCAGCTGCCCGCCCAACAGGGAAGGCTATACGTAGCTCCATTCCGAAGCCTCATACTGGACCAGGACTACAGCACCATCGACCGCAACAAAACCGTGTGGCAACAGGCAGCTGACAACAATGAAATAAACCTGGAGGAAGGGAGGCTGAACACGGTACTGGTGAGGTTTCTGTTTGACCGCGACAGCTGGGATAAGCCCTGCAGCGCCCTCAGCGGCGGAGAAACACTGCGGCTGGCATTATGCTGCATGACCCTCAACAGTCATGCTCCCGATATGATTATTCTCGACGAGCCTACCAACAACCTGGACCTGACCAACATCCGGATGCTGACACAGATATTTGCTGCGTACCAGGGCACCCTGATCGTAGTATCACATGATGCCCACTTTCTGGAAGAAACGGGCGTAACCGAAACGTTACATCTGTCTGATTAGTTGCCCAGTGTTTTGAGCGCCAGGTAGGCCATCAGGCCGGCCCCGGTTTCAAGTGCATGCTCGTCCGCATCAAAAGTGGCGGTATGCAGGCCGGATATGATGCCTCTCGACTCATTACGGACACCGAGCCGGTAAAAGCAGGCATCTGCAGCATGGGTATAATAGGCAAAATCTTCTGCCGCCATCCAGATGTCCAGGTCTACCACATTATCTGCGCCCAGGTACGCTGCTGCATGGGCGCGGGTAATGTCGGTCAGCTTTTCATTGTTGACCAGCACCGGATAACCCTGATGTATTTCAATATGGCAATGTGCTTCCATGCCTTCGGCAATGGAGATGGCCATTTTACGAATCTTCTCAAGTGCTTCCCGGCGCCAGGTTTCATCGAGCGAGCGGAAAGTGCCTTCCAGCCTTACTTCGTCAGGGATTACATTGGTAGCACCGTTGGCTATCATCTTCCCGAAAGAAAGTACAGAAGGCAGCATAACGTTGGCCCTTCTGCTTACAATCTGTTGCAGCCCGATCACAATATGACAGGCTATCACCACCGGGTCGATGCCCAGATGAGGCATCGCACCATGTCCGCCTTTTCCTTTGACCGTGATAAATATTTCATCGTTGCTCGCCATATAACGACCACCTCTGAAACCTACCTTACCTGCCGGCAGTTCCGGCATGGTATGCTGCCCCAGAATATTCTGCGGGCGCGGGTTTTCCAGCACTCCTTCTTTGATCATCATACTGGCGCCGCCGGGAATCAGCTCCTCCGCCGGTTGAAAAATAAATTTCACCGTACCGGAGAAATCATCTTTCATTCTGCTGAGAATATTGGCGGTAGCCAACAGCGAAGAAGTGTGCACATCATGACCGCAGGCATGCATCACACCATCATGCATAGACTTATAAGACACATCATTCAGCTCTGTGATTGGCAAAGCATCAATGTCTGCCCGCAAAGCTATTACCTTCCCATCATCCGGCTTATTGCCGCTGAGCAGGGCCACCAGTCCGGTATTGGCCATCGGCTCAAAGGGGATATTGAGCTCTTTCAGTTTACCGGCAATAAATGCGGCCGTATTTATTTCCTTGTAAGACAGCTCGGGATGTGCATGCAGATAGCGGCGGTTGGCCACTGCTTCTTCCTGTATGCTGCTTGCCAGTTGGCGGATTTTTTCTTTAAGCATTGGTGACAATGTTTGTTTCCTTTGCCAGAAAAGCCTTTACAAAATTGTCGTCGGTCAACTGCGGCCAGGCAGCCACCACCCGATCAATTTCTTCCAGCTGTCCGGGAGATAAAGTTTCTGCTTCATCCAGGCACCAGATACCTTCCATCAGCCCCTGCCGCCGCAATACCTCATGAATGCCCGCAATAGAGCCTTTAAACGCATTGGACGGATCAAAAAGGGCCGCATTCATATCTGTGACAGCGATACCTTGCTGTAACAGTTCACCTGCTCCTGAATAATCCTCAAGTATACACCTTTTTATCCTTTCAAAGAGCGGTAATACCTGACTGGTCCATACTGACCAATGCCCCAGCAAACCGCCGGCGAATCGTTTGATCACCTCCCGGCCGTTGACAGTAAAGCGATACGTCGTCAGCAGGTCTGCCACAATATTATCATCATTGCCGGTATACAATGCGATGTCTTCGCAGCGCGACGAATGACAAACCGCCCTCACCACATCAAGTGTCTGGTAACGGTTAAAAGGCGCCGTTTTGATAGCTTTCACTCCCGGAATCTCCACCAGCTGCTCCCAGAAGCGATAACTCAGGATACGGCCACCCACAGAGGGTTGCAGATAGAACCCAAACACCGGTATGATTTCAGAAATCGTACGAACATGTGCAATCAGTTCTCCTTCCGAAAGATGATTAAGCCCACCCAGACTCAGCAGGCCCATGTGATACCCATATTTCAAAGCTATCCTGGCCTCATCAGCCGCCTGGGCCGTAGGCCCGCAAAGGCCCGCCACCCGGATAAAAGGACGGGTAAGCTGTGCCGCCGCTATCTCTTCTGCCGCCAGCCGCAGCACCGTTTCGTATAACCCTACCCGTGGGTCACGGATAGTAAACTGGGTAGTATGTACGCCTACAGCCACACCACCGGCACCACTAGCGATATAATAACGGGTAAGGCGGCGCTGACGGTATTCGTCCAGCTGCCGGTGCTGGTTTAAAGCCAGCGGGTGCGCTGGTATTACAGTGCCACTATATAATAAATCAGGGACCTTTTGCATTTTTTTATTTTTTCATTTTTTCATTTGATGCTAGAACTGTCCTTCCCTTTCCTGGAAATGAGTAGCCTTGGAGATAGTGCGGCCGCCCTGTTCCATCCAGGCAGCAGTAAGCCCGATCATTTCCTTCAGCGATACTTTCGGATAGCCAAACAAACGGAAACTCTCCGCAGCATTGCTTAACAAGGCAGTGGTTTCTTCTTCATGCAGAAATACCGGCGCTTTTCCGAAAATCCTGCCAAACTCTCCGGCAATCCAGCGTACCGGCGCTGTTTCAGGCCCGGTGATATTCAGCAGTTTGGCCGGCACCGCACAATGTGTAAAACTCCGCAGCGCCATTTCATTGGCATCACCCTGCCAGATAACATTCACATGTCCCATACGCAGATCGATGGGTTTACCATCACGTACCGATTTAGCGATTTCGAGCAGTACCCCGTATTGCAGATCGTTGGCATAATTGAGACGGTATATCAGCAACGGCGTGTTGTATTTTCCGGAGAAATGCTGAAACACCCTTTCCCTTCCCAGGCAGGACTGCCCGTACTCTCCTACCGGAGCCGGTGCCATCGACTCGGCTGCTCCACCAGCCAACACCGGTGTCAGCGGATATACGTTACCGGTAGAGTACACAACAATCCGGGAGTTGCGGTATTTTTCCGCCACTCTTCCCGGCAGATAGGCGTTCATCGCCCAGGTGAAGGCTTCTTTGCCAGTGGTGCCAAATTTGGTACCGGCGAGGTATAATACGTTTTTTACGTCCGGCAGTGCGGCCAGATCTTCTTCATTCATCAGATCGGCGGCGATGGTTTCGATACCATCCTGTTCCAGCTGTTCCTTTAAACCTGGCTCTGTAAGCCTGGATACGCCTATCACTTTGCGGGGCACACCGGATTTATCAATTGCCTGTTTGGCCAGTTTAGCCAGGCTGGGACCTATTTTACCACCCACGCCCAGGATGAGGATATCACCCTCCAGCGCTGCCATTTCCGCTACCAGCGCAGCTGATGGCTGCAACAGTGCTTCCACTGCTGCCAGTATATTTTCCGTCATGTTGTTTTTATTTTATGTTGAAAGATGATAAACTGATTTGTTGTGCACTGTCGTTGTCCAGAAACAGCACGGCTGCCGGATGCCTGCGCAGCGCGGTAGATGGATATTGCTCTTGTACAGTGTCGTGTACCGTATGTTTTACGGCAGCAGCTTTATTTTTGCCAGGCACCATACAGTAGATATAACGGCCACGCATCAACGCAGGAACAGTAAGTGTGAGGGCATAACGTGGTACGAGGGTGATGTTGGCGAAACAGCCGTCGTTGACCTGCTGCTGGCGGCAAGCCTCGTCCAGGTCTACCACCTTTACCAAAGCCGGATCGTTGAAATCGGCTACGTGCGGATCGTTGAAGGCGATGTGTGTATTTTCGCCAATGCCCATGTTCACGATATCGGGAGGATACTGTTGCAATAAAGCAGCATAGCGGCTACATTCTGCAGCGGTATCTGCAGCATTGCCATTGAGATAAAACACTTCGCGGAAAGGGAGTCTGGAAAAAATACGTTCCTTCAGAAAGTTACCGAAGCCCTGTGGAGCATCGGCCGCCAGGCCCACATATTCATCCATATGAAAAGCATTCACTCTCTGCCAGTCGATTCCCGGCTGCAGTACCAACGCTTCCAGGAACTCCTGCTGGGAAGGTGCTGCAGCAAAGATGATGTTGACAAAAGGCTGTTCTTTCAGCAGTTGCCAGATCCTGGTGGCAACCTTGTCTGCAGCAACAACGCCCATGACTATACGGGAAGGATGTATCTGTACTTCTAATGTATCTGTCTTAAATGATCGCATGACTAAAAAATTTCTTTTACAACGTTGTGTCTTTGCTGTACATCCGTTCTCCTTCTATAAAAACGGTACTTACCTGTATCTTTTCATCAAAAAAAACAATATCAGCATCTTTACCAGCCACCAGAGATCCTTTTCGGTCATCTATACCAGCAATGGACGCAGGGGTGGCCGTGATCATCTGTACAGCTTCCTGCAGGGGCACTTCTGCCAGCTGCACCATGGTCCGCACCAGCCTATCGGCTGTGGCTACACTGCCGGCAAATGAAGTACGATCGGGCAGTTTAGCCACCCCATCTTCCACCAGTACCTTTATACCATTATGCAGCCCCCCCAAAACACTTTCCCCTGGCGGCATTCCTGCGGCACGCATGGCGTCGGTAATCAGCGCCGTTTTACCCGCCCCTTTGATCTTATATACCAGCTTCAGCAAAGGAGCCGGCAGGTGAATCCCATCAGCGATGATCTCCACCGTCATATCATCAATCAGGAAAGCTGCTTCCACCACACCGGCATAACGAAAGGCATTGCGGCGGGTGACACTCGACATGGCAGAATACAAATGGGTAATATGCGTATAGCCGTTCTCGTAAGCTTCCAGCATTTCTTCATAAATAGCGTCGGTATGCGCGGCGGCTGCCAGTATGCCCCGGGACCGGAGATAACGACCAAAAGGTAATGCTCCCGGCAGTTCAGGGGCTGCACTCCAGCGCACCACCGCCGATGAAGCAGACAACACCTCCATATATTCCGCTTCCTCCGGATTACGGATATAACGCGGGTCTTGTGCTCCCCGCTGGCTCATGGCCACATAAGGCCCTTCCAGGTGGAGCCCGGCAAAACGTGCACCGGTAGTATTCTGCGCATGCGCCGCTTCATATAATTCAAGGGCCTTGAGTAAACTAGCCTTGTCACTGCTCAGTGTAGTAGGCACCATCGTGGTGGTACCATATTCCAGGTGTTTTTCCGCCACTTTCAGAAAAGCTGCTACCGTACCATCCATAAAATCAAAACCACCACCACCATGAATATGCAGATCTATAAACCCCGGAGACACATACTGCCCGCCTGCGTCTATCACCGTCGCGCCGGGCATTTCCACATCCCGCTCGCTCACCGCCAGGATACGTTTGCCTTCCGTAATCAATGTACCATTACGTATGATCCGGTAAGGTGTAATAATATGGCCATTGACAATCTTATACTTTCTCTGTTCCATGCAACTGTTTTTCCGGTTGAGTATTTATAGAAAGGGCAGTCCTTGTCCACTGTCTGATACGATGCCCATAAAATGCGTAAAACATGAGGTACAGATAACAGGGAAACAGCACCCAATAAGCATGACGTACATCATACCTGTCTGCGAAATAACCATACAAAGGAGGCAGCATGGCATTACCACTTAATCCCATGATCATCAGGGAAGCTCCCAATTTTGTGAAACGTCCCAGGCCATCGAGCGCCAGCGGCCAGATACCAGCCCATACCAGCGAATTGGCAAAGCCCAGCAATACCACAAACCAGATGGAGATATCTGTAGTATGTCCCAGCAGTTTTACTTCTCCCTGCATATAAATAATACCCAGTGTAAATAAAGCGCCCAATATAGTACAGATACGCAAGGCATTGACCTGACTCAGTATACGCGGGATCGTTATAATGCCCAGCAGATAACCACAGATGGTGACAAATAATGTATAGGAGGGAAATGTTTTAGCTTCCATCAATGGGATATGCATGGAAGTGGCATAACCGATAATCGTATCAATAGCCACCACCTGCGTGCCTACATGCAGAAAAATGGCCACTGCTCCGAGTATCAGATGCGGGAATCCAAAAATGTTTTTCTTGCCTGCGTTGGCCACCGCTACTGCCCCATCTTCCTGTTCGGTATTAATATCCGGCAAGGGAGAATAACGCACCAGCAATCCCAGTATAAACAAGACAGCTGCCACTACGGTATAAGGCGCTATCACTCTGCGGATCAGTTCATCGAGGGCCGCTTCCTTAGCGGCACCCGTCATATGCTGCAGCTGTGCAAACAAACCGCTGTCAGTAGGCTTTAATATCACAGCAGCAAAGATCAGCGGCGCTATAATACCCGCGCCCTTGTTGCAGATCCCCATGATACTGATACGCTGCGCTGCGCTTTCCTTTGGGCCCAGTATCGTGATGTAGGGATTGGCTGCTGTTTGCAATACCGCCAGCCCAAGTCCTATGGTAAACAATCCTAACAGAAACACCTCATAGGTTCGGGTCATTGCAGCCGGAATAAAAATAGCTGCGCCAAGCGACATCGTCCAGAATCCGATCATAATGCCCTTCTTGAATCCTACCGCCTTCAGCAGGTAAGAAGAAGGGACGGACATAATAAAATAGGAAATATAAAAAGCGAAGGCTACAAGGTAAGATTGAAAATTGGTCAGCTCACAGGCAATCTTAAAATACGGTATCAGAATGGCATTCACCCAGGTCACGAAACCAAAGATAAAGAAGAGCATTCCGATGATCAGGATGGAGATCACCGTATCCCGACGACTCAGCTGGCCCGGATCGATCCGGCCGGTTTGTTTCATAATCATCTGTTTTCAACTACGGATTATCAATGACGAAACCGCAATTGATAATCCGTAATTCGTAATTGAGTTACAAGGTTGGTTCCCATCCTGGCTGGTACTCCCGTTTCCAGTATTGTTGCGCTGCGGCATCATTCAGGATATGGCCGTTGCTGGTATCGATGTGTAGCGCATTGCCGGTACGTAGTGCAATATTGCCCAGCTGGCATAACAGCGTACTTTGATAACCACCCAGAATGTCTGCATTCAGTGGCGTGCCTTTGCGGATACCTTCAAAGAAATTCTGAATATGCAGCGCGTCCAGTGTTTCAGCGGGATTCATCAGATTGCGCGGATCGATGATGACCTGGTTTTTTACTTCTTTCACTACTTTATTATCCAGGTCATAAATCGTATAGGCGTTACCGTCAATTACCAGGGAGCCTTTTTCTCCGTAGAAGATGACACCTACGGAGTTGCCTTCCACGGTGCGTCCGTTACAGCTGCGACCTTCCCAGGTCATGCTGGTATTATTGGGGAACTCCAGTGTGATCACTTGTGTATCGGGCGTTTCCCAATCGTCCTGGTAACGGTAACGGCCCCCCGCAGAAGTAACACGGCTGGGATATTCCACGCCGAGGCCCCAACGCATGAGGTCAATCATATGGGTGCCATTGTTGAGTGCTTCGCCGGTGCCCCAGTTCCAGAACCAGTGCCAGTTGTAATGGATAAGGTTGTCTTTGAGCGGACGACGGGGTGCTGGTCCCTGCCACAGATCATAGTTGAGCCATGCCGGCACATCGATCTCTTTACCGCGGCCAATAGATTCACGGTTGTTGGTATACCAGCCTTTGGCGAAGTAAGCCCGTCCGATAGAACCTCCGCGTACCTCGCGGATAGCGGCTTCCACGTTTGGCCAGGAACGGCGCTGGTTGCCCATCTGAATGACTGCTTTATATTTTTCTGCCACTTTTACGAGCAACTCCCCTTCATACGGATTGTGGCTGCAGGGTTTTTCGAGGTATACATGTTTGCCTGCCTTGGCAGCCAGGATGGCGGCCGGCGCATGCCAGTGGTCTGGTGCCGCCACCACCAGCGCATCCATGTTTTTATTTTCGAGGGCTTTCCGGAAATCGGGTACTGCCTGGGGTTTTGTCTGTGTGATTTTAAAGACGCTGGCTATACATTTTTCCGCAGCGCGGGTATCCACATCGGAAACAGATACCACTTCACAATTTTTTTGACGGGCATAGTTATTGGCCAATGCAAGACCACGGGAGTTTACACCCATCATACCTACACGTACACGGTCGTTGGAACCCATGATACGTGCATAACTGGCTGCACTGAAACCCGGTAGCATGCCACCCAGCATAACAGCAGCCGTACCTTTGGTTGTTTTTTTCAGGAAGTCTCTACGGGACGCCTTCATAAGCTTTCAGATTTTTTGGGTATTGGAATTACAGGTTATTTAAATATTGATGACGGGCAACGCAACGGGTTTTCCCCCTTTACGTTTGCTTTCTTCGGCTGCCTCCATAAACGCCAGGATCTCCAGTGTTTCTTCCGGTTTTACAGGAGGCACGCCGGTACGGAAAAAGGCGGCGATCTCCTGTAGCAGTGCATCGTAGCCTTTAAAAGGACCTAACAGCTGATTTCCTTTTTCGCCGACTACGCGGCCACCAAAATCATCGGGACTGTTGCGGGTACCTCTGAACGTGCCGATACGATCATCGTTCCATTGTCCTACTACCACATCATTGCCGGGGGTATTGAAGCGGGTAACGGTTTTGCAGCCACTGCCCATTACAGCGAAAAGTGTTTCTACGCCGTGGATGCCATACCAGAACAAATCGGGATGTGTTTTTTCCAACGCGGCAGGACTGAAAGTATCAGCGCCAGTTACTTTACCGATAGCTCCCTGCTGCACTTGTTTAACGCTGTCCATAAAACGCAGGGCAGAAGAGGAAAACATGGGTACGTTGTATTTTCTGGTGGCTTTCACGATGGCAATACCATCTGCGAATGATGCCGCCAGGGGTTTATCGATGAAGATTTTTTTTCCTGCTTTGATGACCGGCATAGCCTGTGCCAGATGCGGACGACCGTCATTGGATTCCAGCAATACCACATCTGATTTTTCCAGCAGTGCCGCCATGGAATCCACTATCTCCACTCCCATCGCTTTTACCTGTTCTATATATCCAGGTAGTCGTTTTTTATTCAGCTCGATGTCGGGGCTTGTTTGCGGGAATGCCGCCACTACTTTCATGCCTTCCAGGCCGGGTACTGTTACCGGATTGTTGAAATTTTTGGTGAAAGCGATAGCATGGGAAGTATCGAGGCCGATGATGCCGATGCGGATCAATTTGTCGGAATGACTGGTATTCATGCCATACAAAGGCCGGAGGTTTCCCAATAAACCTGTTCCGATGCCTGCCAGCGCGGTATTGCGGATAAAGTTGCGGCGACTGTTTTTCATGTTGGAATTTTTGCGGATACTTTTATAATGGTAAGGACTACACTTACTGGTGTCCTATTATATATCTGTTCACAGTTGGCCTGTCTTGTAAATTTCAGTTGATCACTGCATCCCGGAGTAATAAATTCCGATTTCCGGGTACGTACCCGAAAAATACTTCTTTTTTTGAGAATGCACAATGTTTTTTTACAAAAAATGATAAACGCTTTCTTTTATTTCCCGAAGAATGTGTCTATCTTTCGGTAACGTACCCGGATCCCAGGACTGAAGTCCTGGGCTATATGATTGTCGGGGCCAAAATCAATACTACAGGGGATATCATCCCTATATCAGCAAGTATCCGCATACATCTGAAAAAAGTAAAAATCAACCTGATGTCATCACCTGGAACAACAATGGAAAAAACGCCGGCCACTGCCAACGGCACCATTCAAAAAAAACATGGCTATAAGGCCTGGTTGCAATCACTCGGGCCAGGGCTCATCACCGCCGCGCTGGTATTCGGGCCCAGCAAAGTCACCATCGCTTCCATCATGGGCGCCGGCTATGGTTTCTCCTTATTATGGATTGTGGCCGTGGCCATCTTCTTCATGATCATCTTCACTACCATGGCTGCACGGGTAGGCATCGCCACCAGCGAGTCATTACTCAGCACGATCAGCCGCAAATGGGGACTGCCGGCACGCATCGCCATCGGGGTGGGCGTATTCCTGGTGACTGCTTCCTTTCAGGCGGGTAATTCTATTGGTGCCGGCATCACGCTGGCGGAAGCTACCCATTCCAACAAAACCATCTGGATCATCCTTTGCAACATCGCTGGTATCAGCATTCTGTTTTTCCGCACCTTCTACAAGATGCTGGAGAAAATTATGATAGGACTTATTATCATGATGTTGTTTGCCTTTATGGTAACGATGATCCTCTCCCGCCCTCCTGTAGCGGGCATCGCCTCCGGCTTTGTTCCGACCGTACCAGCCGGCTCACAAAAACTTATCATCGCCTTTATGGCATCCTGCTTTTCTATCGTGGGCGCTATCTATCAGTCGTATCTGGTACAGGAGCGCAAACGTTTAAGACCGGAAGTAAGCCTGACTGGTAAAGAGACATTGCCCGGTATGCTGATACTCGGCTTCATGAGCGCCACTGTGATGATCTGCGCCGCTACCGTATTACATCCCGCAGGCATCAAAATCAACAACGCCACCGATATGGCCATCGCGTTGGAACCCGTATTCGGCAATGCCGCTTCCGGATTGTTCCTGGTGGGCCTTTTTGGCGCTTCCTTTTCTTCCTTGCTCGGTAATGCAGCCCTGGGCGGCACCTTGCTGGGAGACGCTCTCGGTTATGGCGGACAACTCAGCTCCGGCGTGGTTCGTACGTTCATTGCCGTTATCATGATCATTGGCGCCAGTGTGGCCATCACTTTTGGTAAGCTCCCACTGGAACTAATTGTGCTTGCACAGGCTGTCACTATTTTCATCGTACCGTTTATCGGCATCGCGCTCTATCTTGTAGCCAATGACACCACCATCATGGGACCGCTGAAAAACAACACCTTCACCAACATCGCCGGCGCCATCGGGCTGATCGTAATGTTGCTACTGGCCATAAGCAACGCCATCACCCTGTTCTTCTCGTAAACCACACTTACAAGTTACCGCGTATATGAAACGTATCCGTATCCTTCTGCTGATCCTTGCATTTGCAATAGGCATCTATTTTCTGCTAAGGCCCTCCACACGCGGCTTTCAACAGCCGATAGAGGCCACTCTTCAACTGGACAAGACCACGCTCGGTATCAGCACCATCGTATCCGACCTGAATGTACCCTGGGAAATAGCCTGGGGCCCCGACAACCAGATCTGGTACACCGAACAGAGCGGCACCATCAGTAAAGTAGATCCGCATACCGGTATAAAAAAACTGTTGCTCGTCATCCCCGACGTATACCGTCAGCGTACACTGGGCCTGCTGGGCATGGCCATACATCCGGATAAAAAACTGCCTTATGTTTTTGTAGACTATACGCATCTCAACAAAGACTCTTCCATCGTATCGCGGCTGATGCGTTATACCTATACCGCCGATACCCTGAAAGACCCACTGCTATTGCTGGAGCTGCCAGGCAATACCGGACATAACGGCTCCCGTGTAGCCATCTCTCCTGACGGTAAAGTATTGCTCTCTACCGGTGATGCCGCCCACGATCAGCTTGCTCCTGACACTGCATCCCTTAATGGTAAGGTGTTACGCCTTAACATTGACGGCACCGTGCCTGCAGATAATCCCTATCCGGGCAACTATCTCTGGTCCAGGGGACACCGCAATATTCAGGGCCTCGTGTTTACCGATAAAGGCCGGCTCTTTGCCTCCGAACACGGCGACGCCACTGACGATGAACTGAACCTCATTCAGAAAGCCGGATACTACGGATGGGCAAGGATAGAAGGTTATGCAGATCGTCCTGATGAAAAAGCCCATGCCGACTCCTTCCCTTTCATCGCACCACTCAAAGCCTGGACACCTACGATAGCACCCGCAGGTATAGACTACTATCACTCCGATAAAATACCGGAATGGAAAAACAGTCTCCTGCTGGGTACTTTGAAAGCTGCCAGTCTCCATGTGATACACCTCAGCAACACCCAGGATGCCATTACCGGTGAGGAGATTTATTTCTCCGGAAAGTACGGCCGTCTGCGGGATATCTGTATTTCTCCCGAAGGCGATATCTATATTGCCACCAGTAACCGT
The DNA here is from genome assembly GCF_018255755.1 of Chitinophaga sp. HK235. Classification (NCBI taxonomy): domain Bacteria; kingdom Pseudomonadati; phylum Bacteroidota; class Chitinophagia; order Chitinophagales; family Chitinophagaceae; genus Chitinophaga; species Chitinophaga sp. HK235. Next base: position 7,872,970 of record NZ_CP073766.1, on the reverse strand, counting down.
GACTGGAATCCCGGTAAAGGATTTCCGTTGCCACACGATGATCGTATTCTTCGTATCACCGCGCTCCGTCCTGGTGAGAAGGTACCGGCCACGGCTACACGCGAAACAGCCAAAGCCACTACTGTCACCATTACCAGCACAGGTGCCGGCATCTACAAAAATTACTGTGAAGCCTGTCATAAGCCGGATGGCAAAGGCGTGCCTTCCTCCTTCCCTGCCCTGGCCGGTAACAAACTGGTCACCAGCGATGCAAAGCTGCTGATACAAACCATCCTGCAGGGTCGCACCGGCGATACCAAAAGCAAAACCAGTACATACAGCGAACAGATGCCCGCCTTCAACTTCCTGAAAGACGAAGAGATCGCAGCGGTAGCCACTTATATCCGCAGCAGCTGGGGCAACAGCGCCGACAGCATCAGCACTGACAACGTCACCAAAACAAAACAGCACTGACAAATGAAACCTGCCACCATGAAGCAAAATATTATCTTTGCCACCATAACCATCGCATTATTGTCTTGCGGCACTAGCCATCAAAAACAATCCGCCATGCACCTGATCGCTTTAGATCCCGGGCACTTCCATGCCTCTCTGGTACAACAACAGATGTATCCCGGTATAGACTCCACCATCCGGGTGTTTGCACCGGAAGGTCCGGAAGTAAAACAATACCTGGCCAGTATTGAGCGGTTCAACCAACAAACCGATCCGCGCGTACACTGGGCTACCGATGTATATACCGGTCACGACTATCTGGAGAAAATGCTGCAACAGCCTCCCGGCAATATTGTGGTGATTGCCGGTAACAACCGGCTAAAGGCAACGTATATACGCCGTTCTGTACATGCCGGGCAACATGTGCTGGCAGACAAGCCCATGGCTATAGATGCCGCCAGCTTCGACTCCCTGCAGGCCGCCTTTCAGGAAGCCGCCGATAAAAAAATACAGCTGTATGATATCATGACAGAACGTTATGAAATCCGTAATACCCTCCAGCGTGAACTGGCCCTTCTCCCCGACGTGTTCGGCACACTGCAGCCGGGCAGCCTCCAGGCTCCCTCTGTGGTAAAAAACAGCGTCCATCATTTCAAAAAACTGGTAGCCGGCAAAACCATGGTACGCCCTGCATGGTATGTAGATGAAACACAGCAGGGAGAAGGGATTGTGGATGTAACCACTCACCTCGTTGACCTCGTACAGTGGACCTGCTTCCCGGAGCAAACCATCCACTACCGTACAGACATACACGTAGACAGCGCCAGACGCTGGGCCACTCCCATGACACTGCAACAGTATTCAGACATCACCGGACAAAACAGCTTCCCGGCATATCTGCATAAAAACATCAATAAAGACAGCATACTGCAGGTGTATGCCAATGGCGCCTTTGACTATACCATCAAAGGAATTCATGCCAACATATCCGTTACCTGGAACTACCAGGCCCCTGAAGGTACCGGCGACACACATTACTCCCTGCTCCGCGGAAGCCTGGCTTCCCTGATCATCCGGCAGGGCGCCGAACAACAATACAAACCAGTGTTATACATAGAATCCATTCACTCCCACGATAGCACCTATACGAAAACGGTAGAAGCCCGCATTGCGGCATTGGCACAGAAATACCCGGGCCTGTCTCTCAAAACAAACGACAAAGGCTGGGAAGTAGTAATACCGGAAGCACTCGCCAAAAAACACGAAGCCCTTTTCGGCAAGGTGATGCAACAGTTCCTGGAATATATACGGAACAATAATATGCCTGCCTGGGAAGTGCCCAATATGCTGGCCAAATACTATACTACCACACAGGCGCTCACTTTAGCCAAACAAACAGCGTCCCGTCAGTAGCCTTATATTTGCAAAAATTATAACCATTTTATCATGAAGAAAAAAGCGGCCGAACAACCCCTCGGCGTAAAGGAAATCGCCAGAAGAGCCAATGTAGCCATCGCTACAGTGGACAGGGTTATCCATAACCGGCCAGGTGTTTCCCTCAAAACCAAAAACAAAATAGAACAGATCATACAGGAACTGAACTACCAACCGAATATACTGGCGAGACGACTGGCATCCCGAAAGGTGCTGCGTCTCGCTACACTTATCCCGAAAGTCTCCTCCGAAGAAACCGACTTCTGGACCCTGCCACTGGCGGGTATCCAGAAAGCAGAAGAAGAGATCAAACCGTTTGGTGTAAAAATAGAACCTTACTACTTTGACCTGAATGACCGGAAATCTTTTGTGAAGACGACCAAAAAAATGCTGAAAGACCCTGCTGACGGCATCTTACTCGCTCCTTCCTTTATAGAAGAATCCATTTCGTTTATCCGTTCCTGTAGTAAACTCAACATCCCCTACGTTTTTATCAATTCGGATATTCCACAACAGGAAAGCCTCTGTTATATAGGCCCTGATCTCTTCCGCAGCGGTTATCAGGCCGGACAGCTCTTCCACTACTGCACACCACGCAACAGTGGCATACTCGTACTCAACATCTCCCGGGAAATAGAAGATCATCACCATCTCCTGCGAAAAGAGGAAGGGCTGAGAGCTTACTTCAAAGACAGTAAAAGGCCGGTCATAAAATGCGATATCCGGCAAACAGACCAGCACTCTATCGAAAAAGAATTATCGAAAGTGCTGCAACAGCATCATGGTATCAAAGCCATTTTTGTCACCAATTCCAGAGTAGCGGCTGTTTCCCATTATCTCGAAAAAAAAGGCAAAAAGGATACCCTGCTCATTGGCTATGATTTCACGCAGGAAAATGTGTCACGCCTCGATCAGGGGCATATCGATTTCCTCATCTGTCAGCAGCCGCAGGAACAGGGCTATCGCGGCATTATGGCTTTATATCAGAGTCTTGTGCTGAAAGTACCGGTAGAAAAAACACATTTTATGCCTATCGATATCATCACCAAAGAAAACCATCAGTTTTATATGCGGGATTTTGGTGGTCATGCATAACGGATATAGAAATACAACACCAGCGCCGTTATAAATCCCCACCATAGTGTTGGATTACGCCAGCCACGGGATTGACGCAGCAGGTCCGGCGGCAGTTTTAAACTTTCGCGGTTCCAGATAAGTCCTTCCAGACGGGCTTCAGGCACAGGTTTGGTAAGAAGACTCACACCGGCACATACCAGCATACAACTCCAGAAAACAATGCCGGTACGGTTAAAGAAAGGCATAGCCGGATAGATAATTTCCATGACGACCGACAATGGGATCGTGAGTATGCCCGCTGCCAGCGCACCTGCGTGCGTAGTACGTTTCCACAGAATGCCCAACAGAAACATGGCTGCAATACCAGGTGTAAACAACCCATAAGCATTCATCAGATAAAGGAAGACCGGTTTTTTGGAATGCGTCAGAAACAGCCCTGTGCATAAGATACCGATCACAATAATGACAGCGCCGGCCCATCTGCCGAAACGCACCGCTTCTGCTTCCGTAGCCTTTTTACGGAAGTAGGGAAGATAAATATCTACGGTAAGAATCGTTGTACAGGAGTTGATCGCTCCTGAAAGATGTGACATCACGGCGGCTATCAAACCGGCCATCACCAAGCCTACCAGACCAGTGGGCAACAGTTTTTCCACCAGTGTGGGAAACAACAGATCAGGCTTTTCGAGATGAGGGAACAACTTGGGCGCTACCAGCGCCGGCACGGTAATGATAACAGGTATCAGAAATTTGAGGTAGTCGCCGAAGACCACGCCCATGCGGGCATGCCACTCGTTTTTGGCAGCGAGCACCCGTTGTACGATAAACTGGTTGGTGGCACAGTAAAATACACTGATGCACAATACACCACCCAGGTACATGGTCCAGGGAAAGTCCTGATCGTTGGCCGGCAGGATAAGGTCCCAATCCTTTACAGTATCTGTAATCGCCGATACACCCCCTGCAGCGTTAACGGTGGCGATAGTGAGGGCAATACCACCCATCACCAGTACAATCAATTGCAGCATCTCTGTGTAGATCACTGCCCGCAGACCGCCTGCAATCGTGTAAACACCGGTGATCAATGCCAGCACCACCACACTGGTCATCACCGAAATACCTAACAAGGAATGTAATGACAATGCGCCCAGATACAATACCGCACTGATCTCTACGAGCACATAAGTGAGCAGGATCAGGCTGGCGTAAGTAGTTCGGGCAGCCGTTCCAAAACGTTTCTCCAGAAATTCAGGCACTGTATAAAAACCATTGCGAATATAAAAAGGGAGGAATATCCATAACAAGGCATTGAAGCCCATCAGGATGGCGCCCCATTCCATGGCAATGGCCACAAAACCACGACTGTAGGCTACGCCCATAGCCCCTACCAGATGATGGCTGCTGATGTTGGCTGCGATGATACTACCGCCGATCATCCACCAGGGCAGTTTATCGCCGGCCAGAAAATAATCCCGTTTTGTTTGCTGGCCTTTGCGGGAGGCATAGATGCCCAGGCCAATTACACCCAATATATATGCTCCAAAGATGATGGCATCGAGTAAGGTCAGGTTAAGGTTCATGCGGTTTGGATCATTCGTTGTGAAATAGTGATGGCGGAGCAGATCAGTTGTTCCAGTGAGCCTTGCTGAAAGGGCGTTTGCCATACAGTATAACTGTTATGGCTGAACGATGTTAAAGGCGGCAGATAACCGGCATAACCGTTTACAATATTCATGACAGCCACGGCTGCCGGAGCCAGCTGTTGCCGTAGTTCCTGCTGAAATAAGGAATAGGCTTCGTTGGGCTGGCCGGCGAGTATCGTGTTTCCCAGCCGCCATATCCACAGCGGCATTTTTGCCACTGCCCCTTCTCCCACCGTTTTACGGATACCCCGCTGACGCCACAGCCGCTCTTTGAGCACGTGATCTTCGCAGGTAGCCCATGCGGCTTCTATCTCAGCCAGCGAAGGCATCGGTTTCAGCGGCATTTCCACCAGCGTCATTTCAGCCAGCAGCGTAGTGGACGCCGGGGCAGGCGTTTTTTTCCAGATACCCAGCGAAGCACCTGATTCCACCACACCGGTATAAGTAAGCGTAGTATCCGGTGGCAGCATCCCTTCCAGTGCAGAGAGCACGGCATAGCCGAGCTGACGGCCATAACCATCGGCCAGCGAAGTATCACCACTGTATTGCTCTGCAGGCGACAACTCACCGGAGGCTCCTTGCAAAAAGAGGCAGGGCGCCGCAGTAGCAGTTTCCACTACGGTACGCATTCCACCAATGTAGTCGGGCGACAACAACTGGTTTTCCCAGGCCAGCGTAGTAGGGTGACAGGCATAATTTACGATGGTGCCCATCACCTTGCAGTCGCTGTCTGTAATGCGGCCTACCAGTACTGTATCATCTGCGCTGACAGCGGGGTTGTACCCTACTACCAGCCGATCACCTCCCGGCTCCGGGAAATCGCGGTTCACCGCCAGGTTGCAGCTGCCATACTGCCAGGTGAGCGTAGCCGGCTGTGCGGCCGCCAGTGCGCGGCGGATACAGCTGACAGCCTTCTCCTGCAACTGCTGCAGATATGGAATGATATATTGACCACCGGGTTTGCCCGCATCTTCACTGAAAGTGCTGGGCCCCGCGTGGGTATGGGTCAAACAAAACATCAGGCGTTCTTCCGTCAGGGACAAGGCCTGTAATATGCCATGCCGCAGTGTTTTTTCATCGGCAGCACTTTTCCACCAGCCCAGGTCGGCGGATACTAACACCAACGGCTGTACGTCCTTACCTGTCTGAAAAGTGATACAGGTGAGGGTCAACGGCATATGAACACCTGCCGCCACATCATGGGTGGCAGCCCCCCAATTGCGTGCAAAGATGCCTACCGGCGGCGTAATATCTTCCCTGGATATGCCTATTATTCCGTGATAGTTCGTCATGTTTCAATTTTGTTACAACAAAGACAATCCGCCATCCATCAGCAATACACTGCCGGTGATATGTCTGTTTTCCGGATCACACAACCGTACCACCTCCCGGGCCACCTGCTGCGGTGTGATCAGTTGCCGTACCGGCGCCCTGAGACGGGCCTGTTCTTTCTGCTCCGGTGCCTGTTCCCATACCGTCCGGCTAAGCCCTGCATCTACATAACCCGGCGCGATCTCGTTGACCATAATGCCATGCGGAGCGAGTTCCAGTGCCATACATTTAGACAGCATCCGCAGCCCAGCCTTGGATACGGAATAGGCCGGGATATGACTGTGTACCGCTTCAGCAGCCCAGCTACCTACAAATACCACACTCCCGGTGGCAGCCTTTTCCAGCAACCGACTGGTAACGGCGCGGGCTATATGAAAAGCACCATCCAGGTTTACCCGCAGCTCTTTACTCCATTGCTCCGCTGTAATCTGATAAAGACCAGCAATGGTAACAGTAGCCGCATTGGCCACCACCATACTCACCAGCCCCAAAGCCGCTTCAGCAGTCTGTAACCAGCTGTCTACCGCCACTGCATCAGACACATCTACCTGTGTATAATGGCAAGGCACACCGATAGCTTTGAGTTCATTCAGCAGGGGCTGTGCCTGCGCTGCGGGCTGAATATCGCCCAGCGCGACACCTGCGCCCTGCTCCGCAAACGCAATGGCCACAGCCCTGCCAATGTCGCCCAGGGCGCCACTGATCAGGACTGTTTTCTCTTCCAATAATTTTTTCATACCCGTTATTTTACCAGTCACCTACACTACCATCTTTATAAAATGTACGCTGTAATACTTCCTGCTGAAAAGGATGTTTTTTCACCACTGCCTCATTGATCTCTATCCCCAAACCCGGACGGGCATTAGGTTTCACGATCCTTCCTTTTTTCTCTACTGTAAACCCTTCGCTCACTACTTCTTCCCGCCAGGGCACATCATTATGCACACTTTCACAAATGCTGTAAGATGGTGTGGCAAAACCCAGTTCGATAGAAGCAGCTGTACTCACCGGTCCCTGCGGATTATGCGGCGCTACCGCCACACGATAAGCTTCAGCCAGCGCTGCAATGCGCCTTACTTCACTTAATCCACCGCAATGGGTGATATCCGGCTGTATAACACTCACCGCACGCTTCTCCAGCATATCCCGGAAAGCATGTACACCTACCAGCCTTTCACCACTGGCAATCGGTGTTTTCACCGCATGTTGTATACGGGCAATGTCATCCATCGTTTCCGGCCAGCAGGGTTCTTCAAAGAAATAAAGTCCGTATGGCTCCAATGCCTTTGCAAACTGCAGGCCCATCAACGGACTGGGGCGTGCATGGCAATCCACCATGATATCAATATCTTCTCCTACAGCGTCACGCATGGCCTTCACACAGGCTTCTGCATAACGAATGGGACGCAAACCTTCCAGTGGCATGGTTTCCGGCACCGCCATGGATTTAAAGGCTGTAAAACCTTCTTCCACGGCACGCTGGGCCAGCTCCCCGAAACGGGCCGCATCATCCGGTCTGGTCTCGTAAAAATCTTCCATCTTACCACCGCCCAAATGACAGTACAAACGGATATAATCTCTTACTCTTCCACCCCACAGCTCATGACAAGGTACACCATGTATTTTGCCGAGGATATCCCATAATGCGATGTCGATACCGCTGATAGCCGTACCCCGTACAATGCCGTTGCCATGCCAGAAATGCTGACGGTACATCATCTGCCAGAGATATTCAATACGGCGGGGATCTTCTCCTATCAGCAGCTGGCTGAGATCTTCCACCGCCCCTACTACTGCCCTGGTATGCCATTCCAGTGTTGCTTCTCCCCATCCCCACAGTCCGGGCTGGTCTGTCACAATTTTAATAAAGATCCAGTTACGCATCCGCGCGTGGCAAACCTGTGTTTCTATCGCCGTTATCTTCATAGCGCTGCTAATATTGATTTGGTTTTTTCCAGTGTTTCTTCGATGTCTTGTGTCGTATGCGCATAGGAGATACTGCCTTGTTTGATCGGTAAGGGGAAGTTAAAGATCCCTTTTTCGATCAGTTTCAGCCTGTATGCTTTATCAAACGCAAAATCATGATGCTTCAATATATCGTGATAATCTACCGGCATATGGTCCATAAAATACATACAAAAAGCGGAACCCTGACGCGCAATCTGAAAAGGTCGGCCCGTAGTCCGGAAGATGTCCTGTAAGCCGTTTTCCAGCAGCTGGCCCAGCGCGTTGACATGGTCGTATACACCAAACCCAGGAGCAGCCAGCTTACGCACCGTCGCAATAGCTGCCGCTGTAGTCAGCGGATGTGCATTGAAGGTACCAGCGATGAGCACTTTTTTGTTTTTATCAGGATGGATGAAATAGTCCATGTATTTTTTCTTTCCGGCGATAACACCCACCGGGTAACCATTGGCCACGGCTTTACCGAAAGTGCTGAGATCAGGCGTAACACCACACAACTGCTGATAACCACCCAACGCATGACGGAAACCTGTTTTCACTTCATCGAATATCAGCAGGAAACCATGTTCATCGGCCAGCTGTCGCAGCGTCTCCAGATAGCCCGGCTGAGGCTTCACCACACCGATGTTCTGCAGGATAGGCTCCAGCAGTATGCCCGCCACCGGATAACGTTGCAGGATATACGTTACGGAGTCAATATCATTATAGTTGATCACATGTACCAGGGAAGAATGTCCTTCCGGAATACCCGCTGAAAGGGAATCAAACGGATATTCACCCGGACTCACTCTTTCTCCCACATCTGTCAGGCTGCTGATCACATTACAGGCCACATCGTTATGCCAGCCGTTATAACCGCCCTGCATCACGATAATATGTTCTTTACCAGTAACGGCACGGGCTATACGAATAGCATGATAGGTAGCTTCTGATCCGGTGGTGGTGATTTCTATACTTTCTGCCGAAGGCACACTTTCACAAAACAGCCGGGCAAACTCTCCTTCAAGGTTGGTAGGACCTGCGCCCATCAACAGCGTTTCATTATCCAGCGCGGCACGCACCGCCTTGTTAACGTCGGGGTCATTATGCCCCAGAAATGCGGCGGCAAAACCGGCCTGGTAGTCGATGTATTCATTTCCTTCCAGGTCACGAACACGGCTACCCTGTCCGCTAACGAAACAGATATTGGGGTCTGATTTCCGGTTGAGTGATACCACGCCACCGGGTATCCATTGTTCATTGCTTTTTAAAAGCGAGGATGATTTGGGCCATGCGTTCATCATAGCGATGTTGTTAAAATTTTTGAGTTAAAAACCTGTCTTTCCATCTCACCTATTCCACATTGCTGATGGACACCCCATTGATGCGGCTGTTTTTAATAACGGCGCCGGAAGATTTCATCAGCAGGTCGCCCTGTACGTGCTGATGGTGGATGTCTACCTGGTTTATGTTGAGCGAATCGATGACTGTACGTTCGTCAAATAAAAACTGCGGATTGGCATAACGACGTTCCTCCCTGCGCACCCGGCTGATATCCAGCCGGTCTATCACAGAACACTTCACACTGATAACGCCGTATACAGAAGCCAGCCCCGGATGGGAAGAGCGGGCGTAAACATTTGTCCCCGACACATCCGATATTTTTACATTGGAGAAATAACCTGTTTTATCGAAAAGACTGTAAAACAGTACAGAGGCCATGGCTGTATTACCATGCACCCGTTCAATACTGATATCACTCACTTTTCTGCCTTCAAATGTGTAAAAGGCTACCGCTTTCAACGTAGGAATGGAATCATAGATATTTTGCGGGGTAATATTACGAACCGTGATGTCTTTATAATCACAAGCCGGAAACGGAGACATCTTTCCCTGGAAAGACGCTCCACCAGCGGCAAAAGCTACCAGGTCGTCATTGGTGAAACCAGAAATATTTTCTATCAGAACATGATTGCCTCCACCGGTCACACCATCCCCATTCTGCATCAGCGCACTGGTTTGTTGTGCATCTTTAAAAGGGTTCTGCTGAAAATGAATATCGTGTATATGCACCGTGTCACATTCCATGTAGGCAATGCCCCAGCTGCGGGTACTGTCTATCTGCAGCCCGGCCACTTCCAGGTTTTTCACCTTGTAGAAAAACATACCAAAACAAAAGGCAGAACTGTCTACTGTACTGCGAATGCTACGTGTCTGACTCCAGCCGTTGCCATTCCATCTCCCACCTTTTACGGTAATATATTCGTTCCCGTTAGTCAGGTCTTCGTTTTGCAACAGGCAGGTATTGGCGGAAGGCTTCAGTTCTATATATGCATCAGGACTGGCTTCCAGCGTAAAGCGGGATGGTAGTTTGATGGATTGTGCAATCAGATAGTGCCCTTTTGGAACAAATATTTTTCGTGTACCGGTCTTTGCAGCCTGTTTGATCGCTTTTTGAAAAGCCTTGCTGTCGTCTGTTTTTCCGTCCGCCAGGGCACCATAGGCACGCACATCTGTGACGTGCTGAGCATGGGATGTCATACAGCCAACTATGAGGAGGCCACTTAAGATAATCCGTTTAACTATGCTTATGCTGTATAACATCCCGTATGCTTAAAGTATATAACTGGTTTCTGATTTAGTATCCTTCGTTTTGTTTGAGCACTCCAGGCGTATATTGATCGATCTGTCGCTGCGGTATCGGAAAAACCGCCATGGTAGCTTTGGGAGATAGTGTCACTTTAGTAGCGGTACTGGTAGCCGGATTGTAATCTCTTTCTTCACTGGTCATCACCGTCATGAATTTGCCGGTACGTACCAGATCGGTCCAGCGTTCATTTTCGTAGGCCAGTTCCAGTTGTCTTTCCTGCAACAGGAGATCGAGGAAACTATCAGCACTGGCGATATCTGCGGCAGTGTAGTCATGGGAAGCATCTCCAAAAGCGCGTTCCCGGATAGCATTGAGTTGTAATAAAGCATTCCCTTTATCACCGGTGTTGTACAATGCTTCTGCATACAACAGTACCACATCTGCCAGCCGCAATACCGGCAGGTCTTGTCCGGAAGTGGAGCCGGTAAATTTCGTCGCATATTTTTTCACGTAAGGCCCCCATGCCGGCGGATCGTTGGGAGAAGTGGCTTTCACCACATAGTCTGAAATAGTAGACGCTTTGCGGGTATCGCCAGCCACATATTTTTTATTGAGACTCCAGGAAGGAAATGCGTATTGGTTGCCGGAGCCCACAATGCCTGCCAGGCCGCCGATGGGCGCAAAGTCGATGCCCAGCGAATGTCCATTGGAACCGTCGGTGTATTTAATAGCCAGTATGATCTCTTTGTTATCTTCCGTGGCCAGGCTCCAGAGCGTGGCAAAGTTGGGTTCCAGCTGGTAATTAAAATCCCGGATAGTTTTCTCCAGATAAGTTTTCGCGTTTGCCCAGTCTTTACGATATATGTAAACTTTTCCCAGCAGGCCGGTGGCAGCACCTTTGCTGGCACGGCCGCGTATAGCCGTGGCTGGTGCCGGCAGCAGATCGATGGCTTCTTTCAGGTCGCTGATGATCATATCATAGATCTTGTCAGCTGATTCACGGGGCATATTTTTAGCTTCGCTGATAGAAGGTGTTTTTGTTACCAGTGGTACTCCCCCATACAATCTTACCAGGTCAAAATAAAAGAGCGCGCGCATAAATTTTGCTTCACCGGTAAACTGTTCTTTTTTCCCGCCAGGGTAATCTGTAGGTCTATCGATATTTTCCAGCACAGCGTTGGCTCTTCCTATACCATAGTAGGATTTCTCCCAGAAGTCGGCCACCGCTGTATTTTCGGCGTTTACAGTCAGGTAGTCCAGATCGTTGACACCGGGCATGGCAGTACCCATATACAGATTATCGCCGGGCATTTCCATCAGGATATAATCTTTGGGCTTGCGGTCCTGCATACTGCTGTAGATGCCGATCACCGCCTGGTCCATATCGTTGGCCGTTTTATAGAAATTGGTGGTAGTCAGGGAAGAATCCGGTGTCATGTTCAGCAGGCTGTTGGTACAGCTGCTGCCGGCGAGCGACAGCAGCAGGAGCGGTATATAGATTTTATTTTTTTTCATGAAAAACGCTTTTGCTGATTAGAAGTTAAAATTGAATCCCAGCGCGTAAATGCGGCTGATAGGCTCTGCTCCGTAGTTGGCACCAGGCATGCTGGCAACACCGTTCACCTCACCTTTCGTATATCCTTCCGGGTTATACCCATGGAATTCTTTTTTAGTGAAGATGAACAGGTTGCTGGCAGACAGATAAACCCTGAAGTTGGTTACCCGCAACCTGCGGATAAGGGATTCCGGCAGGGTATATCCCAGGTTCACATTACGAATGGCAAGAAAGGAGGCATCTTCTATATAAGCGTCAGACATTGTCTGGAATCCCAATGTGTTGAGCGCGCTGGCGGGCACTTTGCCATTACCCGGATCAGCAGCAGACCACCACTGGTTTTCTACCAGGGACCGACGCATAGCGCCCAGCAACGCACCCTGGTAGAACTGATTTTCGTAGTTGTACATTTTCGCACCCAGCGAAGCCTGCATGGCGATGCTCAGGTCGAAATTGCTGTAGGAGAAATTGTTCACCATTCCGAGAATAGCCTTGGGCTGGAAATTGCCCAGGACCTGTTTATCATTGGCATCGATTTTTTTATTGCCATCTTTATCTTCAAATTTAGGATTGCCGGGTCTGGTGCCTGCAATGCCAGGGTTGGCGGCGATATCAGCAGCATCCTGATAAACACCTGTAATCTTATAACCATAATAAGAAAACATCGGCTCGCCTACTCTGAGTATCCAATTCATATTGGAAGAAGGATCCGCGATGATCACATTATTCACACCACCCAGGTCTTCCACTGTATTTTTATTTTGGGAGAAGTTGAAAGAGGTTTGCCAGTTGAACTTACCCACGATGTTGCGGGTATTCACTTCAAACTCTATTCCTCTGTTGCGTATCTGCCCGATGTTGGTCATGGTGGTACTAAAACCGGTAGTGGCCGGCACTGGCATACTATACAACAGATCGTTGGTACGTTTATCGTAATAATCAAACACCACGCTTATACGATTATCCAGCACAGACAGTTCCGCGCCGAGGTCTATGCCTTTGGTTTTTTCCCACCCCAGCATACTGTTACCATAACTAACAGGCGCTTGGCCTTTGGTGACGATATTACCCGGAGAATAGAACGTGTTGCCCATCAGACCCAGATACTGGAAATCGCCGATATTAAAGTTACCGGTCACACCATAGCTGGCCCTTACTTTCAGGTCACTGACAGGTTTGAAGTCTTTCAGGAAACTCTCCTGTTTTACGCGCCAGGCGGCAGATACAGACGGGAAGTAACCCCATCTGTTGTCTGGCCCGAAGCGGGAGCTGGCATCAGTACGGATGGAAGCTGACAGCAGGTATTTGTCTTTATAACCATAGTTTACCCTGGTGAAGTAGGAAATGAGTCCCCACTTGCTTTTGACGGTATTACTGTTAGGTGCCAGGGTGGCGTTGCCCATCGTATGTACGATATCGTTATTGTAGCTGCCTGTCACTGCGTAGAGGTTGACCGCCTTGCTGTCGTTCCGCTGATAGGAAGCACCGGCAATAGCGGAGAGGTCGTGACCACCTTTGAAGGTGGTATTGTAACTCAGTACGTTTTCATTGAGCACATTGATGTTATTGCTGGTGATGTCAGTACCGGAGTTTTTAGCGGCGCTGGTAGCCCAGGAGGCCTGGAATTCGTCGCGGCTGCTGAAGTCCATGGTCGTACCTACAGAAGAGCGGAAGGACAATCCTTTGGCCAGGTGCAATTTCATATAGGCTTCACCGATATTACTGAAACTGCTGCCATAATATTCAGAGCCCTGAAGGGTAGCCATTGGATTTACCTGTCCTGTTACAACGGCACCCCAGTAATCACGGGCATTGGGGTAGGTGCCGTTAGGCCGCTGTACCTCCGCAAAGGAAGGATATTTGGAATAGTTAGGAATTTCAGAAGGATTATACCGGCGTTTGGAATAGGAAGGATTGAGCATAAAACCCACGCTGACAGCTTTGCTGGCCTGCACGTCCACATTGGCTCTCAGGCCGTAGGTTTTGAACCAGGTATTGACCATGGCACCTTGTTCATCTTTATAGGTAGCCGCCACATAATAGGTGGCTTTATCGGTACCGCCGCTGGCGGAGATGTTGTAACTCTGTATGGGAGCCGTTTTCATCACAGCATCCTGCCATACTACATGGCCTGTTTTAAGCACATCACTGACCTGATAGGCTGCAGGCCTTCTGCCATCGCCCCATACAGGCAGTGTTACGTCGCCGCCTACCCAGGCGTATTCCCTGTTCTGGTATTTGGTAGCGTATTGATAGTATTCATCACCGGTGATCCAGTCGTGGTGCAGGATGGCTTTACCCAGACCGGCATATCCGTTGAAGTTGAATTTGGGTTTGCCTGCCGCACCTTTTTTCATCGTCACAAGTATAACGCCACCGGCTGCACGGGAACCGTATATAGCCGCAGACGACGCGTCTTTCAGCACTTCTACAGACTGTACATCGTTCATATTAACCATGCCCAGGTTACCGCCGGGGATACCATCGATGACGATGAGAGGATCGTTGCCGGCGCTGATGGAGCCGATACCGCGAATGCGGATGGTAGGTGCTGAACCGGCCTGGCCCCGGGACTGGGAAATATTAACTCCGGCCATACGTCCTACCAGGGCCGCTTCCGGCCTGCCGGCGGGCACCTGATCGAGTATTTTGTTTTCTACTTTCGCCACTGCTGCGGTCACGGAGCTTTTTTTCACAGCACCATAACCGATCACCACAGTTTCATTAAGGGTGGTTTTACTTTGTGGCAGAGAAATGTAAACATTATTGCGGTTGCCTATGGCTGTTTCTTTTTTATCATAACCCAGATAAGAGAAGGAAAGTACGTCTGCACTGTTGGCGCGGATGGTGAAATGGCCTTCTGCATTGGTGGAAACGCCTGTTTTAGTCCCTTTGATGATGACGCTTACACCGGGAAGGGCTGTCTGGGTGGCGCTGTCGAGGACAGTACCCTTTATCTCTCTGACCTCCTGCGCTATCAGCTTTTGTGGCTTGCAAATACCTGCGAGGATGGCCAGCAGGGTTGCAAATAGGTAAAGGTGTGTTCCTTTCATAATTCTGGTTAGATAAAATGGTTAGATAAACGTACCCGTGCGCATTGCTACATCAATGCACCAGTTGACATACCATCCTTCATGATGGTTGGATAAATTAATTCGCGTTTTATTAAACCGTTCACTGTGTTCTTATGTGGCAAGAATACACGTCGGCATTACAGGTGGATGATACGGGCACGACTACACGATGCTTCGGCACTGCCCGTAAGTTTCACATAACGTTAGCTTTAGCACCAACCAGGAATGGTCAGTTATTCGCTACTCTGTTTACAAATATATTCAAATTTTGTAAACAAAAAAATATTTGAAGAAAATTATCAGAAGGAAGAAAAGTACAGTTTTAGTAATGCAGGAAAGGGGTTATTCTACCTCCAGGGTAGTTACTTCACCACGCAGCAGATGCTTTACCAGCGCTTCTTCCGCCTTTTTTACGTCTTTATTTTTCAAAGCACGCAGGATAGCCCGGTGTTCTTCATCGGTTTGTTCATAGTCATCCATCTGCACCAGCATCTTGCCCAGCTTCATATGAAACAGCGGGATATTACTGGACTGGTATATCTCCATCAGCTTGGCATTGCCAGCCATGGCCACCAGTGTTTCATGAAATTTCATATCCGCCTCGCAGGCGCCGCCCAGGTAGCCACTCTTTACCATATTGGTAAAGTCATCACAGATCTTTTCCAATGCGGCAATATCTTCTTTGTCTGCTTTCTGGATAGCCAAACGGATAGCACCCAGCTCCAGCAGTTCCCGTAACTCCCTCACCTGATGAATATCTTCTGCAGTCATGGATTTCACGAAGTATCCACCTTTTTCACCAAATACCACCAGATTCTCCCCCAGTAGGCGCGTCAGCGCCTCCCGCACAGCCATACGGCTTACTTCCGTCTTCTTGGCCCACACATCCTCCTTCAGGCGCATGCCCGGCACCAGCTGGTTGGACAGTATCTTGCGCCGAAGTTCTACATACACTTTATTAGCTAACGAATCTGTTTTCATAGTAAATAATGTAAACTAAATATTTATTCAAAAGTAAACAATTTTGGAATAGCGATCCCGTTTTAGCGGTCGACATTCCTAAAATTTACAAAAAACTACTGCTTTGCGTCCAGCAATTGCCCTACAAACTCCCGGAACTTACGGCTGCTATAGTCTGCCGCCCCTGTCTCCCGGAAAACGATACGCCCCGCCTTATCAACCACCAGCGTAGTAGGCAACGTACCGGCATATACCTTATCAGGCACCTCACCGGCCAACACCGCCACCGGCAGCTGATAACCATGATCCCGCATAAATCCCATCGCCTTTTCCACATTACTATCTGCATCCACCATCAGGAAAACAATATCCGGCCTGTCTTTCAACTGCCGATACAAACCATCCAGCGAAGGCATCTCCGCCCTGCAGGGAGGACACCACGTAGCCCAGAAATTAATGACAACCACCTTCCCTCTCAACTCAGACAAAGCCACCGGCAAACCTTCCGCCGTCAGGAACCGCATCTCCGGCGCCATATCACCATGCCCGCCAGCAGGCACTCCCGGCTGAAACAACCCGATCTTCATCAGCTGCTGAAGAAACCATACCTTACCACCAGGGATCAACGCTACAGATAACACCCCTGCCAACAACAACCCATATAAAATATTGGATAACGAAAAATAAGATCTGTTCATAAGCTTAATATAATAAAATTCCCAGGGCTGAAGCCCTGGGCTATAATTGTTTGTATACAAGGAAGGCTTTCTGATATACAGATATTTATACCAAAACTGCTATGATAATTTAGCGCTGAGCTCCCAGGGCTGAAGCCCTGGGCTATAATTGTTTGTTTAGAACAACGTGTTCTGACTATACAGACCCGTTACTTAAAAAGTGCTATAAACGCCTTAAACAGGCATATTCGTGCATAAAACTCCGTAAATAATATTACACAAATATAGCCCAGGGCTTTAGCCCTGGGACCCGAGATATTCAGGCAATGAAGTATTGATGATATGATCCCAGCCACCAGTGAAACTTTCGCGGGTGAAAGATTTGAGGTGCTGCGGAAATGTTTCCAGTCCGGCATGGGTTAATGTCAGTTTTGTCTGGCTCCCTTCCTGCGACAGCTCAAAAGTAAGCAGCGATTCTCCTTCATAATTTTCATATTTCCAGGTATATGATAGTTTCCTGCCGGGCACTACTTCCGTCACCTGGCAATGATGAACGTATAATACTCCTTCGTCTTCGCAATTAAAGGTGAAGGAAAAACCAACTTCAGGTCTAAAATCCGACACATCAAAATACCATTTCCTCATTTTCTCTTTTACAGTCAGTGCTTCCCAAACTTTTCCCATCGGGGCATTAAGGGTACGTTCTACTACCAGTGGTTCGCTTTTCATAACAATGATTTTTAAAGATGATGAACTACTTCTTTTTTTTCTTCTTCTTATGATTATCCTCTTCCAGAAATGCTTCCAGGGCATCCAGTTTACGATCCCAGAACTTCCGGTAATGTTCCACCCATTCAGACACTTGCTTCAACTGACGCAGATTAGCCCTGCAATACCGCTCCCTTCCCTGCTGCTGTATGATCACCAGGCCGCATTCTGTCAGTATTTTCACATGTTTGGATATAGCTGGTCTGCTGATGTCAAAATGATCAGCCACCATATTCAGACTCAACGACTGATCGGCCAGCAAATGAATGATGTCCCGCCGCGTTGGGTCAGCAATCGCCTGAAAAACGTCTCTGCGCATAAATAACTTTTTAATATCCGTAACCGTTCGGTTACAAATATAAGTAACCGAATGGTTACGGAAAAATTTAATTTTCAGATACCTCTTAAACCGCTAGAGATAAGCATTGGAATAGAATGGCGAAAATTGGGGACGGGTTAAATTTATTTGTATAGATGCTGATCCTGGATATAATCGATGCCATGTTTTTTCAGATAACGAATACCCCAGTCACTCACAAATTCATACAAAGGCGCCAGAGACTTTCCATCCTCCGACAACGCATATTCCACCCGATAGGGCTTCTTCGACAAAATATTTTTAGTGATCAGAAAATCCTGCTCCAGCTCCCTTAATTGCTGGCTCAGCATTTTCTCCGAGATACCCGGCAGGTTCTCCCGCAACTGCACATAACTACGTTGCCCAAACTGATGCAAATGCGCCAGTATCAGCAGTTTCCATTTACCACCTATAAAGCCCAGTGTTACATCGACCGGACAGGTGTATGTTTTATCGTTTAAGGTTATCATACCGGTATCCTACTTTTTGGTAAGTTATTGATCACGACCACAAAGGCACTTAGCTTTGTAATAGTCAATATCCATCATAAAAATATGAAAACACTCGTCACCATTATCACACTTTTTATTATGTATCCATTCGCATCTACTATGGACCAGTCAGCACCCACAACCTTTTCAACGGAAATCATCCGCTACAGCATCCCGGAACAGGACCGCCAGCATTTTGAAACCGCCTATGCAGAAGCCGGTAAATACCTGCAAGCCTCCCCGTATTGTTTAAGTTACCAGGTACTACACGGCAACGAAGAACCACAGCATTACATCGTAGTCATCCACTGGACTTCCCAAACAGATCATCTGCAGGGATTCCGTAAAAGTCAGCAGTTCCCGCCATTCTTCAACCTCGTAAAACCATTTTACAACAATATTGAAGAAATGAAACATTATGACCTTACTCCTACCCAGTGGATAAGAAAATAGTCATTTTTCATTAATTTAGAAGCATGACAAACGACAAAAAAATACCCACACTATACGAATGGGCAGGCGGCATGCCGGTATTTGAAAAACTGACGGACACCTTTTATAAAAAAGTACTCGCAGATCCTTTACTGGAACCCGTATTCAAACACATGAGCCCGGAACACCAGCAACATGTGGCCCACTTCATCGCAGAAGTCTTCGGTGGTCCCAAGACCTACAGCGAACAGGAAGGCTCCCATTTTAAAATGGTCCATAAACACCTTGGCAAACATCTCACCGAACAACATCGCAAAAGGTGGATAGCACTACTGCTGGCAACCGCAGATGAACTACAATTGCCCGATGATCCGGAATTCCGCTCCGCATTTGTAGGATACATCGAATGGGGCACCCGTATTGCTGTGATCAATTCTCAGGAAAATACACTGGATATGGACGCGGAACAGCCCATGCCTAAATGGGGTTGGGGTGAGACAGGAGGGCCGTATATGCCTTAAAAAATATGGGCTGAAGCGTTCTTTGCTTCAGCCCATATTTTTTTCGATCTAAGGTTCATTAGGATTCGTACACATTCCCGGAAGCTCTTCTATTATCATTCCGCTGGTGGCGTTATCGCTCCATTTCCACCGATAGGTAGTACGACAATAGTCCAAGCCGTTTTTCTTAAAATTTACCCGGCTTATGACTTCCTTTTTACCACTTTCACAAACACCATTCACCATCCGCTGATACTCTTGGGTACAGGAGCCGTCCCCTCTTGGCTCTTCGTATAAAAGAACCAACACCGGCATTTTCATCTTACATCCGGTATGAATGTAAAAATGACCAGTATCCGAAACCTTTAACTCAACAGGAAGATGAAGCTGTGCAACACAGTCCAGGGGCTAATCTTTTGGTTTAATAAATGCCGTAACCAGTTTCATTTATGTATACTATATCAGGAATTATCATAGCCGATAGCTTTCATATCATCTGTCATCTTCATAAACGATATATTCATTCATCCCTCCTTCATCACATTACAATCCTCTTTGATAAACCCACCCTGCAAAATATCAATAAATCATAATATTACCTACCATACCAAATAATAGATATCTTTATCTCCCACCGCGTCCTAATCCATCATTACAACAACAGTATGAAAACAATGAAACGCCTTTCCTGGCTGCTGCTGGCTCTCATCGCCAATACCAGCTTCGGACAGAAAAAACAGCCCAACATCATCTTCATCTTCTCTGATGATCATGCCTATCAGACTATCAGCGCTTATGGCAGTACATTGGCTCAAACACCTAACATCGACCGGATTGCCCGCCAGGGTACGTTATTTAAAAATGCACTGGTCACCAATTCCATCTGCGGCCCTAGTAGGGCCACATTGCTGACAGGAAAGTATAGTCACGTCAACGGATACACGCTTAATGAAAAAAAATTCAACGTGGGCCAGCAGCTCTTTCCGAAACTGTTGCAACAAAACGGATATCAGACAGCATGGATAGGCAAATGGCATCTGGGTAATCTTCCCGAGGGCTTCGACTTCTGGCGTATCCTCAACAATCAGGGCCAGTACTACAATCCTGACTTTATCAGTCCAACCGATACTACAAAAGTAGAAGGATATGTGACCAATATCATCACACAGTTTTCGGTTGACTGGCTCAATCACCGCGATACCTCCAAACCTTTCTTCCTGGTAGTAGGTGAAAAAGCCACCCACCGCGAATGGCTGCCTGATCTGCAGGACCTCGGCGCCTACGACAACAAAACCTTCCCGCTACCACCTACCTTCCGGGATGACTATAAAAACAGAACAGCCGCTCAAAACCAGGACATGACCATCGACAAAACCATGCGCCTGAAAGAAGATCTGAAAGTACATGCCAACTACGAAAAAGGTATCTATGGCCGGTTTACACCGGAACAAAAAAAAGTGTACCAGGCTTATTACGAAGATAAAATCAGCAAAGAGTTCGATGAGAAAAAACTCAGTGGCGACGCATTGGTGGAATGGAAGTACCAGCGCTACCTGAAAGACTACCTCTCTACCGCCCGCTCACTGGACCGCAACATCGGCGCCCTGCTCGATTACCTCGATAAAAACGGATTGGCCGACAACACAATCGTTATTTATGCTTCCGACCAGGGATTTTATATGGGAGAACATGGTTGGTTTGATAAACGTTTTATGTATGAAGAATCCCTTCGCACTCCTTTTATCATTAAATATCCTGGCGTCACCAAACCTGGCAGTACAGTCAACCAGCTGATGCTGAATATAGACTGGGCACCTACCATCCTGCAGATCGCCGGTGTTAAGGTACCTGCAGATATACAAGGCGCCTCTTTCCTCCCGCTCCTGCAGCCCAATACAGACAAAGTGTCCTGGCGCAAGGCTGCTTATTATCACTACTACGAGTTTCCCGAACCCCATCACGTATATCCGCATTTCGGTGTACGTACCGAACAGTATACGCTTATCCGTTTCTATGGTGCCGGTGATTCCTGGGAACTATACGACCTGAAAAAAGATCCGCATCAGGTGAATAATATCTACGGCAACAAAGGCACTGAACAAATTACGGCCAACCTGAAAGCAACGCTGAAAAAACTGATCCTCCAATACAAAGACGAGGAAGCACTGAAAATACTCGAATCCCGCTAACCATCGGCTGTCACGTAAAGCAGATGTGCTTTACGTGACAGCCCTTCCTGAGAAAATCCACTAAAAAAAGTACCTTCGACAGATGATGCAATCTCCCCTGACCTGGCATTTTACTATCGGAGACCAGAAAAGAGGCGCCTGGAGCGCGGTGCTGATAGCCCTGGGTACCCTTGCTTTAATACTTACCGGCCTTATACTGAAAGTCAACTTCACCCTGCTGATGATAACAATACTTGTTATCTTTCTGGCTTCCATAATCCTGACCATAAAATGGATGTGGAGAAAAGAAACGATCACCCTCTATCACGACCAGATCGAGTCAGCCTTATATGGTGTAATATATTTTTCGGAAATCAGGAAAATATCCAGTCCATGGATGGCTGGCAATACAGCTATCAAACTACACCTCGAAAAAAGGAAAGTGTCCTGGTCCATGCTGAGAAGCAGCCGCGCCCTGATTCAGAATACACCGGAAGAAGTCTCCGATTTCCAAAACTTCCTGCAGGAGCTGGAACAACGGCTCCAGCGACAGGAGAAAAAAAAGCCCAAAACAAACGATACACCCGCAGTGCCAGCCACTCAACTGCACCAGATCAACAATACCCGCAGCAGCCACACCGGCCTGCTCATCGGTATCTCAGCGATATTCGGCCTTGTACTGCTAGTCCGGGCCTGCCTTCCACAATTCCGGCACAGCAGCCAGGTCCGCAGTATGAAAACCGCATCGGAACAAATTTTCTACGACCGTAAAAAACAAATAGACCAGCTGGTGGCCCAAAGACTGGTACAGGAAGGCGGCGCTTTCCTGTATACCAACGACCACGCAGCTACGATAAAACTGTTCCCTTATATCCACACCGGCAATCCACTCAATATAGATCTGTTTGAACACCTGGCTGCCATTAAAGACATGACCGCCATTCTCGACAATCCCGATTCAGCCCAGCTGGACATCTTCATTATCAGCGGTGACAGCTCCGTCCGCCGGATGCGGCCCGACACCGCTGCCCGCCAGTTTTTTCTGCGGACGTATGATCCGTCACAACATATCCGGCCAGGCTACCTGAAATCCGATGACACAACAAACCTGAGCAGCTACCCGGTGTTTGACATGAGCTGGAACGTACGGCTCAAAGATACCGGCAATATAGTCCATGCCATCCGCCACAGCATTCCCGCGGTAAATGTGATGCTCAGCCAGGTGAGGCTGCGTCCTGCATTTTACCTCTACCTGACCGGTAAAGTCAAACATGGCATGAATGAAGTGGCATTTAAAGATGCAGTAACAGCCCTGAATCAACTGTTACATCAGAACAAGGTGGATACCTCAGGGTTTGTGTTCACCCGGATCTAAGCCCCCTGCGCATACAGAAAAAACAGGAGCCGATCAAATTCCTGCAGGACCTGACCTTCTTTTAACATAACGATTTATGCTAAATACTTTGCCAATTACACTAAAAGATCTAACTTCGCCCGCTATGAGAGAAGCCGCATCAGCTTTGCTTTGATGCGGCTTTTTTATGGAGATGAATTAATTATAATTTCGAGTATTTTACAGTGATATGAAGACGTATTTCCGACTTTTAGCTTTTGCGAAACCTATTAACAAATTTGCCATCCCCTATATCATCTGCACCCTGTTGTCCATTATCTTCAGTACGCTGAACCTGGCGCTGCTGGCTCCACTGCTGGCCACCATCTTCGCTAATGTAAAAGGGACTCCAGTAAAACCGGATAACTGGGCTGACATTTTCGCTGTTTTTAACTACTATACCACCCTCGTTTTTAATAAATACGGCGCCGTACAAACGCTCCAGTTCGTATGCGGCTGTATCGTGGTATCTGTACTGCTGGGTAACCTCTTCCGCTATTTTGCGGACAAAACCATGGAAAGCCTCCGTATCCACACCCTGCTCAACCTGAGAAAGTCCGTTTTCAACAACGTCATGGGCCTCGATCTTGGCTATTTCAGCAATGAAAGAAAAGGGGATATCATCTCCAAAATAGCATCCGACGTGCAAACCGTGCAATACTCCGTTACCGGTACCCTCCAGGTGATTTTTAAAGAGCCTGTTACCTTTCTTACGTACCTGATAATGCTCTTTATCATTTCCTATAAACTGACCCTGGTATCCATGCTGGTAATACCGGTGGCCGGTTTAATCATCTCCAGAATCGTAAAGCGCCTTAAGGAACATGCGGTGGAATCGCACCGTACCTACGGAATTATGATCAGCTACCTGGATGAAGCACTCCATGGTATCCGTATCATCAAAGCCTTTAATGCGGTGAATTTTATCACGGACCGTTTCAACAACGAAAACCTCCGCTACTCAAAGATTGCACGCGCCATGGCTAAAAGACAGCAGCTGGCCTCCCCCGTCTCCGAAACCCTCGGTGTGTTTATGGTGGCTGGTATCGTTTTATACGGCGGTACCCTGGTACTCGCTAACCAAGGCGACCTCAGCGCGGCTGCTTTCATTGCCTACATCGCGCTGTTCTCACAAATCATGCGCCCCGCTAAAGCCATCTCCGCTTCCTTTACCAATATCCACTCTGGTATTGCGGCCGGTGAACGTGTACTGGAGCTCATCGATGAGAAACCTAACATCGTCAATGCTCCCAACGCTGTGGCCCTCACCGACTTTGAGAAAAATATTGAATTCAGAGATGTAACTTTTGCCTACAGCGAAAAAGAAATACTGAAAAAAATAAACCTGACAATACCAAAAGGTAAAACGATCGCACTGGTAGGCCCTTCCGGTGGTGGTAAGTCCACCCTCATGGACCTGATCCCCCGCTTTATCCAGCCCAAATCCGGTGACATCCTCATCGACGGCCACCACATTAAAAACGTAACCATCGAGTCTCTCCGGTCACTCATGGGCATCGTCAACCAGGACTCCATTCTCTTTAATGATTCTATCTTCAACAATATTGCCTTTGGTAAACCCGATGTTTCCCACGCCGATGTGGAAGCTGCCGCCAGAATCGCCAATGCACACGATTTTATCATGAGTACCGCTGATGGCTACCAGACCAATATCGGCGATAAAGGCTCCAGGCTCTCCGGTGGACAAAGACAACGTATCTGTATCGCCCGTGCTGTACTCAACAACCCGCCGCTGATGCTGCTGGACGAAGCGACCTCCGCACTGGATACAGAATCCGAAAAAATGGTACAGGACGCTCTCAACAACCTGATGAAGAACCGCACCTCCCTCGTGATCGCACACCGCCTCAGCACCATCCAGAACGCCGATCTGATCGTTGTACTGGAAGATGGTCAAATTGCGGAACAAGGCTCTCACCTGGAACTGATGGGCCAAAACGGACTGTATAAAAAACTGATTGATATGCAGACATTTGCTGCCAACAAGGAAGAAACAGTAGTTGAAAAATAACGCAATGTAATGAGCCAGGCTTCAAAATCAGCCATTGGATTGATTTTGAAGCCTGCTACTTAAAAATCCAATACCCCGGCCTTTCTTTTCTTATACCGCTTGTACAGAAAACGGAGATAAATAATCCAACCCATACCCTCTTTAATGATACCGGGTTTATCCTGCTTAAACAGTTCGTCCCGGGTAGCAGACGAGAATCCGTTCATATTGTAGCTGACAA
Source organism: Chitinophaga sp. HK235 (assembly GCF_018255755.1). Classification (NCBI taxonomy): domain Bacteria; kingdom Pseudomonadati; phylum Bacteroidota; class Chitinophagia; order Chitinophagales; family Chitinophagaceae; genus Chitinophaga; species Chitinophaga sp. HK235. The sequence goes on along the minus strand of NZ_CP073766.1, from coordinate 7,847,887 downwards.
CAGGAATAGGGTAATAACATTTCTTAAACTGACGGTCGCCCCACACTCTGATATTAACATCATAATCGGCAAACACTTTATAACGCAGATTATAACTGTATTTCCTGAATACCAGCGCCGGGTAAACAATAGCCTGATGGTTCATACATTCCTGCGCCAGTCTGTATTTTGAGAAATGACCGGTTAATACATTGTAGTTGGGACGCTGACCTGTATAGTATTCTTTGCTGATACCGTAATAAACTGCGTTTTCCTCTTTCACCTGTGCGGCCATTTCACTGAATCCCGGTAACAACCGGTCATCTGCACCCAGAAAGTGTAACCACTTTCCTTTTGCCAATCTGGTGCCCTTGTTCAGGGCATCATATATCCCCTTATCTGGCTCACTGACCCAGTTAAGCGGAAAACTACCAGTATAATTTTTCAGTATAGACAAGGTATTGTCTGTACTACCTCCATCTATCACCACTATTTCAATGCCTTTGAAAGACTGCGCAGTAATAGAACGAAGACAGCCAGGTAGCTGCTTCTCAGCATTATAGGTAGCGATAATGATACTGATGATAATATCGTTGTCGGCCATGCATGGATATATTTACGGACGAACTAAATTAATACATTTTTATACTTCCAGCCATGCGGTTCAGCCACAAGCCATTATCTGCACCAGATAAGCACGCCCACCAGCAGCGCAAACATGACAAACTTGGTAATCCGCCAGCGGTTCAGCCGGAAATGATGCGGTCTTGAAAAGTCAGCATTGATACGTTGCATGAAAGCCGGCACTCCCTGTTTTCGTAAACCGGTTATCAGTGTGCCCCATTCAGTGCTCCATCTCAACCTCGTTACATAATATGCCACCACAGGAGAAGTAAAACCTTTCTGCACCGATTTGGCATAGTTCAGGATAAGGTCAAAAACAAATACCGCTGCAATGAGGATCAGCCATTGGGTCCAGCCCAGGTAGTAAATAATAAGTGGTGCGGTGAGTATAAACAATATCAGTGATTCGATGGGATTAGGAAACCCATACCAGGTAAAGCTTTTGAAACGAGGCAGCAAATGCCCGGTGCCTGCTCCGTAACGCATACTACGGTCATAGTGCGGACGGCCATCATTCCACCAGGGATGTACTGCCTTGGCTTCTTTTAATGTCAGGAAACGTTTGTTGTTCTGTATACAGATCCGTGCAGGCAGGTCCATATCCTCTCCCCCGCCGTTCTTGGAGAAAACGTCTGAAAAACGCAGGTCACCCATCGCAGCACGGTTAAACATCATATTCGCTGTGGTTCCCCACATAAATTCACTGGTAACATTCGCAATACGGAAAGCAGCTGTAATGCCATATGCATCCAATGCCTCCGTAAAGTGATTAATAGGCGCCGGGAAATCAGTCAGCCCTATAAATCCGATAGCATCAGGATGCTGGCGGATGGCCGCCACATAGGTATGCAAAAGATCTTTCTCTACCACAATATCATCGTCCAGAAACAATATCCAGGGAGCTTTACCGGCATCAATACCTTTATTCCTGCTGCCGGAGGCACCCAGGTTCTCAGAGTTGATAAACAGGTTGACAACACCGTCCGCCGCCAGCTTGCTGATAGCCGGACCAGGTTTCACTTCCGGATTATCTACAATGATAAAATAATTAAAGGTCCACCCCTCAGGTTTGGGCAGCTCTATTAAAGGAATCAGATAACGCTCTCCCAGCCGGAAAGATGGTATAACAATATCTACACAGTTAGACGTTTCTCGCATAGGACGGCGAAGGTACAGAATTATAGGATAAAACTATACCATAAAAATTATAATATGTCCCGGGAATCCCCCGTGTTCATTAGTCATCAGAAGAAAATACGCCCGATATCGAAAATCGTCTACATACATATCAAGATGAAATAATACATTATTTTTATAATATATGTTAGATTCAATATCTGGTCATTAGTTATTGAGATTAGGATTTTAGTCAGATTACAGCTATATTTGGCGCTTTATCTCCGCATCCATAAAACTATTTCGGATAATGTCATTAGCTCCTGTGGCCATATTTGTTTATAACCGGCCCGACCATGCTCAACAAACAATAGAATCATTGTTGAAAAATGCGGAAGCACCACGCACAGATCTCTACATTTTCAGTGACGGGGCCAAAGCAGACAAAGACAAGGACATGGTAAAGGCTGTAAGGGAATATGTCCATACAGTTACCGGCTTTGCATCCGTAACAGTGATAGAACAACAGCAGAACATAGGACTGGCAGCCAGTATCACCACTGGCGTTACCATGGTGGTAAACAAGCATGGTAAAATCATTCAGATGGATGATGACCTGCTGGTATCCCCTTATTTCCTCCGGTTTATGAATGATGCGCTGGATCATTATGAAAACAATGATAAAGTAGCTTGTGTATGTGCGTTTCTCTATCCGGTAAGGAAGAAAGTGCCTGCCAACTTTTTCCTCAAAGGAGCTGACTGCTGTATCTGGGGTACCTGGAAACGGGCCTGGGACATGTATGAACCGGATGGACGGAAGTTGCTGCATGAACTGGAACAACGCAGGCTTACTTTCAAATTCGATTTTGATGGTGCCTATCCTTATACCCAGATGCTCAGAGACCAGATTGAGGGCAAAAACGACTCCTGGGCCATTCGCTGGCTGGCATCTGCTTATCTGAAAGACAAATACACACTGTATCCCGGCAAATCCATGGCAAGAAATATCGGCATGGATAATTCCGGTACCAATAGCGGACAAACAAACAGCTACGACCAGACTGTCAGCATGGAACCCATACCCATCCTGGATATTCCGGTAGAACAAAGCCGGGCCGGCTATGTAGCCTTCAGGGAATTCTTTACCCGCCTCTATAATAATTACTCTTTTTTCAAACGGAAACGTAGGCGTTTCAAACGCTGGGTAAAGTACCTGATTAAAGGCATCTAGCAGTAAAACGAAGATCAGTCAAACATGCTCAACTTTTGTACACTTTTCAACTCATTATACCTGACACGGGGTGTAGCCATGTACAATTCGCTGGAAGCCACCTGCCCGGACTTTCATCTGTATATTTTTGCCTTTGATGATCAGGCCTGCCAGACACTGCAAACACTGCGGTTATCTAAAGCCACCATCATTCCGCTGTCCTCTTTTGAAGATGAAAGATTATTACAGATAAAGGAAACCCGCACACCAGGCGAATACTGCTGGACATGTACACCTGCCACCATTGAATACTGTCTGGATACCTACCAACTGCCTTCCTGTACCTATATTGATGCAGACCTGCTGTTTTATAAAAATCCCGCCGTACTGCTGGAAGAAATGGGACAGCAGTCAGTGCTTATTACCGAACACCGCTATACACCGGAGTACGACCAGGCCGCTACCAGCGGGAAATACTGCGTACAATTCGTTGCCTTTAAAAACAATGCTGCGGGCCGCAAAGTACTCACTGACTGGAAAGAAGACTGTTTTGAATGGTGCTACGCCCGTTTTGAAGATGGTAAATTCGGGGACCAGAAATACCTGGATAGCTGGACAACACGCTATGATTGTATACATGAACTCAATCACACCGGCGGTGGCGTCGCTCCCTGGAACGTGCAGCAATACTCATTTACTGCAGATAAAAATATGGTCACTGGCATAGAAACCAGCAGTGGCAAGCAGTTCGATCTGATCTTTTATCACTACCACGATTATAAGTATTGTATTGCCAATGGCTGTTTCCTGGGACATTACAGATTAACGGAGCATAACCTGAAGATCGTCTACAAACCCTATATACTGGCACTGGAAAAAGTAGCGGCACAGCTGCAAAATGCCGGATGCAACGGTACTTTTCATGAGTTGCAGGACATCCACCGGCTTAGGAAATCGCTGAGAAGAATGTATAAATTCTATATCCGCGGGCATATCGGCAATCATTACAGGAGAAGTTATATAACCAGATAATGGGATAACATTGGTTATATAACATTTCGGTTCCCGTTTACAATGGCTGCTCCCACACTTTTTAGTGGTGATAGCCGTTTGTACAGTAGGTAATTCCTCTTTTTAAGGTATCCAGGTACACGCGGTAGTTGACATTTTCGTGTATCCGGTCGTTGAGTGGGTGGTGCAGATGATAACATACCGCTTTCATCTTTACCTTCTTCTGGCTCAGTCCTGAGTTGATAAAACGGGCGGCCAGTTCAATATCTTCATGTCCCCAGCCCTTCAGCTCGTTATTATAACCGTTCACCTTCAGAAAATCCTCCTTCCAGAAAGCGCAGTTACAACCGATCAGGTTACGGGAACGTTTACTCTTTTTTATCAGTAAAGGCGCGAGAAACGGGATACGGAGCGCATTAAAGCGATTCTTTACACCCCGGCCGAAAGCCGTTACATTGTCAAATTCGCCGGAACGCAGAAAATAACGGGTCTTGTCTTCCGGCAAAAGTACCCGGCTGCCGCGGATATAAAAACCCTGTTCGGCTTCACTTCTATGGTCTTTGATAAAATCTTCGTGTAATACTATATCCCCGTCTATCTGGATGATGTAGTCAGAATCAGTACCGGTAATAGCCTGGTTGATGATGATCGTTTTACGGAAACCCTCATCCGGATGCCAGAAATGTTTTACAGGAATAGTGGTGCTTCGTTTGAACGCTTCAATAACATATCTTGTAGCATCTGCAGATCCATCATCAGCGATGATGACCTCGTCAGGCAAAACACTTTGCCTAAGCACACTCTCCAGAACAAGTTTTAACGCTTCTGGCCAGTTGTATGTAGTTACCAATAAGGCCACGGACATGCTATCACCCATATATCTGAATCTTATATAATTTTTTGTAATTTTTGCTTCGCACTGTTTTCCACTCCTGAACCATCCGGCACCATCCTGAATAACGCCCGCTTTCCACCGTTTATTTCAGCGCAAACAGATACACCCGTTGCAGGTCTATCGTTGAATATACGCAGTGAATATTGTAGGCCCATCATTTGATTGTCTTTGGTCAGTTAATCATTTAGCAATTATTCTATTGTAAGCTAACGAATTAAGGTCTTCATATGTTACACATACCTTCAGTACAAAAGGTTAAATTTTTCAATAAAGTCAAACATCATGAATGACAATAGCGATTGGATGTACTTTTTACCCTTATTTTTAATGGCAATATAAAAAGTTTCCTCAATTAAAAATATGGCAATTTTATGCAATTTATAATTAATTATCGCAATGACATAATAATTTTTTCAACTGCATCAAAATCCCGTTTTCAATTAGATGGGAAATCACTTAGCAACTATCATGCTAAGGTTTACTCCCCGGTATCAATCTTTTTGATCAGCTCCTGCCTTACTGCCTCGGGAACATTGCCCAGTAGCTTGTAATTCGTAGCTTTTTCAATTTCTTCTATAGAAGTGAGATAGGCAGACCATTTTGTATTGACGTTATTATTGTTGGGCGTATTGACTGCAATGACACGGGTGGAACGGGAAATCCGTTTCAGGTCATTGTTGCCCTCAGGCAATACCACAATCACTTTCCAGATCCTGGCAGGCACATTCACCCTGTTTCCGGCAATCTTTTTTGTCAGCCCCTTACTACCGGTTCCGCCAGTACCATAACTTCCCATAATCACATACACCTCATTCCCCTCTTTTACCAGTGAACGGGTATAACTTTCCAGATTAGACCACAGATGCTGATTATGATTGGGTGCCTGCGGAATCATATTGGTCATCAGGAAGGTGGCTTCATTGGCATCCCGGCTAGCCGTCCGGTCCCCCGAAGGACAGTTATGACCACGGTCAAAACCACTGCCGATATAAGTGGTTTGCGTCACCTGGAACCAATCGTCCGGTACATCTGCATCCGGCCGGAAATCATTACCCCGGGCCATATCCCCCAGATCACGGGAAGAAATATGCCAGCTTACCCAGTTAGGTGTTCCGTTATCGCGGCTGTAAGACAATTTGTAATATCCCTTGTCCATCAGGTAATTGTTGACCATCGCCAGTGAAGCCGTGGCATTACTCGGGTTACCCAGCAACATGTTATCATCATCGCCCGATACCGACCCTTCAGCAGGTCCTGTTACGACCGGAGCTTTGCCTCCTTCTTCTACCGTAAAGGCATCAAAGTTCAACCGGCTGTTGGTCTTGTCTGTTTTCCGGATCGAAAAACGAATGGCGGCATTGGTGGTAGCCGTGAAAGTGGCTGTCTTCAGAGTATTGGAGCTAACACTAACGGTATTGCCTACTTTGGTATAACGCTGTCCGCGGTTCACGGATGCCCATAACTCCCACTCACCTTTTTCATCCTCTCCATACAAAGCATATTTCAGCGTAACCGTCACCGTTCCCTTCACGGCAACATCAAATTCCATATTCGCCATACCATTACTCCGGATGCGTAAGGCCTTTGTACCTACCTTATGATCTTCATCCAGGCCGCCGGTCACAGCATCCTTGAACTCCCAGCTACCGCTGCTGAGCGAAATTTCTTCTGTATTGTAATTGGTTTTGCTGCCCTTTTCAAAGTCTTCCTGCAACAGATATTTCGCAGACTTCTTTTTCCCGTGTTTGGAAGCAGATGATTTTTTTGAAGAATGGGTTTTCTCCTTTTCCTTTATCCCGGCTATTTTCCGGGAACAGGTAGTAACTATAAAAGTGGCAATGATCAGTATAACAGCTAAGGCTAAACTATTGCTTGATTTATTCGTCGATTTCTTCTTTGGCATAGGGCCGCGAAGATAATTATGATTAAACTGATTTCAATGCCTGCCGTTGCAAGATTTTTCCCACACAGGATCTTATCATTTTTTTTCTTCAGCAAGATTATCATGTCAAAAAAACAACGCTTGTCTCTCAAAGAAACAAGCGTTGTCAAAAAAATAAAAAAATTCTTTTCCTCAAAACACTCAACAACAAACATGCTGCATTTCACCAAAACATTTCTTAGCAAACATCCTCCATCATGCCTATCAACATTCATCAAAGTTGCATTCAATAATCATCATAGTCAGAAGAATAATTGCGACAATACATTCGTCGCATCATTCGTCTTTGGTTTAAGTCCCAGGAATTTAGTGTACTGTGCTGCTGTGAGCACCAGTTTAAGTTTGGAGAACAGTCCACTCTGCAGCAAACCAAATTTGGATGCATACGCCGCAGGGTTGCTTTGTTGTAAGGGTAGAATACCTGCTTTCCTTTGAATAAAGCTGGTGAGAAGATTGGATACCTTTGGCTGTTGTTCGGCTGTCAATCCCAGCGCTGGCGTTAATTTCCCAAGGATACTGCCTGCTAGTCCTCCGGCATTACCCAGCTGGTTTTGCAAACCAGCAGCCGTTTTTTTAGGAGGATCCAGCAAACTCTGAGCATTGACAGTTAATGAAACATAACAGGCACATAAAAGCGGGAAGATCACTTTTTTCATGCTGAATGGGGATTTAAAATGATAGAAATTGGATTGGACGTGCGACACTATAAATATACCAATAATTTCGATGCTTCCCCCTGACCGGAACAAACAAAAGTTTGTCCCAGATACACAAATCAGCCAACTCAAACCGTCCTAATATTGTACCCGCAATCCGCAATCAACAATTGCCATTGTCTTATAACTGCACCATGTACGAAGAACGCATTAAAAGAACGGAATTACAACAGAAGATTATCAGCGCCGACCAGGCTGCCACCTTGTTCAAAGACCAGATGGTAGTAGCCTCCAGCGGATTCACCAAAGCCGGCGACAGCAAAGCAGTACTTAAAGCATTGGCAGCCTCAGCTCCTGCTAACCCTCTCAAAATAACACTGCTCACCGGGGCCTCTCTGGGCCATGATACAGATGGGGCTCTCGCTGAAGCAGGCATACTGCACAAACGCATGCCTTTCCAGGTAGACCCTGCATTGCGCAAAAAAATCAATAGCGGCGATGTACTTTTTGTAGACCAGCACCTCGGCGAAAGCGCCGAACTGATCAATGAAAAGATCATCCCCCGTGTAGATATCGCGATCATTGAAGCACTGATGATTGAGGCCGACGGCAGTATCGTACCAACCACTTCCGTAGGTAACTCTGCTGCTTTTGCAGCTGCTGCCGACAAAATCATCGTAGAGATCAATATGTCTGTACCTCTCTCTGTATACGGAGTTCACGACATCTTCGCTACGGGAGTATGGCCACACAAACGTATCATTCCGATTACCGATGCCGGCTCCCGCATAGGCCTGCCGGCCATCCCGGTTGATCCGGAAAAAATAGTAGCCGTCGTACTGACCGATACTACCGACAGCCCGGCATCTATCAATGAAAGAGATGAAAAAACCAGCGCCATCGCTACCCATCTCCTGGAATTCTTTTCCCACGAAATCAGAAAAGGCAGATTACCACATTCCCTTCGCCCTTTACAATCGGGCATCGGCAAAGTGGCCAACGCAGTTCTCGAAGGGTTTATTGACGGCGACTTCCATCACCTGACCATGTACTCTGAAGTGATACAGGACAGCGCCTTTAACCTGATAGATGCAGGCAAACTGGATTTTGCTTCCGCCTCTTCGATCACTGTTTCACAAACCTGCTACAACCGGGTTTTCAGCAACTTCGAAAAATACAAACCACATATCATCCTCCGTCCGCAGGACATCAGCAATGCGGCGGAAGTCATTCGCCGGCTGGGCATTATCAGTATCAACACGGCCATCGAATGTGATATCTACGGAAATGTCAACTCCACCCACATCGGCGGCACCGCCATGATGAACGGAATCGGCGGCTCCAACGACTTCGCCCGTAATGCTTACCTGAGCATATTTGTAACACAGTCATCATCAAAAGCCGGCGGTATTTCGCACATTGTTCCAATGGCTTCTCATATAGACAATACAGAACACGACGTAGACATTATAGTAACTGAAAACGGTCTGGCAGACTTAAGAGGACTTGCACCGCGCGAGCGCGCCAGACTGATCATATCCAACTGCGCGCATGCCAGCTACAAAGACGAATTGAACAACTATTTTACCGAAGCCTGCAAAAGAGGAGGCCAAACACCTCACCTGCTACAGGAGGCCCTTAGCTGGCATAGCCGCTTTAACGAAAACGGGACCATGCTTAAAACTGTTCATGTATAGTGTGTGTGATGAATGAAAAAAAAGAACCGGCTCTTCACTGGGAGCCGGTTTCTTTTTGTTAAAACTATCTGAAGAAAAATTAACGTATAAGCAATACCGTTCCCTTTATCATTCGCGTGGTGCCGTCCAGATACTCCACCATCGCGAAATAAACATAACTCCCCAGATCTGCCCGCTTACTATTCACAGTTCCATCCCAACCATAACTGCGGTCATTGGCCGGCGTGTTCACCGCTTCAAAAACCTTGTTGCCGGAGCGGTTAAACACCGACAGGTTCCTCACCTGACGGATATCCCAGCTACCAATCACATAGAAATAATCATTCTGCCCATCTCCATTGGGAGAAAATGCATTAGGCATGCTGATACCAGCATTCACAAATGTCTGTATGTGTACGGTAGCGGTGTCTGTACAATAATAATCGTTAGTGGCGGTCACCTGGTATTTCATAGACGAGGTAGCAGCAGCAAACGGATTGGGACAACTTGTACAGGAAAGCCCTGTCTGCGGCTCCCACAGATAAGAACTTACAGGCCCGCCGGTGATACTGGTACGCAATCCCACACTGGCAGGACGAGGCAGCGATATCAGTGCAGGCGTGGCCGTTATAGTAAACGGCTCATAATCCAGGTCGCTCCGGTTGTTGCTATAATCTGTCTCATTAAATACAGGCCCCTGACGATCATTCACCACGGCCACCACCTCTTTGGTACCCGGAGCACTCAGTACATGGGTAAACTCACGGCAGTCGCCAAATTTGGGCACCGGCGTATAATAAACCGGCTGCAACATCACCGACCGCTCATTACCAGGATCACCATTGTAAAAAGATACCGGTATCTTCTGAAAAACAGTATCATAACCATTAGACATACATACCTTGAACTTCACCAGAATATGGCCATTGTCGAAACAATGTGTAGACAACAGTTCTACCGTCATATCCGGTGGCACAAGATGTACGTACTCCTGCCCTTTCAGCACACAACCATACTGGTTCGTCAACTGTACACCTATCTGACTGCTGTCCTGCATAGTAACCGAAGGAGCAGCACAGGAAAGGCAGCTGAGCGTATAGGCATCACTGTTATCCCACAGAATAGTTGTGGGTGTGAAGCCCCTTACGTCGTAATAGAAGTGGAACGGTGCCTTGCGGTATACCGTAGTGTCTTTCGGGAAGACGGTCAATACAGGCGGAACATAGTTCCAGGTAAAAGTATTGTTGGAATAATCACCCTCGTTCAAACCAGTAACCGGCGGATACGCCTGCTGGTCTTTGTTTACCACTGCCACTATCTGGCCGGAAGGAGCATTCCGGATATACTGGCTGTAACGGCTGCAGGTACCGGGAGAAGCCATGGGCGTCAGGAAACGGGTACCCAGCTGTACTGCCGCAGGATCGCCCGGAAGCCGGTCGTAAAAATCTACCTGGAGTGAAGCCGGTATATTACCGGTGGTATAAGCATTGCACAGAGAGAAGTCCACATACAGGCTGTCTCCCCTGGAACAGTCCACACTGTTCAGTTTCACGGTATAGTCATCTACCACCGGAATATGCACGGTAGCCAGCGTATCACTGTAACAGGCATACTGTGAATATCCCCGCACTTTCACGGTTGTAACGGTATCCTGACGATAGGGTGCAGTAAAGGTAGTGTTGATGCAGTTGCTGCAGTTCAGGTAGGGTGAAGTTTCCCAGGTGGCGGAGCTGATGGTACCACCGGTAGCGGTGGGTTTCAGCACCAGCTGTGCTTTCGGTAATACGGTATAATCTCCCGGCGCCAGGGATACATGAAACTTGAATCCCCGCTTGATGCTCACATTATTGTTGTAATTACTCTCTTCCACACTGGTGTTGGGCAATGCCAGCGGAAAAGTGCTGCCGTTATCGTTCATCACCGTCACCAGTGTATCTACATTGGCGCGGCCGGCCTGAACAATCGTAGTATATAATACAGAGACACATTTGCCTGGAAGGTCTGCCGGCAGCAAAAATGGGGTTCCTAACAAATGCCCCTTTCCCAGCCGCGGATCACCATCATAAAAAGATACAGGTGTGTTTTTAGGAATAGTCTGGTATCCTTTGTTCTCAAAATACAGTTTCACGCGCAGCTTATCCTGCTGGTAACATTCTACGGCAGATACATATACCACGCCGTCAGCAGTGGGATCGTCCACCACAATGGTGACCGGGTTCGTATAGTCCTCACAGTGACCATCTGTAGCATAAAGGCGTACTTTATAGTTGCCGGGTGTCTGGAAAATATAGTCCAGCTGTTCATCTGTGCTCACCACCTGCTCCGCCATACCTTTATCATTGCTGATCAGCCATTTCCAGGCGGTAGCGTTGCGGGAGCGGTTGGTAAACACCACATGGTCTGTCTGGATGCCCGCTTTGGAAGCGATCTTGCGTTTGTCGGGGTAGAAACGTGCAACCACGCCGCAACTAACAGGCATGGCGTCTGTGGTGGTAGCATGGCAACCACTAACACCATCGGTTACACGTAGTTCTATCAGATAGGTTTTCTGACTGGTGACCGTCAACGGCATGGTAGTGCCGGTACCGGTGGCCACCCCGTCTACCAGCCATACGCAGGTTTGTCCGGCAGCGACGGTAGCCGTAAAGGTGACAGTCTGTCCTACTACAGGATAGGCAATGTCGCGGGTAAAAGCGGCGGTAACAGCAGCGGCGCAGGGATCATTACAAACCATGCTGGGCTGCATCAGCGACAGCGAGGTGGTAATAAAGTTCCGCATCCTGTCGGCCTGACCTTGGGTAAAGCCCAGTATACAACCGGTGCCCTGGCCATAGTCCATAAAGTTATCCGGCAGGTCTGGCACATCGGTGGTAAAACCAGACAAGGTATCGGTGTCACAGGAATTTTGTGGGGCGCTGCAGGCATAACCGCCGGTGATGGTCTTCTCCGGAGGGGTGTCACAAACCATGTCCCCATCGGTGGTACAGTCATCGTTTTTACAGTCTCTGGCTGCAAAGGTATGCAGGAGGCTGAGGTAATGTCCCATCTCATGTGCCAGTACGTCCACACCGAGGCCGGCCACCACAATATCTCCGCCGGCGCTGGCATATCCGCCCATGGTAAGACGGCTCCAGCTACCGCAGTCGAATTCCTGCATATAGTCAGAACGGATGGCAGACACGACCCATATGTTGATATAACGGCTATGATCCCACGCTCCCATACCGGTAACATTCCCGCCTTCCATGTCTACGTCAAAATCATTCAGGTAGGAATAGGAACGGATGATCCCGGTGGTACGGCCGCCATCAGGGGCTGTTTTAGCAAGACAGAATCGGATTTTTGTATCGGTACGGCCACCGGTAAAGGCACCGGTAGCGCTGTAGGCTTCGTTAAGCGCCTGTATTGCATTGGCCACGTCCAGGTCCGTATAGGCGCTCAGGTTCTCATTGAGTATGTGCACCACTACCGGCAGGGTAATAATCGCCGCATCAACAGCCGGAGCACCAGGCACCCGAACATAACGCTGCTGCAGGATGGCCTGATTGATGGCCTGTTCCCTCGCCACAAACGAAGGGTTTTGGCGCCATTGCTGCAATAGTCTGTCTGTACCGCAGGCACGGACAGATAATGGCATACCTTCCTGGGCATAGGAGCGTAAAGCCAGCAGGGTCAATATGACAGACCCAAAAATCAGGGTTCTCAATAAGGTTGTGCTCATCTCGACAAGTATAGGACGTGTGCAAATATATAGTATAATTATAATAAATAATATCAATCCCTTTTCTGATATCATTTCCCGGAGTTATCATTTTCATCTATAGGCGCATCAATATTATCGCTGGCAGGAAGACTCTTCAAACAAAACAGTTATTCTACTTTTACACCCGATTTTTTTAAATTCTTAGACCCATTCAAAACCGACAGACTGTGACACAAGAACATACGAGAACCCGATATTTTTTTCTGATACTGATATTAGGTACCCTCACCGCATTGGCGCCTTTTTCCATAGACATGTATCTGCCGGGCTTTCCGGCGATTGCCGCCGACTTCGGCGTAGAGCAGGCCAGGGTAGGCTTGTCGCTCTCCAGCTTTTTTATAGGCATCTCTGCAGGGCAGCTGCTGTATGGTCCGCTGCTCGACCGCTTTGGCAGGAAAACACCGTTGATACTGGGTTTGCTGGTTTATATAGCCGCATCGCTGGGCTGCGTATATGCGGTCACGTTGAACAGCCTGGTGATCCTGAGATTTATACAGGCCATCGGAAGCTGTGCTGCCACAGTAGCTTCTGTGGCAATGGTGCGTGACCTGTTTCCTGTGAAGGAAAATGCCAAAGTATTTGCCCTGCTGGTATTGGTATTAGGCGCTTCTCCTATGCTGGCCCCTACCATAGGCAGTTATGTGACCGCTGCTTTCAACTGGCATACGATATTCATTGTACTGGCGGCCATGGGGGGATTGATCCTGTTAGCCACCATCCTGTGGCTGCCGGAGAGTTATCAGCCTGATACCTCCATGTCGCTCAAACCCGGCCCTATTACCCGAAGCTTCTGGACAGTGGCCACCACGCCACAGTTTTACACCTACGCCTTTGCCGGAGCTACGGCCTTCTCCGGTCTGTTTGCATACGTGTCCGGCTCTCCGCAGATATTTATGGATGTTTACCACCTGGATGGTAAAACCTACGGCTGGATTTTTGCCGGCCTCTCTATTGGGTTTATCGGCTCCAGCCAGATCAACAGCCTGCTGCTGAAGCGCTTTGAAAGCCAGCAGATAGTGTTGGTAGCGCTGACGCTTCATTCCATAATTGGACTGGTACTGGCCATCTGCGCCTGGAACAACTGGCTGAGTCTCACCGGCCTGTTGCTGTTACTGTTTGTGTATCTCTGTTGCATGGGATATGTTAGTCCGAATACGTCCGCCCTTTGCCTGGCTTCTTTTGGGAAAAATGCAGGCACTGCTTCCGCCTTGATGGGAGCACTGCAGATGGGCATAGGGGCACTGGCATCTACCTTTGTTAGCCTGTTTGATAGTCATTCAACCCTGCCCCTGGCTCTTACCATCGCCGGTTCTTCCCTGATGGCGCTGACGATATTGATGGTGGGCCGCAAACAAATCGGAACCGCTATGGCGACACCCGACCAGGGAGGCACTGTGATAGCACATTAATCAGATGTACACGTAGGCTATGAGGTAGCTTGCGGATGCCGGATCGCACCGTGATGGTGCATTAATCCCCTGTATATATAGGGGTGCCCGATGCGCCGTGATAACGCATTAATCACATGAGAGACAAGGTGTTCATGAAGACACCATTCAACGCTTTACTCCCGGGCCTCCGGAAACGGCCGGCCCGGGTTTCTTTTTCAGATCTTGATCAGTTGCCCCCAAACCTCTGCCAGCCTCAGGCATTGATAACACATCCCCTTTTAAAAAAATTTCTCCGGATGAAAGAAAAGATATTATTTTATCAAAATATTTAAAAGCAGGAGAAATAGCACTCTTTTTTGTTTGAAAAAAAACCCGATTTTGATATAGTACTTTTCGATGTGATATGCTGTTTTAATAACAGATGAAAACTTTTTAATAGCATATGACATGCAAGAACGACCATAACTTGTACTGTGCCTATCCTGTTAAGAGAGGATTATGTATACCATTCTTTTTGTTTAATCGCATTATATGGAAGAACAAAATACCATTAAGCCCATTCCGGAACGCAAAATTCTTCTGATTGAAAGAGATGACCAATATTTTACACCTTTAGAACTCATTCCGGAAGATTACAGCGACACTGTTATCCGCTTTGCACGTCAGTACTTTAAACAGGATACTGAATGTGACATGTTTTGCCAGAACATTAAAGTAAGGGACTTCTCCATCTGGCACCACGAAATACTGGCCAAGAAAAACATTCTGCTCACCCCCTACTCTCCCCGGCATATACTGGCGCTCCATTTTAACCAGGCCGATGAAGTAGTGGCCAATATTCATGGAAGAGGGGATTTTAACATGGTAGGCAGTCAGATCTGCCTGTTTAACCTGCCGGAACAGATGCATACCGTACCTGTTGTTACCGGCAAACAGATCAGCAGTTTTCATATCAACATCATCCCCGGTTGCATGGGCGCCCTGGTACGGGAATTTCCGGAACTGAAAGGACTGCTCTCCAAAAAAATCACCGACCAGAGCGAACCGCTCAATCAGCGCGATTGTACCACCAATATTGCTATCCAGCTGCTGCTGACTATTATCAATGACTGCCGCCTCATAGAAGACCAGGCAGAATGCCTGCTTCGCCGTTGCTGCGTCTCTATCTTCAGCAACTATCTCTGCCAGGACGCCACGCCCGCCTGCGAAAAACGTCCGGTAGACGATGACACACTGATCAGCGTATTTCACTACCTCCGGGAAAACGTAGACCTGGAAAAGCCACTGATGCATGTAGCCTTCCTCTTCAACGTACCCGGCCCCGTACTCGCCGGCGCCTTCGAAAATATGTTTTACATCCCCCTGGAAGACTTTGCCTTTCAGATGAAAATGCTGAAAGCCTTTAACTGCCTGGTGTATGAAGACACCCCCCTGGCCGAAATTACCAGAAGAATAGGCCTGCCCGGCGAAAAAGCATTGATCGTCGCCTTCACCAACTATTTCCATTGCGATCCGCTTTTTATACGGAACGCCCAATGACCATATCCTCCTCAATCCGTTGCCGCCTGAAAATTTCAGGCGGCAAAAACGGAATCCCTCATTGACATCTTCTCTCCTTTTCTTTTCCTTTGCGGAAATTTTTTCCTATGCGCACACCTTTGCCTGCATTCCTCTGTTGCCTGCTCCTGCCGTTTACACTGAAAGCCCAGTCACTCCGCCTGTTTGCAGATAGCATCCGCACGGCCTTCCATATTCCGGCCCTGGGATACGCAGTCGTATCAGCTGACTCTATCCTCGAAATACAAATACTGGGCAACAAAAAAATCAATACACCATCCCCCGCCACCCTACAAGATCAGTTCCGCATCGGCTCCAATACCAAAGCTATCACCTGTACCATGGCCGCTTTGCTCGTACAACAAAGTAAACTGCACTGGGACACTCCTTTCTTCTCCCTGTTCCCTGATCTCAAAACAAAAAGCCATCCTGCCTACTATAACCTCACCCTAAAAGAACTGCTCACTTTCCGTAACAAACTGGTCCGGTATACTTATACCAATCCGCTCCCCCGCCCCGAAAACATCACTGGTAATGAAGCGGCCCAACGCCGGCAGTTTGCTGCCTGGCTGCTGCAACAACCACCTGTATCAGATACCAACTCCCTTAACTACACTAACAGCGGCTATGTCCTCGCTGGCCTGATGCTCGAAAAAGCCGCTCATAAAAGTTATCTGCAGCTGTTGCAACAACTCGGACAACAACTGGGTATCCACTTTGGACTGGGAAGCCCCAACGCTACCGACAGCACACAACCCTGGGGACATAATCAGCAATTGCTGCCGGAAGCTCCGGCAAACAATCCCAAACTCAACTGGCTACAGGCCGCCGGCAATATCCATATCAGCCTGCAGGACTATGCCCGCTTTATACAATTCCAGCTGCGTGGCCTCGCCGGCCGATCTCCCCTGTTACCCGCAACTATCTTTGAACAACTGCACTACGGCCTTCCCACCTTCGCCTATGGCTGGTTCTGGAAAACAAACAACAAAGGAGAACATATCTCCTGGAACACCGGTACACCCGGCACCTTCGTTACCCATGTGCAACTGATACGTGAGCAGAACCGTGCCTATATCGTCTTTACCAATGTACAACAAGACAATACTGAAGACGCTGTAGAAGCAGTAATCAAAGTCATGGAAAAAAAATATGGTCAATAAAAAAACCATGTATCTTTAATCACACTACAAAAAACTTCCCTATGGCTTTCGATGAAAAAATGGCTGACCGCGTCAGAGAAATGATTGCACCGGCAGCAAAAAAAGTAGAAGAGAAAAAAATGTTCGGCGGTCTGTGTTTTATGGTGAATGATAAAATGTGCGTCGGGGTTAAAGCCGAAACTGTTATGCTCCGCCTCGATCCAGCCCATATAGACACTGTGCTGGAAGAAGAAGGCTGTACACCAATGATTATGGGTGATAGAATAGCGAAGGGATTTGTATTTGTGGATAATACAGTGTTGCGTACCAAAAAACAATTGGAGCGTTGGATTAAAATGGCATTAGAATATAACAAAATCGCTCCTCCCCCTAAAAAAAAGTAAGTGCTCCGGGCCTGCCAGCCAAACGATTTACAAATGTTTTTCTATCTTTAACGCCCCCTGGCACTATTGATTAGCATCATTTTAAATCTATATTCTTTAACTGGCATTATCTGGATAGCTTATGAACACATTTACGATTATTACGGCTTTGATCACCATCAGTGCGCTTATTTCGTATATCAATAACCGTTTTATCAAACTACCCGGAACCATAGGCGTGATCGTGGTTTCGTTGCTATTGTCTTTGCTGATTTTGTTTACTGGCAAAATTTTTCCCAATGCCTACACTTTCATCAAAGACCTCACCAGCAGCATCGACTTCACTCAAACACTGCTGGATATTATGTTAGGCTTCCTCCTTTTTGCGAGCGCCCTTCAATTTGATTTACAGAAACTGAGAGAACAGCGGTATCCTGTACTGATACTCAGTACCGTGGGGGTGATAGGCTCTACGTTTATTTTCGGTTACCTGCTGTATTGGGCCACTGAGCTGCTGCGTATTGATTTACCATTACTCTATTGTCTGTTATTTGGTGCATTGATTTCTCCCACTGATCCGGTGGCGGTATTGTCCGTACTGAAAAAATCAAAGGTACCTTCTTCCCTTGAAACCATCATTGGTGGCGAATCTCTGCTGAATGACGGTACCGGCATCCTGCTTTTTGTTATTCTGAAAGAACTCGCCGGCCAGGCAGATGCGCATGTATCACTGGCCCACACCATATCTCTTTTTTCGCAGGAAGTGTTTGGCGGAATACTGCTGGGCGTGATCTCCGGCCTGGTTGCCTACCGTACCATGAAACGGGTAGACGATTTCCAGATCATTGTAATGGTGTCATTATCGATGGTGATGGTTATCTCTGTATTAGGCGCCATGCTACACGTATCCATCCCGCTGGCGGCCGTTTCTGCCGGTCTTATCCTGGGTAACACCTCTCTGGGTACCAAACAGTCAGAAGACCTGCAACGTTACTTCCATAACGTATGGCACCTCATCGATGAACTGCTCAATACCATCCTCTTTGTGATGATAGGCCTGCAGATAGTGGTAATGCCCTTCCTGAAAAACTACTGGCTCACCGGCCTGTTTGCCGTAGCCTTTGTACTGGTGGCCAGGGCCCTGAGTATTTATATTCCGTCCCTGCTGCTCAAACGTTCGCTGAAAACTACCTACAAAGGCATCACCATCCTGGTATGGGCCGGTCTTCGTGGGGGCATCTCCGTAGCACTGGCCATGTCGCTGCCAGAGTCCCCTTACAAGGAAATCATCCTCTCCGGCAGTTACTTTGTGGTGCTCTTCTCCATCATCGTTCAGGGCCTGACCCTCAAACGCGTGGTGAACAGAATGGTCCGATAATCCATCCACTGAAACATAAAAGAATAGCCCCCGGAAATTACTCCGGGGGCTATTCTTTTTATACGTTCAACCAGTATTATTTCACAGTCATTTTATGGCTCAGTTTAAAATCAGCCGAAGAAGCACCAATATGGATGCCGTAGGAGCCTTTATACAGCTTCCAGGCATGTTGCTGCAGGTCCCATTTCTGTAGTTCTGTTACCGGTATTTCCAGCGTTACGGCAGTAGTACTGCCTTGTTTCACAGACACCCGTTTAAATGCTTTCAGCTCTTTCAGCGGCATCCGTTCCATATTGGGATAGGTGATATAGGCCTGTAATACTTCATCACCATCGAACTTGCCGGTATTACTAACGTTAACGGTCATACGAATAGTATCATTCAACTTGTACGTATTAGCTGGTGCCTGCTGCCAGGAATAATCGAAGGAAGTATAGCTAAGTCCGAAACCAAAAGGGTAAGCTGCCTTGCCGGTAAAATAGCGGTAGGTGCGGTTTTTCATGCTGTAATCCTTATAATCGGGAAGATCCTGCAGCGCGTGATAAAAAGTTACCGGCAGGCGCCCTGCGGGCGAATATTTACCGAAGATGATATCAGCGAGTGCGGTACCACCCTGCTCTCCGGGATACCAGGCCATTATCACGGCATCCGCGTAAGGCGCGATGGCTGCCACGTCTATGGCACTGCCGGCAGTCACCACCGCAATGATCGGTTTTTTATGTGCAGCACGGAGTTTCTGCATAAACAACACCTGCGAACGGGGAAGGCTCAGCGTATTTTTATCCCCGCCTGAAGCAGAGAGGAAAGCATCTCCTTCTTCCCCTTCCAGTAAAGGTGTCAGACCAATCACCGCCACTGTTACATCACAGTTTTCAGATGCCCAGATACCTCCGAAATGCAGGGTATCTGTAAAGTCACAACCCTGATCATATTGCAGGGCCATACCCGGACCAGCGGCTTTAGCCAGGCCGGCGGCAAAGGTCACCATATTGCCGGATACCCCGTGATAGTTACCCATCAAGGCTTCCAGCGAGGCAGAATTAGAACCGGCCACCAGCATGGAAGCATATTTATCTTTATTCAATGGTAGCACGCCATCGTTTTTCAGCAACACCATACTTTCTCTGGCTGCCTGCAATGCGAGGGTAGTATGCCAGTCATTGTTCACACTATCAGCTCCGTAACGGCTGTAGGGACTTAATTCCTTTGCATCAAACAATCCTAGCTTCATCTGCGTGCGCAGGCTCGCAATCAGCGCACTGTCCACATCTGCTGGTTTGAGCCAGCCCTTGTCCATCGCTTTCAGTACATCGGCCTGCAGAATGTTGGCGCAATCCAGGTTGACACCGGCTTTAACAGCCGCAGCTGCCACTTCCTCCCGCGTAGGGATAGCCTTGTGACGCAGCCAGATATCATCCAGCGCCCAGCAATCAGTCACCACCTGGCCACGGAACTTCCATTCATGCCGGAGAATGTCCTGCAACAGGGTGTTTCCGGTGCAGCAAGGCTGACTGTTGACACGGTTATAAGCGCACATAATAGACTCCACATGGTTGTCTACCAGCTTCCTGAAGGCATAGAGATAGGTTTCACGCAGGTCCTTTTCATCTACAACAGCGTTGAAACTATGACGGTCGGCTTCCGGCCCGCTGTGCACGGCAAAATGTTTGGCACAGGCCGCTGTTTTCAGTTTACCTGGTTCATCACCCTGTAAGCCTTTCACAAAAGCACCGGCCATAGTAGCTGTCAGATAAGGGTCTTCACCATAAGTCTCCTGTCCCCTGCCCCAGCGCGGATCACGGAAAATATTGATATTGGGCGTCCAGAAGTTAAGCCCCATATATTGTACATGACGACCTGCTGCGGTAGCGATATTGTATTTGGCACGGGCTTCTGTGGCAATGCTGCCAGCTACCATCCTGGCCAGTGGCGCATTAAAGGTGGCGGATAAACCGATCGCCTGTGGAAACACGGTCGCTTCGCCACCACGGGCAACGCCATGTAATGCCTCATTCCACCAGTTATAAGCCGGTATCTGCAATCTTTCAACAGCAGGACTATTATACCCCAGCAGTGAAATTTTTTCCTTTAATGTGAGCGTGTGCAACAAATCATTCACCCGTTGTTCAACAGGTGCATCCGCTTTTCTAAACAGTGGTTGTTCCTGTGCCAGCAGCTTTTTTCCCGGCAGAAATGCCAGTGCAAACAGCAGGAGATTTCTTTTTCTCAGCATCCTGAAATCCTTAAATTTTTATGATGTATTTCCCCTCAGGAATTGCAAGTTATCATGTTTATGCAGTAAAAAAAGTAGTATCTCCCCTGCAGCAACACATTTGTTTATTCTCAATCAGCAATTAAGAAAATAGTATGTAACCCTTTATACTTTCAACCCACCAAACATGCTGAAAAAAATAATGCAGAGCACGATCAGGGTGATAAAAATGTACATCCTGTCTTTCTCCATCACAAAACCAATCAGGGAAAAGAACACACGCAGGATAGGCGTGGCCAGTAAGATGAGGGCGCCAAACTGAATAACAGCCGAAGGTTTGAAGGTGGCCAGGCCCGCGAAAATACCAGTAAAGGTGGTAAACTCCTGCCCTTCACCGGTAAAGTTGCTATAATCCGGTACACTGTCTGCTCCATGGGCGGCGAGATACAATACCCCACCCACAAATGCAATGATGCTGGCAGTGATCACCCCTGTGCGCAGCACCTGTCCTACCAGCAGGGCAATATCCCTGTCTCCTGTCAACGTTTTGATAAGCTTCATTTGGAATGCATTAAAACTGATGATGTAATCCGTTGTAGATCATCTCCATGGCCACAAAGGAGATGGCCGCACAGAAGATGTAGCGCAACGTTTTGGGATTCAGTACTGTCAGCAAACGTGCGCCGGTAAAGGCTCCGCCCAACACGCCGAGTACCACCGGGAACGCAATGCCAGGATCTATATAACCCCGCTGCAGGTATACTACCGCGCTGGCCGCAGCGGTAACACCTATCATAAAGTTACTCGTAGTGGTACTAACCTTAAAGGGTATACGCATCGCACCGTCCATCGCCAGCACTTTAAGGGCTCCGGAGCCAATGCCCAACAGACCCGACAATACGCCCGCCAGCAGCATGATGGAAAAACCACCACCTATATTTTTGAGTTTATAATGTACTACGCCCTCTTTTGTTGGATAACTGCTGTTGAGCTTCAGCACATACGACAGGCGGCTGCCCTCTTGTTCGGCCTGTTCATTTTTTTTCCGGATGGTCATCAGGGCCGAAAAGATCAGCACCACTCCAAATAAGATGGCGATGGTATTGGTAGGGGTAAAAACCGCTATCAGCGCGCCACCAACAGCACCCGCCGTGGTGGCTATTTCCAGGAACATGCCCAGCCTCACATTGGTAATACCTTCTTTAATATACGCAGAGGCGGCACCGGAGGAATTCCCGATAGAAGCCAGCAACGCGGCTCCTATGGCATAACGGATATCTACATGAAAAACTAGTGTCAGCAGTGGGATCACCACCACGCCTCCGCCCAGACCAGTCATTGCGCCCAGCAAACCCGCCACATAAGCCCCTGCCAGCAGTATCAGGCTGAAAATAAGTACGTTCATCTTCCGGAAAATTATGGTTAACGATAACGGCTACACGCCAATAGTCCTAGTAATTATTGTCCAGTATGTCTTCCATCGTCTGCCGCGACAGTTTTACATTGCCGCTTTTGATCGCCTCATATAACTGCTCATGCAGATGATGGCTGATCGCAAAATGGCTGATGCTTTCCGTATCTCTTTTAGCAAAGAAATCACGGATCACTGCGGTGAAACTACGATACAGGTCTGCCAGCACATGATTGCCGCTGGCTTTGGCTATAGACAGGTGAAAAGCGATGTCTGCTTCCATACAGGCATTGTACTGTTGTTCCAGAATAGCTTTTTTACGCTGCTCCAGGAACTTTTTCATATCAGCAAGACCGGCTTTGGTATGATGCTGGGCCGCCAGTTTCACAATCTCATAGTCCAGCATACGCCTTACCTGGTTGATTTCTTCGAAGTCAGCCCGGCGCAACCGCTGGTCCAATGATTCGGCCTGGACCGATTCGTTAACATAAGTGCCGGATCCCTGCTGTACCCGCAGCACTCCCGACATAGCCAGCGTTTTGATGGCTTCCCGGATGGTAGAACGCCCTACGGCATACTGTACCATCAGTTCGGGCTCTGTAGGTATTTTTTGTCCGGGTTTGTAAATTCCCTGTGAAATGTCCTTCTGAATGGCGTTGATAACGCGGTTGGAAAGTTTCGATGTCTGGTCCATAAATTTACATTAACGGCACAAAAATATGATGTTTAAACAAAACATCTGATGTTTTATTTTTTAGACAATAAAAAAGCCGCCTCTGCTGTGAAGAGACGGCTTACAAGCATGATCCGTTGCAAATTTAAAAATTAAAATTGTCGGGGTCCGGGCCGATCCGCTCTCTGCGGTCCAGTGCATCAATATCGGCCATATCTTCCGCAGAGATATTAAAATTGAAAACTTCCGCATTGGCAATGATCCGTTGCTGCTGTACGCTTTTAGGAATAGTCACCACATCCTTTTGCAGGTCCCAGCGTAACACCAGCTGCGTTACAGTCACACCATATTTTTCTGCCAGTGTTTTCAGTAAGGGCACATCAAATACTTTACCCTGCATCAGCGGGCTCCAGGCTTCGTACTGGATACGATGCTGACGACAGAAGTCCAGCAGCGGTTGCTGCACCAGGTACGGATGAAACTCAACCTGATTCACCATCGGCAGCACTTTGGCAGAATGAAACAGGTCTTCCAGATGGTGTTGCAGGAAATTACTCACCCCGATGGCTTTCACCCTTCCGTCTGCATAAAGTTGTTCGAGCGCACGCCAGGTTTCTTTATACTTTCCTTTTACCGGCCAGTGGATGAGGTAAAGGTCCAGATAATCCGTTTTCAGCTTACGCAGGGAAGTATCAAATGCTTTCAGTGTGCTGTCATAGCCCTGGTCGGCATTCCATACTTTCGTGGTAATAAAAATATCTTTCCGGTCTGTCTTATGATTGTCGATAGCGAGGCCCACCCCTTCTTCATTCTGATAGATCGCGGCAGTATCAATATGGCGATAACCTGCATCGAGCGCATACGTTACTGAATCAACCACTTCCTGTCCTTCTTTAGTCAGAAAGACACCTAACCCCAAATATGGCATCTGCAGGCCGTTAGCCAGCTGTACTGTGCCTGTAAGATCTGTAATATTCATTCGCTTAAGTTTTAATCATTGAATCCGAATACAAATTTACACACCGATGAAATCACACTTCCGGTATATTCCTGTGAATTTTCTGTAAAAACATAAGATACCCATACATTGTTGATATCAGAAAAAATACTATATTTGCATCGCAAAATTTAATTGCACCAAAAGATGAAAAATACCTTGACATATCAGACACGCAGGAACAACAATTCCGTTATCAGAGCGGTAATTGCAAGCACCCGCATTGTCTTTATTCAAGACGGGGAGGCAAATCCATCCCGGATACGAGAGGTATCATCTATGAGCATGTAATAACACCTGCATCATAATATTGAAGGCCTCTTCCTCCGAAGAGGCCTTTTTATTTTGTCTCCCCCTTGACCCCGACAATTTCCTTTAACAGACTGATCATAACCATGAAATTATTGATCACAACAATGATGATTTACATCCGGCAACACCGGTAATGTACGGCATTCTATTGCATCACGCATAGCCTTTCATTACCGCATGAAAGGCTTTTTTATTCTATTTAACAAAGATTGTATGAAACGATTATCCCAATTCAGAAATATAGGTATCATGGCCCACATCGACGCAGGTAAAACAACGCTCACCGAAAGAATGCTGTATTATACCGGCCTTACCCATAAAATGGGCAATGTGGATGAAGGTAACACCATAATGGATACAGATCCCCAGGAAGAGAAACGTGGCATCACCATATCATCTGCTGCCATCACTACCTACTGGAATTTTGCGGACAACAAATACCAGATCAATATTATTGATACACCCGGACACGTAGACTTCACAGCAGAAGTTGAACGTTCCCTGCGTGTACTCGATGGCGCCATTGCCGTCTTCTGTGCCCGTTCCGGTGTACAACCTCAGTCTGAAACCGTTTGGCGGCAGGCTGACCACTACCGGGTGCCCCGTATTGTGATGATCAACAAAATGGACCGCCAGGGTGCCGACTTCCAGCGCGTAGTGAATGAAATACGGGAACGGCTACACGCAAATGTTATTCCTGTGCAGATACCTATAGGTCAGGAAGATACTTTTACCGGTGTGATAGACCTCATCAGGATGAAAGCCCTGCTCTGGCATGATGATGATGGAAAAAGTTTTGAAGAACAACCGATACCTGCACAACTGCTTCCTGCTGCTGAGAAAGCCCGCCAGTGGATGATAGAAGAGCTGTCTATGCTGCATGAACCATTACTGGAACAATACAGCAACGCGCCGGAAAACATCACTGAAGAAAACCTGCGTGAAGCCATGCGTGCTGCCACCATCAATATGCTGGCTGTGCCGGCACTGGCTGGTGCGGCCTATAAAAACAAAGGGATACAGCCCCTGCTGGATGCCGTGACAGCCTATCTTCCTTCACCGGAAGACATACCCGTAGTACACGCTATGGACGCAGATTCCGGCGAACCAATAACATTCCCGGCCATAGAAGAAGGCCACGTGGCGGCACTGGCATTTAAGATCATGGTGGACGATTACGTAGGCAGGTTAACGTTAGTACGCGTATACGCCGGTCTATTACGCACTGGTGATATGTTGTGGAACAGCCGTACCGGCAAAACAGTCCGCATCAGCAGATTGATGCGTATCATGTCCGATAAATTCGAACCGGTGACTGAAATCAGTGCAGGTGACATCGGTGCGGTAGTAGGAATGAGAGATGTAAAAACCGGCGACACGCTGACTCATACCGACTTTACCGTGCTGCTTGAGAAAATCAGTTTCCCCGAACCGATGATCGGTTACGCTATAGAAGCAAAAGCGTCCAAGGATACTGACAAGCTGAGTGAAGCACTGGCAGGCCTGCTGGATGAAGACCCCACCCTGTCTGTAGAAGTAGACAAGGCTTCCGGTCAAACCATCCTGAAAGGAATGGGCGAACTACATCTGGAAGTGGTGCTGGAAAAACTGGCCAGTGAATATCAGGTGCAGGTCAACAAAGGCGCTCCGCAAATTGCGTATAAGGAAATATTTACGCGGCCGGTCACACACCACGAAGTGTTTAAAAAACAGACTGGTGGCTCCGGTAGCTTTGCAGACATCACCTTTGAACTGGCCCCCCGGCAGAATGATGACCCGGGCCTGGAATTTATCAATGAAATCAAAGGCGGCGCCATCCCGAAAGAGTTCATTCCTTCCATCAGTAAAGGTTTTGAATCGGCCATGAAAAACGGTGCCCTTAAAGGATTTCCTGTTCACTCCATGCAGATACGTCTGCTCGACGGCAAGATCCACCCAACAGATTCCCATGCACAGGACTTCGAACAGGTAGCCATGATCGCCTTCCGCAACATTGCCACCCAGGCTGCACCACGCCTCCTGGAACCGGTGATGTCGGTAGAAGTGACCACGCCGGAAGAATACACCGGCGCCATCACCGGCGACCTTAACAGACGCCATGGCCTCATCCGCCATATGGAGATAAGGAACAGCGTACAAAACATCACGGCTTCTGTACCGCTGGCCGAATTATTCGGCTATATAACGGTGTTGCGTACACTCTCTTCAGGCCGGGCTACTGCATCGGTAACGTTTAGCGAGTATAAACTCCAGAACCGGAACCACTGATGAGTTTGATGTAAACTGATGATCATGACAATGATCTAAAAACTGATGCTCCTGATAAGGAAGAAAATAAATCTTCCTCATCAAGAGCATCAGTTACATCAAACGAATCATTGTTGATCATGATAGTAATACTTCACCAACCGGCTGTCCGGCAGGGAGTTCAACTCTGCGATCAACCATTTATTCTCTCTTTTCACCATTTTTCCTTTATAATAACCTACAGACATCAGCTGTATCTGCCCTGATTCCAGGTCGGTCCATAAAACGGAAGCGTACATGCTTACTTTCACGGTATCATTTGCACCGGTGAAGTATTGCATATTGCTGAGGATATGCCTGGTCTGAAAATGTTTGCTCTGGGCGCTGGAATATAGTCTCGTGATTTTATCGCCCCAGTTTTGTTTGCCCAGGATCTTTATACCATCTATTTCTCCATGGATGCTGTCAGTCATATATTCCATGCACCTTACCAGCTCTCCGTTATCGAAATGTTCGCAGAAAGCGAAAATGACTTTTTCTATATGTTGCTGATCACGGTAACGGACATCCCTGTACGAAGAGTCGGGTGACTGTTGTAAAGGATGCTGATTGGGATTGACTACCTGCTTACAGGCTATAGCCAGCAGGGGAATGATAATAATAAAAAGACAGGATCTTATCATCAATGCAGGTTTTCAGGACATAACAAAATACACGCATTAAAGGTTTGCGTATATGACAGTATTTATATATGCCTGAAAACGGTCTACAGCGGGCAGTTCTGATGGTAATCAATCAGTTCTATCTGTGTTTGTTCCAGCTCAATGCCTTTGTAATAGGCTTCTATTTCGTCGAGCACGGTTTCTACCTCTTCTACGGTTTTGAGGGTTACCAGCCGGCTGCGGAACTCTTTAATATTGGGCAGCCCCTTCAGGTAGTTGGCATAACAGCCTCGCATCTCATTGATGCCTACCACAGGGCCTTTCCATTCCACGGAGAGGCGCAGGTGTTTTTTGCTGACGGCAATACGTTCTTCAAGTGTTGGCCCGGACATTATTTCGCCGGTTTTTACATAATGTTTGATCTCACGGAACAGCCATGGATAGCCGATCACAGCCCTACCGATCATAATACCGTCGACGCCGTACCGGTTTTTGTATTCAACTGCTTTCTGCGGGCTGTTGATATCACCATTTCCGAAAATGGGAATATGGATACGTGGGTTATTCTTCACTTTTCCGATCAGGGTCCAGTCGGCTTCCCCCTTGTACATCTGGCAACGGGTACGTCCATGAATGGCCAGGGCCTTGATACCCACGTCCTGCAGCCTTTCGGCCACTTCTTCTATATTTTTGGTATCATCATCCCAGCCAAGGCGGGTTTTGACGGTAACGGGCAGCTTGGTGGCTTTTACACAGGCTTCTGTCAGCCTTACCATCAGGTCCAGGTCTTTTAAGACACCGGCACCCGCACCTCTGCCGGCCACTTTTTTCACCGGACAGCCAAAATTGATATCCAGCAGGTCCGGATTGGTCACATCCACAATTTTAGCGGCCATAGCCAGACTGTCTTCATCACCCCCAAAAATCTGAATGCCTACCGGCCTTTCGTACTCAAATATGTCCAGCTTGCGCCGGCATTTGATCGCATCGCGGATCAACCCTTCACTTGAAATAAATTCAGTATACATCAGATCCGCTCCCGCATCTTTACAGATAGCACGGAACGGAGGATCACTCACATCCTCCATAGGAGCCAGCAATAGCGGGAAATCAGGCAGTGTTATGTTGTCAATCTTAACCAAAATCAGTATTTTCAGAAGCGCAAAGATAAAATATTTTTCCCAGGGCTGAAGCCCTGGGCTATATTGGAGGGCTCATTTCATTTATTCATTTTTATAGAGTCCAGGTGCTAATGAGCTTTGCTCAGGAACGAATATTGATCATCACCATCGTACAATTCCCAACTAACATAGCCCAGGGCTTCAGCCCTGGGACAAAAAATAAGCTCATGGAAAAGTTCGACGCAATTGTAGTCGGTTCAGGACAGGGAGGCAATCCGCTGGCGAGGAAAATGGCGGAAAACGGATGGAGAACAGCCCTGATAGAACAACGCCAGCTGGGTGGCACATGTATCAATGACGGCTGCACACCTACCAAAACCATGATTGCCAGCGCCAGGGTCGCTTATCTGGTAGCACATAGTGAAGACTGGGGCATCAGCAATCAGGGGTATACCATCGATATGGCCGCAGTGATGGCCCGTAAAGAAGAGGTGGTGTTGCAATTCAGGAACAATACCACCAGGGCGCTTCAGAAAGCGGGCGTGAGCATTATTTATGGTAGTGCTGCTTTCTCTGGTATAAAAACAATCAAAGTGGCCCTGGACGATGGCAGCACCATGGAACTTACCGCACCAAACATTTTTATTAATACAGGCGCAACTCCTTTTATACCGGACATTCCCGGCCTCCGGGACGTGCCATATCTCACTTCCACCACTCTGCTCGACATGCGCGCTGCACCACCGGAACTGATCATCCTGGGAGGTAGTTATATTGCACTGGAAATGGCACAGCTATACCGGCGTTTAGGCAGCAACGTTACCATTATAGAACGAAGCCCCCGGCTGATGTCTAAGGAAGATCCCGATGTGGCCGCCATACTCAGAAACCTGCTGGAAGCTGAAGATATACAGGTGATCACCTCCGCCGATATTGAAAAAGTAATGATCGTAGATGGCCACCTGCATGTGGAGGTGAAGACCGGCAGTACCTCTCTTACTATAACGGGATCGCATATACTGGTAGCTACCGGAAGGCAACCACAGACCGCCACCCTGCAGACAGAAAAAAGCAATGTGACCCTGGATGCAAAGGGTTATATCCAGGTAGATGAACAACTCGAAACCTCCTGCCCTGGCATTTATGCACTGGGAGATGTAAAGCCAGGACCCGCCTTCACCCATATGTCCTATAATGATCACCTGCTGATCTATAAAAATCTTTTCGAAAAAGCCGAACTCACTGTCAGAACCAGGCAGCTGCCATATTGTATGTTTACAGATCCACAGCTGGGCCGTATCGGGCTGTCGGAATCACAGGCAAGGCTGGAAGGCTATCCCATAAAAGTAGCACGCATTGGTATGGATAGAGTGGCCCGTGCTATTGAAACCGGCGAAACACTCGGCTTTATGAAAGCCATTGTACACGAACACACCGGGCAGATACTGGGTGCATCTATCATTGGTACCGCCGGCGGCGAAATCATGTCTGTTCTGCAGATGGCTATGCTGGGTGGTATAACGGCAACGCAGATACGGGATATGATATTTGCCCATCCCCTTTATGCTGAATCATTGAATAATCTGTTCATGTCACTGGAAAAATAAAGGTCAATATGAGTATATTTTTCCCCATATATGCTATCAGCTTCCTATGATTAAACTATCTCATGTTTCTAAAAATTTCGGACACGGCAAAAATGCAGTGAACGACCTCTCCTTTGAAGTACAGGCTGGTGAAACACTGGTACTGCTGGGTACCAGCGGCTGCGGCAAAACAACAACCCTTCGTATGATCAACCGCCTGCTCATACCAGATCAGGGGGATATCTTCATCGGAGAAAAAAATATCAGGGAAGAGGTCCCGGAAAACCTGCGCAGAAGTATCGGTTATGTCATGCAAAACACAGGGCTGTTTCCGCATTATACCGTCCAGGAAAATATCGGGGTGGTGCCACAGCTGTTGCACTGGAACAAAACACATATCCGCGACAGGGTCTGGACATTACTGCAAAAGCTGCGGCTGCCACCGGAACAATACGCCCACGTATATCCGCAGCACCTCAGCGGCGGACAACAGCAACGGGTGGGACTAGCCCGCGCCCTCGCCGCCGATCCGCCTATCCTGCTGATGGACGAACCCTTCGGTGCCCTCGATCCACTCACCCGTATCAGCGTCAGAAAAGAATTTAAAGCACTGGATGAACTGAACAGTAAGACCATCATCATTGTTACGCATGATATAGAAGAAGCTTTTGAACTCGGTAATCGTATCTGTGTTATGAATGAAGGCCGCATACAACAGCTGGGGAGCGCCACTGAACTGCTGTTCAACCCTGCCAATGATTTTGTGCGTAATTTTCTCGACAAACAACGGCTGGAGCTGGAGCTTAAGTCACTCCGTCTGCTCGATATATGGCCTTATCTCAACGGCACGGGTGAAACAGCCGGTATATTGTTGCCCGGCGAAACCAGCTGTTGGGACACACTGGAAAACCTTACCACTTCCGCTGCCACTGCCACTTTCAGGGGTGAAAATAAACACCTGGACGGAAACATACTGATGAATGCCATCACCGCCTTTAAAAAAAATGTCAGCCAAAATGGACACGCCTGAAACCTTCTTCGACTTCGTCCGGCAGCAATCCGGTAAACTGCTTGAACAAACCCTCACCCACACCGGCCTTACATTTATCTCCGTGCTGATAGCGGTATGCATTGGTGTACCCGCCGGTATCCTCATCTCCCGCCATAAAAAACTGGCAGGCCCTGTACTCGGTATTACAGGCATACTGCAAACCATCCCCAGCATTGCCCTGCTGGGTTTTATGATCCCCTTGCTGGGCATAGGCCCCAAACCCGCCATCGTGGCCCTGTTTCTTTATGCATTACTGCCGGTGGTACGTAACACCTACACTGGTATACTGGGTGTAGATACCAGTGTCATGGAGGCTGCTACCGGTATGGGCATGAACCGGCGCCAGTTGTTGCTCCGCGTACAGCTGCCACTGGCTATGCCTGTCATACTGGCTGGCATTCGTACCGCTACGGTCATCAACGTAGGAGTAGCCACATTGGCAGCCTATATCGCTGCCGGCGGCCTCGGCGAGTTTATTTTCGGCGGTATCGCCCTCAACAATACCAACATGATGCTGGCAGGTGCCATCCCCGCCGCATTGCTGGCCATCCTGTTCGACTGGGGACTGGCACAGCTCCAGCGCCTCAACAGCCGGAAAGCACGTAAAACAATACTCATACTGCCCGCTCTCCTCCTGCTCCTCTCCTCTTTCTACCTGCTGCCAGAAAGTTATAGCAGTCACCTTAAAGCTGGATTCACCCCGGAATTTATGGGTAGGAAAGATGGTGCCATCGGGCTGCGCACCGTATACGGACTGCACCTGCGAACCCTCGTTATCAGTGATATGATCATGTATAAGGCCGCCTATGAAAAAAAAATCGACGTGATCAGCGGCAGCAGCACAGATGGAAGAGTAAAAGCTTTTGACCTGGTAGTACTGGAAGATGACAAACACATCTTTCCACCTTATTATGCAGCTCCTGTAGTAAGGCAGGAGGTCCTGGATAAATATCCCGAACTGGAGCATATAATCAACCTCCTGGCTGGTACAATTAATGATAGCATAATGACGGACCTGAACTACCGGGTGGATTATCTCAAACAAAACCCGCAGCAGGTAGCCAAAGATTTCCTGGTCAAAACCGGACTATGGAAACCAGCCAGGAGCGGCACCAAAGGTACTGTCCGCATCGGCGCTAAAATATTCGGGGACGGCTATATCCTGGCAAACATGTATCAGATACTGATAGCAGGATATACCGATCTCACTGCCACCACCAAAACAGGACTCGGTGGCACTAAAATCGTATTCGACGCACTGGTCAACGATCAGATAGACCTCTATCCGGAATATACCGGTACCGGCCTGCTGGTGATTCTCCAGGCGCCACAACATATTGTAGACAGTATCATCGGCGACAGCAAAAAAGTATATGACTATGTAAAGGATGGCTTTGATAAACAATACCACGTGAAATGGCTCAACCCTATCGGCTTTAATAACACCTACGCACTGATGATGCGTCGCGAACAGGCATCCAGGCTACATATCAGCACAATATCCGGTTTAACAAACTATATACACCATCACTAACCGACGTATTTATGCAACTGAAAAATGATTATATCAAAGTACGCAAAAGGACGGAAGATATCTGCGCACCGCTTAAAACGGAAGACTACGTAGTACAACCCGTGGTAGATGTAAGCCCACCCAAATGGCACCTCGGGCATACCACCTGGTTTTTTGAAACCTTTGTATTGACACCTAACGCTAAAGGATATACGGAGTTTGACCCGCAATATAATTTTGTTTTCAACAGTTACTACGAATCTATAGGTGCACGGGTTATCCGCACCGACCGGGGCAATCTGAGCCGGCCTTCCGTGGAAGATATTATGCGTTACCGCCGGTATGTAGATGAAGCTATGATAGCATTCCTTGAACAGGAACAAACGCCTGAGCTCAATGCTCTCATTACCCTCGGATTAAATCATGAAGAACAACATCAGGAATTATTATACACAGACATCAAATACATTCTGGGCCATAATCCGCTTTTCCCGGCCTATGACCCAAATAAAACAGCAGTCTCCGCAACAAAACCCACAGCTTCCTGGTTAAAGATGAAGGCCGGCCTCTATGAAATAGGTTATGCCGGCAACGGTTTCTGCTTTGATAATGAGCTGGGCAAACATAAAGTATACCTCGGTGATTTCGCTATCAGTGAAACGCTGGTCACCAATGCAGAATATCTCGGTTTTATAGAAGCCGGCGGCTACCATGACTTTCGTCACTGGCATGCAGAAGGATGGGACTGGGTGAAGAAAAACCAGGTGGGAATGCCCATGTACTGGTATCATGTGGATGGACAATGGCTGCATTACAATTGGCAGGGGTTGCAATCCCTCCAACCTGATGCACCTTTGTGTCATATCAGTTATTACGAAGCAGCCGCATTCGCCTCCTGGAAAGGATTTCGCCTGCCTACTGAATTTGAATGGGAGGCAGCTGCGCCATCACTCTCCTGGGGAGTACGCTGGGAATGGACAGAAAGCGCTTATCTTCCCTATCCCGGCTTCGCTAAAGCCCCGGGTGCAATCGGTGAGTACAATGGCAAGTTTATGGTCAATCAGATAGTACTCAGAGGCGCTTCGGAAGTAACACCTCCACATCATAGCCGCATCAGCTACCGCAACTTTTTCCATCCTTCCCTGCGATGGCAGTTTACCGGTATCAGGCTCGCAAAATAAACAATGGCATCATTCATTTCTAAAAGACAGTATATGCAATCCCCTGTAATTCCTGGCCACATGGTCTTTTACAAAAACAAACCGGTGACTGGCACCTTTTATGAAGAAGTTGTCCGCGGCCTTACTGCTCCGCAGAAATACCTGGACTCCAAATATTTTTATGATGTTACCGGTGATCAGCTGTTTCAGCAGATCATGCAGTGCCACGAATATTACCTGACCGGCTGTGAGATGGAAATCCTCACCACCCGCGCAGCAGAAATCACTGACGCCATCACCCGGCAGGCCGGCACTTTCGATGTGGTGGAACTGGGTGCCGGAGATGCAACCAAATCTATACACCTGCTGCGCCAGCTGCTGACCAGCGAGGTAGACTTCACCTATTTCCC
This sequence comes from Chitinophaga sp. HK235, assembly GCF_018255755.1. Taxonomy (NCBI): domain Bacteria; kingdom Pseudomonadati; phylum Bacteroidota; class Chitinophagia; order Chitinophagales; family Chitinophagaceae; genus Chitinophaga; species Chitinophaga sp. HK235. The sequence continues at coordinate 7,813,809 of NZ_CP073766.1, read as the reverse complement.
GATTGATATATCTGCCAATGTAATCCGCCACCTCGAACAGGAACTGCCGGCAGCCCTCCCTGACTTGCAGTTAAAAGGCCTGAATGGTGAATATTTTGGAATGCTGCAGGCAGCAAATACCTATAGCCGTAAAAAGAAAGTAGTACTGTTTCTGGGAGCCAACATCGGCAACTTCGATCCCGCGGCAGCCCACAGCTTCTGCGAAGAATTGAGAGAGCTGCTGCAACCCGGAGACCTTCTGCTGACCGGCTTCGATCTGAAAAAACATCCGCAGGTAATCCTGCATGCCTATAACGACGACGCAGGTATTACAAAAGCATTTAACCTTAACCTGCTCACCCGTATCAACCGGGAGCTAGGGGCCAATTTTGACCTCTCAAAATTCGAACATTACCCCACTTACGATCCTGGTACCGGGGCCTGTAAAAGTTATCTGATAAGCCTCGAAAATCAACAGGTAAAAATCGGCGATAATGTATACATCGACTTCGCGGAAAATGAACCACTGTATATGGAAATATCCCAGAAATATTCTCTGGAAGAAACAGAGCAACTGGCGTTGCAGGCAGGCTTTAAACCGGTAGCCCGCTTCTTCGATAGTAAAAAATGGTTTGTAGATTGCCTCTGGCAGTGTGACTGAAATTATTTCCAGGCATTCAGCAAACGCCGCACCGCAATAATTTCACCGGTATGATAACTGGTATGGTCCGCGATCAGTAGCGCTTCCCGGAAAAGATGTTGTCCGTCTCCATAGGGGAAAGGCCTGAAAAGGTCTGCCTCAGGCGCTTCCAGCAATGCAATAAAGGCATGTGTATCTGACTTGATCTGCTCAAGGCTTTGTCGCCAAGCCTCATCATTGGCAGGTGCCGTCTTCCTGGGCCAGTAGCCTTCCGGCCAGGGTGGTGATTGATAGGCTGCATCACGGCTGAAATCCAGAATGTCTGCCTGAGTAAGCCTGATATGTTCTACCAGCTGCCAGACACTGTAGGGCAACTGTTCCGGCACCACACCCCGTAACTCCACAGGCATACCTTTGACAGCAGCAGCGAAATTGACATGTGCATTGGATTTCAGTAAAAGATCCTTCAATGTTTTGACGATTTCCTTTTTGATATCCATAATAAAACAGTTTAAATCAGTTTGCGGATCATGCCCGGAAATATAAATCCATGAAAGGGCAACATCAGATACCAATACAATTTTCCTGCTAAACCATATGCGTGAAAGGAAGCAGTCTGTACCAGTATATCTTCCTTTATGGTGAATTCGAGCCAGGCTTCCCCCGGTAGTTTCATTTCAGCCTGTAACAATAATCTTCTGCCCGTTTTGTCTGCTACTGCAACTCTCCATACATCCAGATAGTCGCCTTCCACCAATTCAGAAGAATGTCTCCTTCCCCGCCTGAGTCCTGGTCCACCTGCCAGCTCGTCCAGGTACCCCCGTAACTGCCACATCCAGTTGCCATAATACCATCCGTTCTGTCCTCCTATAGCCCATATCTTTTGCAAAGTGTGATCATTATCTTTAATTCTGATCTTTCTAACATCTTCGAAATAGGTATATTGTTTTTTCATTGCCGTTGCTTACCTTTATCTGCGCGAAGTTACAGACAAAACAATTATCGCTCAAAGCCTCAAATCCTTATCCTTCCTGTATTCAACGAGCGTTAACGCCGAGCCATTAACACTTGATTAACGTTTGACAAAGTTTCTATCAAATTGATAACCAATCATAAATAATATAAAAATTTTCAACATTTACATCTGTTTAACAAATTCCTCCTGTTATCTGCTTAGCATTGTGAAAGAAAAGAAATGAATCTGCAGCTTGCAGATATATTAACCTACTTGAAAAACTGATGCGCGATCCAGTAACCAAATTCAACCAGATCATACGCTATTTAATCTTCTTTCCACTTTGTTGTTGTTTCTATCTGCCTCTTAGCGCGCAACATGCGATTAAGGGGACAGTTTACCAGAAAGATACCAGGACAACCCTTTCCGGCGCAACCATATTATTGTATGATGAAAAAGCCAGAATAAAAGCCCAGACAATTTCAGATGAACATGGCAATTTTCTTATCAATAATGTGCCTATTGGTTTCTATAGATTACTGGTGAGTTTTATGGGAAACAGAACAGAGATGATTCCTGTAGAAATCACTACCAGAACACGTACACTGGCATTCAACTTTATTCAGCTCTCACCCAGTATCAGCCTCAGCAGAGTGGAAGTAAAAGCTGACAGGCCACTAATGGCCATTCGCAAAGACACCATTGAATTCAGCGCCAGTGATCTGCCCACATTGCCCAATGCCAATATGCACAACCTCATTGAAAAAATTCCAGGTCTCACGATGGATGAAAACGGTAACCTGTCTTACCTCGGCTCACCCATCAAGGAACTGTTCATCGACGGCCGCTCTGTACTTCAGAATATGAACAGCGCTAAACGCCTCATGGAAATACTCAAAGCTGACCTGGCAGATAAAATTCAGATCTCCGACAAAAAAAATCTCTCAGGCATGACAGAACCTGGTAGAAATGAAAAAGTGCTGAACATTATTGTTAAGGCGGAAATGAGAAAAGGTGTCCGCGGCAGTGTTGCCGGCGGATACGGCACTCATGACCGATACAACGCCAACACTACCTTCAACATGTTCCGAAAAAAAATCACCGTATTGGGAGATATACTGGCCAACAACAACAATACACTCAGTGATGCCAACACAAACTATTCAGTTAATTTCCTGGGCAACAACCAGCAAGGCATCAACAAAATCCTGAACATTGGCACCTTTACCACAATGGAAGTCAACAAAAAAATTAAACTCGCTGTCAACCTCAAACACCAGGAACAGGATATCACTGCCAATGAGCTGCAACAACGCGAAAACATCTTCCAGGACAGCAGCACATTCTATCATAGCAACAACCTGAAGCACCAAAATTTCAAACGTACCGGCGGGAATTTTTTTCTCGACATTCAACCTGATGTAAACAATAAAATTACAATAACTGCTATTGTTGAACGGGAAAGACAGGAACAACACAATACACGCAGCTACAACACCACCGGCTCCCGCATGAACACATTAAACGCCGGAACACTCAGCAACAACGACAGCGCCATTAACAAAACACTCGAAACTATGGTTGACTACTCCCATAAATTCGGGAGAACAGGACGTGTGCTTGCCTTCCATGGAGAATTCAGACAAAGCTGGTTATATAGCTACCAGCTTAATATCAATAACAACAACATTTTCAGTCCTTTTACCGCAGCCGACTCCCTTAATCAGAAAGTCAGTCCCAAAAATGATATTATTCAGCTTGTACTCGGAGCCAGCTACAGTGAACCGATAGGTAAAAACTGGATGGCATCAGTCAACTACGTACTAAGGGATTATAACACCAATAACCGCCAGAACACTTCAGACTTCAGCGATATCATACACGGTTATTTGCGTAATGATTCCCTGACTTACTGCTTTAACAGTAAAGTCACCAACCACCTTGTCAAACCATCCCTCACCTACAACAAGGGGAAATTAATGGTGATAGGTGCAGCAGGACTATCTCTCAATAACATGAACAGTGACAACTTTACCAGTCACCAGAAATTTACCAACCAGACTACTTACGTAGACCATGCCTTAACAGCAGTGGTAAAAATAGATCCTTACAAAACGCTAAACGTCAGTTATAGTGGCATGACCATACCAGTAGAACCCAAACAGCTATGGCCGATCAACAACAACAGCAATCCCCTGTATGTGCAACTGGGTAATCCCGATTTAATCAACAGTTTCATCAATTCACTGCTCTTCTCTTACTTCTCCAACAGTATCAGGGGGGAAGTATTTGCAGATGCCATGGAAATAAGACATTATCGGAACGCATTCTCCACAACAGTTTTCACCGATTCAATCGGCAGGCAGGTAAGCATGCCTATCAATGTATCAGGTAACTGGGGTGCACTCAACAATATAATCTTTGGATGGCGGCTCAAAAAACCCGGATTAACTATCAACTATAGCAACGCCTTTGATTACTCAAGGGCTATGACAAAGTTTAACAATCTGGATAATGTCAGCAAAAAGTTTTCTTTCCTTCAATCAGTAGGTGTCTCTTTTACCTGGAAAAAAATGCTGGAAATAAGCGGCAAAGCGATCATGGATTATAAGGGCAACATGTATTCGCTGCAAAATAATGACTACAACGACTACATACAATACACCATGGGCCTGAATGTAAACGCATGGCTTCCCCTGGATTTTAATATAGGCACCAATGTTAACTACACCAACAACACCGAAGCCCGCGCACATTTTACACTTTTTAATGGCTGGGTTGGCAGGAGCTTTCTGCATAACAAGTCCTTATTAGCCAAATTCTTTGCATTTGACCTCCTGCACCAAAACAAAAGTATTCAGGCCTATTATGGCAATACCTTCCGCGAAACATTACAAACAACCAATCTCTCGCAATACTTTATGTTCAGCCTTTCCTACTCTTATGGCAGGAAAGGCTCCAAAAATCCATTGCCTCAGATACCCAGATAACTTCGCCGCCACAGCTCCCCTCCACCAGCTTTTACAGCCGATAACTGTTGTTGCTGCCGGAAGCTTTCAAGTTGTGTCCACGCGGTTTCAAATGTCATATCATGCAATACCGCATATTCTTTGGTTGTCAATGTAGGGAAATAGGAAAAGATGTCCAGCTCTTTCAGATAGGTACGTGGAAGTGCCTCTGGCAATAGCTTACGCAATGCAGTGGTAAATACGTTATATGGCTTGGCTCCATACACCAATTCCTTGTGGCCAGCCTGATTGATCATGAACACGGAGGGAAATCCTCTTACACCCATTTGCCGGCCCAGTTGAAGGTCCTGTTCAAAGAGCAGCTGCGCCTGCTGATTAAAATCCTGTTCCAGTTTTGTCAGATCAAGTTGTGCATATGCCGCTGCAGTCATCACATGTTCCTGTCGGGTGATATTCTTTTTTTCCATAAATACCATCTCCCGCAGTCTGCGCAGGAATATAATACTCCTTGTCTCATCCTGCAACTGGGCCGCCTTGAACCATACAGATGGCGGATAGGATGAGTCCAACGGATCCTCCAGCCATACGCTGCCATCAATGGGCATCTGATAATGGTGGCTTACTTCTTCCCAATGATGGGCTACATCAGCAGGGCCACTGATGCCACCGGAATTATACACCTCCCAGGAGGGCAGCAAACCTCCCATATGATAGTGAATTTCCAGTAAGTGGCCATATTCCAGCTTTAAACGGCGCCATTGCGGCTCAATGCCCCAGCAGGTGGAGCAGATCGGATCCGTAAAATAAATGAGTTTTATGGGTTTGGAAACAGGCATCCCTGCAGTAGCTGCTGAAACAGATGTAGTAACAGCCCCCGGGATTTCACAGACGCCGGTTACCGGGTCACAGAATAAAGGTGCGCTCATGGGTATCAGGTTTATTTTTAGCAACGTATCCTAAAAACACAAAGGAGCGAAGATAATAATATCTTCACTCCTTTGCCTTTTATCGCTTACAGCTTAGTTAGCTGGTTTTTCCAGTAATTTAAAGAACTGGTCGAGCTGCGGCAGAATAACAATTCTTGTTCTGCGGTTGGCAGCGCGGCCTTCAGCGCTTTCGTTGGAAGCAACAGGTACATTTTCGCCTCTACCCGCAGCTGTCATACGCGCAGCAGGTATCTGGTACTGGTTCTGCAGGATACGTACTACTGAAGTAGCTCTTTTCACACTCAGATCCCAGTTGTCAAGCAATACATTCGGACGGTAAGGCACATTGTCCGTATGGCCTTCCACCATAAATTCAATGTCCGGCTGGTTGATCAGTACTTTGGCCACTTTACCCAGTACATCTTTTGCCCGGTCAGCTACCTCATAACTACCACTCTTAAACAGCAGTTTGTCAGAGATATCAATATATACTACACCTTTTTCTACCTTGATGTTGATGTCTTTATCATCCATGTTGCCGACAGCCCCTTTCAGGTTCATTACCAGCTGCATGTTCAGAGAGTCTTTACGCGCAATGGCAGACTGCAGATCCTTGATATAGGCGTCTTTGGCGCCGATGTTGTCGAGAGATTTTTTGATACTTTCAGCCTGAGAACTGGAGATAACAGACAGCTCTTTCAGATGCTCCAGCATCTGGGAATTGTTGGCTTTCAACTGTGTCTGCTGGTCCTGGAATGATTCCATCTTGTCTTTGTAAGCAGCAGTGGCTCTGGCGGCATCTTCCTCACATTTTTTACGTTGGCTTTCACTTGCCCTGTAAAGACTGTCCAATCTTGCGTTACGCGCTTCAGACTCCCTTAATTTTTTAGGAGCAGAGCAGGAAGCCATGATGGTGATCAGCGCCACAGGTAAGGCTAAATGTTCAATCTTCATAAAACGAATTTTAAATAAAACTAATCTAACAAATTTAATATATAAAAATTGGCAGAGGTACAATGGAGGATGCACGAAAGTAACAAATAACAGGCCGAAGACAAGAGATATTAAAGAATTCTAATCCAATTGCATTGGTTTAATTCCTCATATATCCATTTAACCATTGTAAATTCAACCCGTTGAACGGACCCATAAAAAAAAGTTAATATTATACAATAACTCAGTAACTTGGCAACCAGGCGTATATTGCTGTATCTATTTTCCATTAATTGCTGAAAATGTATGAGAAAGGGGGTTTCTTCGGGGCAACCAACGATAAAGGAAATTGCAAAAAGGCTTAACATCTCTGTATCTACTGTATCTAGAGCGTTGCATGATCATCATAGTATCGGGTTGAGAACTAAAGCCAGAGTGAAAGCCCTGGCAGCCGAACTGAATTATGAGCGCAACCAGACCGCAGTTTTTTTCCAGCAGGGCAAAACCTTCACCATAGGCATTTTACTTCCGGAACTGTCTGAAGCCTTTTTTTCCAGTGCCATCAGCGGCATTGAAGATACCGCCTACAGCAACAACTACACTGTTTTACTGGGCCAGTCGCATGATGACGAAGCCAGAGAGAAACAGATCATCCAGAGCATGAAACAACACCGTGTAGACGGCTGCATTGTATCTATCGGAAAAAACACCCGCAATTACGAACATTTTGAAATGCTGCGACAGGCGCGCATCCCGGTTGTATTCTTTGACCGCGTGCCCGACCTGCCCAATATCCATACTGTCTCCTGTAACCTGGAGTCCGGTACTATCCAGGCGGTGGATTTTCTTCTGAAAAAAGGCCACCGCGTTATCGGCATGATCAATGGTCCCGAACAACTGGTAGCCAGCAAAGAAAGAGCTACCGGCTATATCAAAGCTCTCCGCAAACATCGGCTCAAATACGACCCCGAACTGATCGTCAATGCCGACCTGACCGCCGCCGGTACCGACACTGCCATGGAATACCTCCTTTCCCTCAAACGGAAAGTGACAGCCGTTGTTACCTTCAACGACTATGTAGCCATGGACGCAGTACAATACGCACTCAAAAGAAAACTGGAAATAAACAAAGACATTACTTTCGTATCTTACGCCAACACGCCGGTAAGCGGATATACTGCTTTCCCTCCTGCTGCCTCAGTAGAACAATTTCCCTACGAGCAGGGACAGGCCGCCACCAACATGCTGCTGTCACTACTGAATGGTGAACATGCACTGAATGATTATACGAATATGATCATGGAGTCACAACTGGTTATACATAACCGGTAATATGGGTTAACCTTGGCGATAACCTTGCCACAGCAGGATACCGTGGCACAGGCTAATCGACCTCATTGTTCGCTGTTCTGTAATTGCTGCTTTTCGAGCTAAAATCTATTTTCTATAATTGCACCACTATTTTAGAGAATTCTTTTTACATTCTGCATACGCAAACGCTTGCGTTATCCGCGCAAGCGTTTGCGTAAAACCCGAAAAAGTGCATTTATCTCAAAATCCCTGTATCTTGTCTGCTGCTAACTAATTACACGTACTATGAATAAAACGATGCTATCCCTGATGGTACTGCTGTTATGCTGCAGTCGCCTGTTTGCACAATCACCCTCACCGGCTCCCCTTGATTATCACGATGCCATGGAATTTCCCCTGATCGGTAAATACCATCAGGAACATAACTACAACCGGCTGCCAGCCAGATTTGAGTCAACCGTCAGACCCGCCGTATGGGCACTTAGCCGCAATGCTGCCGGCATCGCTGTACGTTTCCGCTCCAACGCCACCACTATTGGAGCCAGATGGAAAGTGCTGAACAACACCTCCATGAACCACATGACTGCTACCGGTATCAGAGGCCTCGACCTCTACGCCCTCGTCAATAACAAATGGCAGTTTGTCAACAGTGCCATCCCCGACAACAGCAACCGCTCCGAACGTACTCTGCTCAAAAACGGCGAAGCCACCTGGCGCGAATACCTGCTTTTCCTTCCGCTCTATGATGGAGTAGATTCTCTGTCTATCGGAGTGAACACCGGCGCTTCCATCGAAAAACCCCAACAAACACTCCTGCCCGATAAAAAGCCAATAGTATACTACGGCAGCAGTATCGCACAGGGCGGATGCGCTACCAGACCCGGTATGGCTTACACCAACATACTTGTTCGCCAACTGCAACGCCCGATTATCAACCTCGGCTTCAGCGGTAACGGTATGTTTGAATCCGCTGTGGGCGAAGCTATCTGCGAAACAGACCCATCACTGATTGTTATCGATTGTAATCCGAATACCGTGCCCGAACAGATACATGAAAGAGCTGTTAAACTCGTACAGCAGCTACGCACCTGCAAACCACAAACACCTATACTCCTCGTAGAAAACTACATGTACGAACATGGCTATTTTGAAAAAGATGTCCGCGATATTGTATTTCGTAAGCGGGCAGAGCTCAGAAAAGCCTATGATGAACTTCTCAAAGCCGGTATCAAAAACCTTCACTACCTGGGCGGAGAAGGCTTTCTCGGGGAAGACCACGAAGGAACAGTAGACGGCGTACATCCTACAGACGTAGGCATGGAACGTTTTGCTGCACATATACTCCCCACCCTCCGAAAACTGATCAAAGAAAAATAAGATCAGGAGAATCATCTATCATCATAATTCATCACAGTTCCTGTTTAATGAATGTTAAAATTTACCATCCGGCTATAGCTCCCTCATCCAATGGGACTTAAGTCCTGCAATGCCTTTCGCAACAAACCCTACTCTACCGTCAAATCCTTACCGGGCAAGGATTTTGACCTTTATTCCGTACAAATGGCCGAACTTTAGGTTACCTAAAATCCATTCATCTACAAAAATCTTAAGATTATGAAAAAGATGATGATTTATCTGTTAGCCACAGGAATTGGAGTGTTTACAGTTGTTCCGTTCCAGACCAGCCTCGCAGCTCACCGCCACAGAACTAAAGAAGAAAAACGGGAAGCAAGAGCAGAAAGAAAAGAAGCAAGGGCAGAAAAAAGAATGGCTAAAAAAACAGGAATGCCAATGGAAATGCCTACTACCACTACCACCAACTACAACACCATGTGGTATCCACAGGCAGCCCTGCCAGTAATGGAAGATTTTATTCCTTCCAACATCGTGAGTAATCTTAAAAACACCTACGGTTCAAACCTGTACGATATCACCAGCATGAAATGCAGGGATGGCAGCGATTGTTATACTGTTCGCGTTATCCAGAATGGTGTTGTACAGACAATTGTAGTAAATGCTGATGGTAATACTGTAGCACAGTAACAGTATTAATCATTTCCACTCAATAACCTGGCAGACACCTGCCAGGTTATTGTTTTTTACCCTCCCTGTAGTTTTATCGTTTCCTTATTATTTAGTTTATATATTAGGCACCAGTATTTATTTTAAACCCACGATAGTGAAAAAAAAACTTTTTGTACTCGGCAGCCTGGTCCTCTTTTTTTTCAGCGCTGTAGCAGCTCCCGCAGACAGCGTGCGGATCAAAGGCATACCACATCCCTGCACCTGGATCAATCAACCGAAAGACTTTGAAGTCACCCCCGAAGGACTATCCATCACTGCAACACAGGGCACTGATTTTTACAATTATCCTGGCGGCGGCTATAACATCGCCACCGCTCCTATCCTCGTTTTCAAGCCGGATAGAGACTTTGTGCTGACGGCCAAAATAAAGGTGGATTTTAAAAAGATGTACGACGGCGGAGCCATCTATGTAATGGTAGATTCTACCCAGTATATCAAATTCCTCTTCGAAAACAGCCAGTATGGTACACTCTCTGTTTGCTCTGGTGTTACCAATACCTACACCGACGACAGCAACAATGCCGTGACTACAAAAAATGAAGTGTATTTCCGGCTTGCAAAATCCGGTAATTTGTACGGACTCTTTTATTCTCCGAATGGCCAGAGCTGGGAAGCAATACGCCTGGTGAACTTCGTTCCCAAAGGACCGGTAAGCATAGGCTTTTCTTCCCAGTCTCCGCTGGGCGAATCCTGCACCAGTATTTTTTCAGAAATCGTATATGTCCCGGGAGCCTTTAAAAACCCGAAAACAGGAGATATGTAATACAGCCAACGAAAAAACTTAAAACGAGAAAAGACGCAAAAGGCTTTCCTGAAGTCTCTTGCGTCTTTTCTCGTTTTATTGCTTTATACGCCTATTTCAGGTGCGCATCAAAATAATCTGTGATCTTCTGCATCAGATGTACCCTGTCTTTACCCAGCACATTGTGCAGATGACCGGGATACACAAAGTAATCTACCTGTACTTCATTGTCCACACAGGCTTTCAGGAAGTCGATGGAATGTTGCCATACTACTACATCATCATTGGTACCATGTATCAGCATCAGATGCCCCTGCAGATTTTTGGTTTGGGTCAGCAGATTGGAATTGGCATATCCTTCCGGATTTTGTTGCGGAGTATCCATATAACGCTCGGTATACATCACTTCATACATACTCCAGTCTATCACCGGACCACCAGCCACAGCTGCCTGGAATACGCCCGGGTGGCGCAGCATCAGTGAGGTAGTCATAAAACCGCCGAAGCTCCATCCATGAACACCCATTTTCTGCTGGTTCACATAAGGAAGTGATTTGAGATAAGCCACACCCTGCAGCTGGTCATTCATTTCTACAGTACCCAATTGGCGGAAGGTAGCCTGTTCAAAGGCCATTCCGCGATTGGCGCTGCCACGGCCATCCATCGTAAATACGATATATCCGCGCTGGGCCATGTATTCATACCAGAGGTTGCCGCTATAGGGGAAAGTATTACGGATCAGTTGTACGTTCGGACCGTTGTAGAGATACACGATCACCGGATACTGACGGGTACTGTCAAAGCTCACCGGCAGTATCAGTTTACCATAAAGCGGAGTGCCGTCGTCTGCTTTCAGTGTCACCTGGCGGATTTCAGGACGCTTGAAATTTTTCAACGGATCTGCCGCCTGCAGGATGGTTTCTTCATATTTGCCGTTAAGCGCAGTGATAACGGCTGCTGAAGGCATATCTTTAGAGCTGTAGGCATCCAGTACATAATCGCCGTTGCTGCTCACCTGTGTATCATGCCAGCCGGCAGCCTTGTCCAGGCGGCGCTGTGCAGCTGATTGGAGATTGACAGCATACACATGTTTTTCCATAGGGCTTTCCTTAGCTGCAGTGATGACCACTTCATTGGAGGCCGTATGATAACCCTGCAACTCATTCACGACCCAGGCTCCTTTGGTCAGCTGTTTTTGCAGCTTACCGGAAGTATTGTACAGGTATAGGTGCGTATAGCCGTCACGGTCACTCCACCAGATAAACTGGTCTGGCTTACCAGGCACAAAGCTCAGTGGGTGAGACGGATGTACATATTTACGGTCTGTTTCTTCAAAAAGTGTTTTGATCAGTTCTCCGGTGCTGGCACTGTATTGATTAAGCCATAAGTGGTTCTGGTCCCTGTTCAGCAATGCCACATATACCGATTGCTGGTCGGGGGCCCAGGTAACGCAGGTAAGATAATGATCCGCTTCTCCACTGGTTTTCAGGAAAACAGTTTTTTGGGTGGAAGGCTGATACACGCCCAATGTTACTTCATGGGATTTACCACCTGCCATGGGATATTTGATAACATTGGCATGTGCCGGGGTTACTGACCAGTCCATGATCCGATAGTCATTGACCATACGCTGGTCCATGCGGTAGAAGGCTACGAGGTCACCTTTGGGGGAGAAGAAGATCCCTTTGTCGATACCAAACTCATCGCGGTGCACACTTTTCCCGTTGACGATATTGATATCTTCATCCCGGGTGATAGCCTGTTCCTTTCCATCTGCGGTACGCAGGAAAAGATTATTGTTCACCGTATACGCAATCTGGCGGCTTTGGCTGTTGACGGTTATATTTTCGGCGCCGGCGGGCAAGGTACACCATGCCTCGAAAGTCATCCTGCCATTTTCCGGTTTTCCGGTAAACAGGATATTGCCGATGCTGAACCAGGCCGAGTTGTTATCCAGCCAGTGTAGTGCTGGCAATGTCCGTATAGGCTTTGTGAAAGCGAGTTGCTGATTGAGGGAAGACAGGGTAAGTAACGTGTCTGTGGCGGGCAGGGCTTTTCCTCCCAGCACGCTGTATTTTACCCATGCCTGGCTGCCATTGACAGCTACTACTCTGGTGTAGGCATTTTCACCGGGCACCCATTCAAATTGTTTTAATCTTTCCGGCGCCAGCTCCGCACGAAGTCCGTTGGTAGCCTGCGCCATAGTGTACGTTTGTTGCTGAGCATAGGAAAACTGTATCCCACCTGCCATACAACCTGTCAAAAGCAATAACAATCCTCTTTTCATCCTTACATTTTAAGTTTCCAAATGTAAAGAATTAAGGGGTAAACACCACCTGAAAGGGAGTTATGCGGAGAAATAGCCGGATAAAAGCGACCTATCCGTTGACAAGGTTACGCTGTATCCATTCCCTTTCTTCGGGAAGCAGGTAGTCGGCTCTTTTTTCCGTAATCCAGGAAAATGTTTTTTTCACCTCACTCTTGGCAGTACGGAAGCGGAAGAGAAATTCCATTCCCAGCATCAGGTCTGTAAAACCATTTTTGAAGGTTTCCAGGGAGAGCCGGGGACTGCTGCGTCTTTTGGATAACAGTTCAGTGATGCGGGCGATGACAGCCTGGATGGCGCTTTCGTCGGCATATTTATAAATAGCTTCCATCGCTTCAAATTTAAGCTGTCCACGGAGCAGGCACCGGGCATAAAACATGGCTTCTTTTTCCTTTTCTATGTCGGCGATAGTCGCAAAAGCCAGTCCTTTTACATCCTGACGGGGATGTTCCAGCAACCGCTTCAGTGCCGGCAGGCTTTTGCGGGTGGCAACTTTATGCAACAGAAATATTATATAATATATATCATATTCATTTACAGTTCGTTTCAACAAATCCAGGGCCCAATCTTCTACCTGAGGATTGTGGCTACCTCTTAAAGCCAGCAAAGCGGAACGGCGTACATTATTATTGAGAGATAAAGTATTGTTGAGTAAAGGTTCCAGATTCATGTAACCCGGGATAGGCAGGCCGCGTTCCATGTCTTGCTGAATAGCGGTGATCATATCGGCATCCTGCTCGATCCGCAGGCGGTCCAGCATAAAACGGATTACTTCCGGATCATTGGTATTTCTGGAAAGCTGGATAATGATATAACCGGCGGCGCGGCGTTTTTCTTTATCGGTTTCTGTCTGAATGTACTGATACAGAATCGGAATATATGCATGGTTGGCTAGTTGTTCAGCTTCCCGGAGGGCCTGCCAGCCGATTGTTGGGGCGTTATTTAACTGGTCCGAGCGGTCGCATATACGTGTGACGAGGTTAGTGAGATAATCATTCATCTTCAGTTATTTTGATCTGCTACCCCTCTGTTTTCAATTATCATACCAACCTGAACAAAAAGCGTGAAAAGGGCGACAGAAGGCACTTCAACAATTAACAGTTTTATGTTACATTTGCCCCGGTATTTTTTGGACTGGTTTTGATACAGACATAGAACGTAAAGCATGCACATATTACTCAAAAACGTAAAGGTTATAGCGCCTTCCTCCCCTTTTCACGGGCAGCAAAAAGACATTTCCATTCAAAACGGCATCATTCAGCAGGTAGGTGATAACCTGGAAGATGCGCGTGCAACAGTGATCTCAGGTGAAAATCTGCATGTATCTGCGGGCTGGATGGACATTTTCGCTCATTTCTGCGATCCCGGACTGGAACACAAGGAAGATCTGTATACCGGTGTAAAGGCTGCTGCCACCGGAGGATACACCACCGTGATGGTAGTGCCCAATACGCAGCCGGCACTGCATACCAAACCACAGATAGAATATGTGCTGAGCAAAACCCGCCATGCCGCCGCCACTGTGCTTCCAATTGGCGCCGTCACCAAAAACCTTGAAGGGACAGGCCTCGCTGAGATGTATGAAATGCAGCAAACCGGCGCAGTCGCCTTTTCAGATGGACTCCGCCCCATTCAGTCTCCCGGCCTGCTGCTAAAAGCTTTACAATATATCAAGGCCTTCGATGGCACCCTTATCCAGTTGCCCGACGACCAAAGTATCTCAGCTCATGGCCTTATGCATGAAGGCATCTATTCCACGCTGCTGGGTATGCCCGGAAAACCAGCCCTGGCAGAAGAATTGATCATACAACGAGACCTGGAACTGGCCAAATATGCCGATTCCCGTATACATATCACCGGCGTGAGCACCCGCAAATCCGTGGAACTGATTGCAGCCGCCAAAGCAGCCGGCATAAAAGTTACCTGCTCTGTAGCCCCTTACCACCTGTCGCTCACTGATGCGCTGCTGGTAAACTATGATGCCCATCTGAAAGTTAATCCGCCCCTGCGCAGCGAAGACGATGTGAAAGCTATTCAGGAAGCCATTTTACACGGCACTATCGACTGCTTTGCCAGCCACCACATGCCACATGAATGGGATGCCAAACAAGTGGAGTTTGAATACGCCAAAAATGGCATGATCGGCCTGGAAAGCAGCTTTGGCGTTATCAGGCAATACCTGCCCCAGTTGCCACTCGAACAATTGATTGCCATGCTTACTGAAAAGCCCCGTGCTATCTTTAAACAGCCGCTGCCAGCCATCCAGGACGGCGCCGCCGCCAACCTCACCATCTTCGATCCGGCAGTCGAATGGACATTTACCCGGGAGCATATCGCTTCCAGATCAAAAAATTCGGCTTATATTGGCAGCGTACTGAAGGGCAAAGTAATTGCTACTGTGAACGGTCCTATTTTTCATGTCAATAAATAACCTTTATGCAACAATCATCGAATCCCGGTATTAAATGGGGGATTGTATCCGGTTTAGTCCTTATTCTTTTGAATGTTATTTCCTGGGTAGCTGGCTCCGACGTGCTGTTTGCCTGGTGGAACGGCGTTTGTCAGCTGGTACTGTTTATTGTCTTCGGCGTACTGGCTGGAAAAGAACGCAAAAAACAAATCGGAGGATACATTGGCTTCAAGGAATTGATCAAGCCTGTGTTCACCACTTTTGTGATCGGTTTGTTAATGGTATCAGTATACCAATTTATTCTGTACAAACTGATCGATCCGCACCTGTCCGAAACATTGAAAGAACACACACTGGGAATGACAGAAAGAATCCTGACCCGCATGAAAGCTCCTCAGGAGGAAATTGATAAACAGCTGGACAGCATCAATGCCACCGATTTCTCTGTAACTATTGCCAAATCCCTGATGGATTATCTCAAGTCAGTCACTTTTTATTTCGCTATATCTGCGATCATATCGCTCATCCTTCGTAAAAAGGCACCAGAGCAGCAACATATATAATACTATTCTATTAAGATGAACATATCCGTAATCGTTCCTTTAAAAAACGAAGAAGAATCACTTCCTGAATTGGCCGCCTGGATTGAAAGGGTGATGCAGGAGCACCGCTTCACCTACGAAGTATGGATGGTGGATGACGGTAGCACCGACGATTCCTGGGAGGTGATACAACAGCTGGCCGCTAAGAACCACCATATCAAAGGCATCAAGTTTCAGCGCAACTATGGTAAATCCGCCGCCCTCAACGAAGGCTTCAGTGCTGCCCAGGGCGATGTAGTCATCACCATGGATGCCGACCTGCAGGACAGTCCGGATGAAATTCCTGAACTGTACCGCATGATAGTGGAAGACCGCTATGATCTGGTGAGCGGCTGGAAAAAGAAACGTTACGATAATACGCTGACCAAAAATCTGCCTTCCAAACTATACAACTACACCACTACCCGCATGAGTGGCGTGAAGCTGCACGACATGAACTGCGGCCTCAAATCCTATCGCAAAAAAGTGGTGAAGTCTATAGAAGTATACGGTGAAATGCACCGCTATATCCCTGTTATCGCCAAATGGAACGGTTTCCGAAATATCGGGGAGAAAGTAGTGGAACACCGGTCACGCAAATACGGTGTCAGCAAATTCGGATTGGAACGCTTCGTCAACGGATTCCTCGACCTGGCTTCCATCATGTTCATCAGCAAGTTCGGGAAACGCCCTATGCACCTCTTCGGTGCCCTGGGATCCCTCTTTTTCTTCTTTGGTTTTATCATCGCCTTTTACCTGGCCTTTGCGAAAATCTTCCAGGATCAATATAACATGACAGACAGGCCTATCTTCTACCTGGCCCTCCTGTTCATGATCATCGGTTCCCAACTGTTCCTCACCGGCTTTATCGGAGAACTGGTCACCCGCAATGCTCCAGAAAGGAATGCTTACCTCGTGGAAGCAAGATTGGATAAATCAAGTTGATAATTCGTAATTTTTTTAAATGGCCCAGACCAAAAAGAAAATACTCATAGTCGGCACAGCCTATCCTTTCCGGGGTGGGCTGGCTGCTTATAATGAACGACTGGCAGAAGAGCTGCAGCTGACGGATGACGTGGAAATATTCACTTTTACCGTGCAATATCCCGGCTTCCTGTTTCCCGGCAAAAGCCAGTACTCCACTGATCCTCCTCCCAAACACCTGCGGATCACCAGACTGATCAATTCCGTCAATCCGCTTAACTGGCTCATGGTAGGGCGCAGGATACGGAAAATGAAACCCGATATTATTATCTCCAAATACTGGCTGCCCGTAATGGGTCCTTCTCTGGGAAGCATCCTGCGGCTGGGCAAACGCGGCAATACGAAAGTAATCGCTGTGCTCGACAACGTAGTACCTCACGAGAAACGCCCCGGCGACGTGGCCTTCACCAGGTATTTCCTCAAGCCGGTAGATGCCTTCATCGCCATGAGCCAGTCTGTGCTCGACGACCTTAGGGTATTTGAGCCACACAAAAAAGCTTCGCTGATTCCTCATCCGATATACGACAACTACGGTACACCCATATCCAAAGAGGAAGCCCGCACCCGGCTTAACCTACAGCCAGGCAAACGATACATCCTTTTCTTTGGCTTTATCCGCCAGTATAAGGGGCTGGACCTCCTGCTGAAAGCTATGGCCGACGAACGGATGAAAAAGCTCGATGTACATGCAATCGTGGCCGGAGAGTACTATGAAGATGCAGCCCCCTACGAGCAACTGCTGCAGGAGCTGCAACTGGGCGACCGTGTGCTTATGCATACCGACTTCATCCCTACGGATGCGGTAAAAAACTATTTCTGCGCCGCCGATCTGGTGGTACAGCCTTACAAAAGCGCCACTCAGAGCGGTATTTCACAGATAGCCTACCACTTTGAGAAACCCATGGTGGTGACTCGTGTAGGCGGCCTGCTGGAAATGGTACCCGATGGCGTAGTGGGCTTCCAATGCGAGCCAGACCCCGCTTCCATTGCTGAAGCCATTGAAAAATATTTTATGGATAACCGGGAAGCAGACATGACCGCAGCGCTGCAACAGGAAAAATTAAAATACTCCTGGTCCCGCCTCGCTAAAGAAATTCATACATTAGCGGAGCAATGAAGAAGCTAAAAACAGCTGCCAGCAGCTAAAAATATACAACATTGATCTACAGAAGTAAAGCACCATTACGTATAGGCCTTGCCGGTGGTGGTACAGACGTTAGTCCGTATTCCGATCTCTATGGCGGCGCCATCCTCAATGCCACAATCTCCCTCTATGCACGCGCTTCCATAGAACCGCTGCCTGATGGAAAAATCGTTTTTGAATCTGCCGACAGAAAAGAACAACTGTCCTACGATGCCGTATACCCGCTACCGTTAGATGGCAAGCTGGACATTCTCAAAGGAGTGATCAACAGGGTACACCAGGACTATGGCGGTCTCCCTTCTTCCGGATTTAAACTCACCACCTATGTGGACGCTCCTCCAGGCTCCGGCCTGGGTACCTCCTCTACGCTGGTAGTGGCCGTGCTGGGCGCCTTTGCAGAATGGCTCAAATTACCGCTCGGAGAATACGATTTGGCCCACCTCGCCTATTCTATTGAAAGGGAAGACCTGAAGCAGGCCGGTGGCAAGCAAGACCAATATGCTGCTACTTTCGGCGGTGTTAATTTTATGGAGTTTTATGGAGATGATAAAGTGATCGTCAACCCATTGCGTATTAAAGAAGTGCATCTCCATGAGCTGGAAAACAACCTGGTACTGTTTTACACCTCTACCAGCCGCCTGTCTTCCACCATTATCTCCGAACAACAGAAAAATGTGACCGACAAAAACGATGATTCCATCGCAGCCATGCACCACCTGAAAGAACAGGCCGTCATGATGAAAGAAGCCCTCCTGCGTGGGACCATCGATAAAATAGGGGAAATTCTCAATTACGGCTTTGAATACAAAAAACAGATGGCCAAAGGTATCACCAATCCCCAGCTGGACGAGATCTACAACGCAGCCCGTAAAGCAGGCGCCAGCGGTGGGAAAATCTCCGGTGCCGGTGGTGGCGGCTTTATGATCTTCTACTGCCCCAAAAACACCCGTTTTGCAGTAGTAGACGCACTCAGCGGCTTTGGTGGTGATGTAAAACGTTATACCTTCACCCACCATGGTATTCAAACCTGGAGTATGTGACCTTAAAAAGTATCATTATGAAAACTAAAATCGCCAATACCATCCGGGAAAGCATTGCTGTGAAAGAGGCCATCTGTCAGGATGAAAGGCTGTTAAGTACAATAGAACAGGTTGCAGAGCTGATAGGCCTCAGTCTGAAAAAAGGCAATAAAGTGCTTTTCTGCGGCAATGGTGGCAGCGCTGCCGACGCCCAGCATCTGGCTGCAGAATTCTCCGGCCGCTTCTATAAGGACCGTGAACCGCTCTACGCCGAAGCACTCCACTGCAACACATCCTATCTCACAGCTGTAGGCAACGACTATGGCTATGATCAAGTATATGCCCGTATGCTCAGAGGCATAGGCCGTGAAGGCGATGTACTCGTTGCCCTCTCTACCTCCGGCAACTCCGCCAACATCCTAGAAGCCATAAAAGTGGCCAAAGAAAAAGGCATGCTCATCGTCAGCCTGACCGGCGCCACCGGCGGAAAAATGAAAGACGGCAGCGACTACCTGATCAATGTGCCTTCAACAGATACTCCCCGTATCCAGGAAGCCCACATCACGGTAGGTCATATCATCTGTGAACTAGTGGAAAACAATCTGTTCGGCGAATGAGTACTGAGTGTATCGTATTGGCCGGCGGCCTGGGCACCCGCCTGCGCAGCGCCGTAGCCGATAAACCTAAATGCATGGCGCCCATCGGCGACAAACCTTTCCTCTATTTTCTGTTACAATATCTGCATCAGCAAGGGATAGAACATGTAGTCCTTTCCCTGGGCTACCTGTCAGAACAGGTAATCAGCTGGTGCCGGCAAACACCACTCCCGCTACGTGTATCCTTCAGCGTAGAGCAGGAGCCATTAGGCACCGGAGGCGGTATCGTACACGCGCTGCCCCTGCTGGAAGGTGATAAAGTATTTATCGTGAACGGCGACACTTTTTTTGATGTGGAGCTCCAGGCTATGGCTGCCTTCAACGCCACACAGCACTGTCCGCTCACGCTTGCACTCAAACCCATGCAGCAGTTTGACCGATATGGCAGCATAGAACTGGGCCCTCAAAATAAAATACTCGCCTTCAGGGAAAAACAGCACTGCGACCAGGGACTGATTAACGGTGGTATCTACTTCACCAGCGCCAGCTTCCTGAATAGTTTATCACTGCCTGTAAAATTTTCATTCGAACAGGCCGTACTCGAGCCGCAGGCCGCAGCAGGACAGATCAACGGCCATATCAGCGATACCTATTTCATCGATATTGGTATTCCCGAAGATTATTCAAAAGCGATCCATCATTTTACTAAACTATAAGTATGTACCTCTTTCTGGACCGGGACGGTGTTATCAATGAAGAGATTAAAGACGGGTATGTTTTAAACACAGGTATGTTCCATTTCAGCGAAGGCGTGCTGGAAGCTATGCCACTGCTGGCCAGGCACTTCGAACGGATCTTTATCGTCACCAACCAACGCTGCATTGGCCGTGGCCTCCTTACTATCAATGGTCTGGAGGAAATACATAATCATATGCTCGACGCCATCATACAACATGGCGGACGTATAGACAGGATCTATTTCTGCCCCGATCTTGATAGTACCAGCCCCTGTCGCAAACCAGCTACAGGTATGGCTTTTCAGGCACGACATGATTTTCCGGAAACAGACTTCCGGCAGTCTGTCATGGTAGGTAACACACTCAGTGATATGCAATTTGGCAAAAGCGCCGGTATGCAAACCGTTTTCATTGCCTCCACCCTGCCAGACATTCCTTTCCCTCATCCGCTCATCGACAAAAGATATGAAAGCCTGCTGCAGTTCGCTCAGGCTATACAATAATTTTAAGTCAGAACCGTATAATAGATATGGTAAAAAATTTAATACTGTCACTGTTTTTCCTGGTACCATTATGTAGCTTATGGGCACAAAAACCGGATGCAAACGGTTACGCCCGGCTGCTAAAAGGCCAGGATACCCTACAACAGCTTAGCCAAAACATATTCGCCGGTAAAGGCGATGCCGGCAGGGAAGCAGCTGTCGAACAGTTTATCCCTACCCTCGTAAGGTCACTCAAAACCCCTTACTCCTTCCGGTTTCCATTCGATTCCCTGCGTACAGTGTCTATACTCTATCCCAAAGACAGCAGCTTTCGGATTTTCTCCTGGGCCCTGGAAAGGGAAACAGGCTTCTACCGCCACTATGGTGCCATTCAGATGAATACACCCGATGGTCAGCTGAAACTGTTCCCCCTGTTTGATGTATCAGATTATACCACCAACACCGACACCATCGCTAACAACAAAGCCTGGTACGGCTGTTTGTACTACAATATTGTACAGCGTCATTATTTCAACCAGGAATATTATACCCTTTTCGGCTGGGATGCCAATAATCCACGCAGCCAGAAAAAACTGGTAGAAATGCTCACCTTCAAAAGTGGTACACCTGTTTTTGGCGGCTCTTTCTTCAGCTTCGCGGAAGATTCTATACCCAAGCCAACCAGGAACCGCTTTATCCTGGAATACAAAAAAGAAAGCACCGCCACGCTCAATTACAACAAGGAACTGGACATGATCGTATATGATCACCTCGTGTCTGAAACCAATGAGCCAGCCAAAAAATACACCTATGTGTCAGACATGGACTATGAAGGCTTTAAATGGCAGGCAGGAAAATGGGTACATGTCAATAAAATATTCCATGACGCTATCCCGCTGGGAAAAGGCGCTCCGGTTCCGCAACCACTTGACCAGAAAAGGAAAAGCATGACCAATCCTAAATCACTTGAGGACTTCCAGGCCGAAGATGCTGCCAAACCGGAAAAACAAACAAAGCCCATAAAAAAGAAACCATAAAAAAGCCCGAAGCAATCGCTTCGGGCTTTTTATTTATCTACTGTGTTTAGAATAATTCTCCCTGTACCTGTCCTTCTTCATTTGGGTCCGGATCTTCATCTTCAGACAGCAGTTCAGCACTGATCAGGTCATCTCCTGCAATTCTGGTACCCACTGTTCTCCAACCGGTTATTTCCACAAACTCGGAGAGGTCGATCTCTTCCTCTTCAGGGCTCCGTTTTTTACCGGTCTTCAGCAATACGATCGGCTGTGTATGAGTGGTCACCATTTCGAGGTAGTTGCCATTGCCTTCCTTGATGAAAAGGAATTTATTGTTCAGCGTTTGGGTTTCTATACGGAAACGTTTTACGTTGAACTGTTTTTTATCGGCATCGAAGTAGATGGCAGTTACGATCTTTTCCGGATTGAACTTCTCGATGTATACTACATCGTTGGATTCGTAGCGGTTGGTGAGTTCATAGTTGGTCAGCTCATAAGTGCCGTTTTTGAAAGCCACGAAGATCTTGTCTTCCCCTTCAAAGCTGCCGATATAAACACCTCTTTCTTCCGTATTCAGACGGCCGGTTTCTGCATCGTACCAGATCTTCTGGCCAGCGAGCGTAGACACACCTTTCTCCTTGAATTTGACACCGCGGATCGGGTATTTGGTCACCTGGTTGCCCATGGAGTTACGTCCTTTGATGGCAATGGTTTCGAAGAAGAGGTCAAATTCCTTGTTACGTGCAGAGCAGTTGGGGCTCAGCTTGATGGTCACCACTTCCGCTTCTCCGTTGGGGTTGGCAGAGAAATAATGCACCTTCGAATTTTTCTCTCCTTTATGGGCGAGATCATATTCTTTATCACGGGTAACACCGGTCACATTAAAACGTTTGGCATAGCTCACCCCTGTTTTACCTTCCACATAAATCATATTGTAGGTAGTACGCTCATCGTTCTTACGGAATACGTCTACGTGGATGATATCCTTACCAACAAAGGTTTTATCTGCTACTTTGGTCACCAGCATCTTGCCATCCCGGCGGAATACGATGATGTTATCGAGGTCGGAGCAGTCCGCCACAAACTCATCTTTCTTCAGGGAGGTACCGATGAAGCCGTCTGCACGGTTTACATATATTTTGGCATTGGCGATGGCCACCTGTTGTACCTGAATGGTATCAAAGGTTTTGATTTCTGTTTTGCGTTCGCGGCCTTTACCATATTTTTTCAACAGAACCTCATAGTAGTTTACTGCGTAGTCTACCAGATTTTGCAGGTCGTTTTTCACCTGTTTGATATCAGCTTCCAGCCCTTTGATCTGCTCATTCAGCTCGTTGATATCCAAACGGTAGATACGACGTACAGGCTTCTCCGTGAGTTTCACAATATCTTCGCGGGTGATTTCACGCTTCAGCTGTTTCTTATAGGGGGTGAATCCTTTGTCTATGGCTGCCAGTACGGTTTCCCAGTCTTTGTGTTTCTGTTCCAGCTCTTTGTAGATCTGCTTTTCGAAGAAGATCTTTTCCAGAGAGGTGTAGTGCCATTTTTCCTGCAGTTCCGCCAGTTTGATTTCCAGCTCCTGCTTCAGCAGGTCTTTGGTATAGTCTGCTGAAGCTTTCAGCAGGTCGGAGGCGGTGAGGAAATGTGGTTTATCCTCAACGATCACACAGGCGTTGGGTGAAATGGAGATTTCACAGTCGGTGAACGCATACAATGCATCGATGGTGATATCAGGGGAAATACCGGGAGCCAGCTGCACTTCGATTTCCACATCAGCAGCAGTATTGTCTACTACTTTGCGGATTTTGATTTTGCCGCTATCGTTGGCTTTTACGATAGACTCCATCACCTGTGTGGTAGTCACACCATAGGGCACATCCTTGATCAGCAGGGTTTTCTTGTCTTTCTCCTCAATATGCGCCCTTACCCTTACTTTACCGCCGCGTTTACCATCATTGTAGTTGCCTACATCGACCATCCCTCCGGTTGCAAAATCGGGAAACAGTTCAAATTTTTTGCCTTTGAGATATTTGATGGAAGCGTCGATCAGCTCTATAAAATTGTGAGGCAATATTTTGGTGGATAAACCTACCGCGATACCTTCCGCTCCCTGTGCCAGCAGCAGCGGGAACTTCATAGGCAGTGCCAGTGGCTCGTTCTTACGGCCATCATAGCTCTGTTGCCATACAGTGGTTTTGGGATTGAAGCCCACATCCAGCGCAAATTTGGAAAGGCGTGCCTCAATATACCTGGCAGCTGCCGCATCATCACCGGTACGCACATCTCCCCAGTTACCCTGGGTTTCAATCATCAGGTCTTTCTGACCTAAGTTTACGATAGCATCACTGATGGAAGCATCACCATGCGGATGGTACTGCATGGTTTGTCCAATCACGTTGGCCACTTTGTTGAAGCGGCCATCGTCCATTTCTTTCATGGCGTGAAGGATACGGCGCTGAACGGGTTTTAACCCGTCTTCTACGCTGGGCACGGCCCGCTCCAGGATTACGTAGGATGCATAGTCCAGAAACCAGCTTTCATACATACCGCCCACGTGGGTGATATTATGCAGCGATTCGTCTGATGTTATATTTTCCATATCCATGTATAATACACTTACTATTTTTCTACAATCATTTTTTCAAAATCTGTTCTCCATACACGCACACTGTCTTTTTGTACATCGTCCATGGAGTTCAGCTCTATAAAACAGCAATCGGTAACGGCAATCAGCTGATGCCAGATATTGACAGGCACCTCCACTCTTGCAGGCGCGACCACTTCCGTGGTCTGAATTTCGTCACCTTCTACCGGACACCAGTGGATCAGCGCCTTACCTGTAAGCAGGAACATGATCTCCGGGTTTTTATTATCGCTGATACCGGTGTGATAATGCTGACCGCTGCTACTGCCGGCATGACGGTAACAAAGCATAAACTCCCCGGTGCGGGTACAATCCCATAGATAGTTGGTGCCCCGGTCATCCTGACCTACGAGCTGTACAGCGGTTACTTTTATCATTCCGTTGCAGTGTTTGCGGGGTCTTCCCCTGGTAATTTCACTTCAAAATCACGGATGGTCTTCAGCTCTCCTTTACTTTCCACTTTACCTTCCTTCACAAGCTCTTTCAGACGCCATCCCAGAAACTGGTCCATGACAGGATATTTGAGTTTGCCGGTCACCTGCTGCACCACACGCCAGGCTTTTATGAATTCTTTACCGGTTTGTGCCAGCAGCTCTTTATCATAAAAGGGTGTCGGCTCTCCTTTTATTTTTTTGCCACCTTCCAGCATCCGGATACCGGCGTTTTCATTCATGAGGCGGTGCCACTCTTCACCATCCAGCTCAAATTCGGCCAGTGATACAGCCCTTGCCAGTTTCTTTGCCTTCAGGAATTCTTTAGGCAGGATCTGATGCAGATGAGTAGGATAAAAAACAGCCCCTTTCTCATTCAGAAAAGGCAGGTTGTTGAGGTAAATAATATAGATACGTCCGGCAAAGTCATACAGCTGGCTGATCAGCCAGTAGTAGCCGCAAACATCACGTGCATTCTGGCCGGCCCATACCCATATTTCCAGTGAAGGCTCTTCTTTCAGTTGTGCCTTCACTGCTTTTAAACGGTCTGAATCGCCGGGAACTTCCTCTTCTACAAGAGGTGCAGCTTCCTGGCTTGTTTCTTCTTCCGGCAGCAGCTGAGGTTGAGGCTGCAGCTGCGGTGGGGTGGCTGCCAATTGTTGCCACCATTGGCGGCGATTGGCCTGTCCTTCTTTAGTATCCAGTATAAACAGCGGCCCAACAGACAGGTCGTCTTCAAAAAAGAGCAGTTCGCCCTGCATTTTTTCGTCCATGCCGATGGCTTCCGTCATCACCGGAACAGATGCCTCCCCAAACACAATGTGTAAAAGCCCCATAGTATTCTTTTAATGGCGGAAAGAGCTATGCTTCCGCCATAGTATTTTTTTAGATTGCTTCCTCGATCAGATCTTTTTCATACCGCAGGTTGTTGATGATAAACTCCTGACGGGTCTGGGTATTTTTACCCATATAGTATTCCAGCAACTTCTGGATATGAATGTCTTTAGAGAGGATGATGGGGTCAATACGAATATCGTCACCGATAAAACGTCCGAATTCATCCGGAGAGATCTCACCCAATCCTTTAAAGCGGGTGATTTCCGGTTTGTTACCCAGTTTCTTCACTGCTTTCTGTTTTTCTTCCTCAGAATAGCAGTAAATGGTTTCCTGTTTGTTGCGTACCCGGAATAATGGTGTTTCCAGGATATATACGTGCCCGTTTTTCACCAGATCCGGGAAAAACTGCAGGAAGAAAGTCAATATCAGCAGACGAATGTGCATACCATCCACGTCGGCATCGGTAGCTACTACAATATGGTTGTAACGCAGCGCTTCCAGCCCTTCTTCGATATTGAGGGCGTGCTGAAGCAGGTTAAACTCTTCGTTTTCGTATACGATCTTTTTGGTAAGGCCGAAGCTGTTCAGCGGTTTACCACGCAAACTGAACACCGCCTGTGTTTCCACATTGCGGGATTTGGTAATGGAGCCGCTGGCGGAATCACCTTCCGTGATGAAGATCATCGTTTCTTTGCTGCGGGCTTCCTGCTCAGCCTTATCCTTACCGGTAAACTCATCGTTGAGGTGGATACGGCAGTCACGCAGTTTACGGTTGTGCAGGTTAGCTTTTTTAGCCCTTTCATTGGCCAGCTTTTTAATACCTGCCAGTTCTTTTCTTTCGCGTTCGCTCTGTTCGATGCGTTTTTTCAATGCATCGGCTATGGCCGGATTACGGTGCAGATAGTCATCCAGATGTTTGGAAAGGAACTCCAGTACGAAAGCCTTTACAGAAGGGCCGCCTTCATATACTACCTGGGAACCCAGCTTGGTTTTAGTCTGAGACTCGAACACCGGTTCCTGCACCCTTACAGACACTGCTGCACAGATAGAAGTACGGATATCGGTAGCTTCGTAATCCTTTTTGTAGAAGTCACGCACGGTTTTAACGAAGGCCTCACGGAAAGCAGCCAGGTGAGTACCACCCTGGGTAGTATGCTGACCGTTTACAAAAGAATAATATTCCTCTCCGTATTGGTTTTCGTGGGTGATGGCCACTTCGATGTCTTCTCCTTTAAGGTGGATGATCGGGTAGCGCAGGTCTTCTTCATTGGTTTTACGCTGCAGCAGATCAAGCAGGCCGTTTTTGGAAAGATATTTTTTTCCGTTGAAGCTCACGGTCAGACCAGCATTAAGGAAGCAGTAGTTCCATATCTGGTTTTCCAGGAACTCGGGAATATAGCGGTAGTTCTTAAAAACAGTATCGTCGGGTGTGAAGGTTACGAGGGTACCGTTCTGTTCGGCGGTGCCTGCCTCCTTGTGTTCTTTTACCAGTACGCCGCGTTCGAACTCTGCTACTTTGGCGCGGCCGTCACGAACAGACTGTACGCGGAAATAGCTGGAGAGTGCGTTCACTGCTTTGGTACCCACCCCGTTGAGACCAACAGATTTCTGGAAGGCTTTGCTGTCGTATTTGGCGCCGGTATTGATCTTGCTCACTACGTCCACCACCTTGCCCAGCGGAATACCCCGGCCAAAGTCACGAATGGTCACACTGTGCTCGGTCACTTTTATGTCTATCTGTTTCCCGAAACCCATCGTATGCTCATCGATACAGTTGTCCACAACCTCCTTCAACAGTATATAAATACCGTCGTCCATACTGGAACCGTCTCCCAGTTTACCAATGTACATACCAGGCCGGAGGCGGATGTGCTCCCGCCAGTCCAGTGACCGTATGGAGTCTTCCGTATAGGAAGCAAATAGATCCTTGTTATCCGTTTTATCCGTGTTTGCCATAATATATTAAAGTTTCCTAAATATTTATTTTCTTCGGATTTATGATGCTGCTGCAAGGATACTAAATCTTTTAGCAAAATCCGATTGCTGGCAAAAATAAAGGATTCATTGAATCATCCCAAGTATTAGTTATACTTTATGCTTAGATCATTAATTATCAATGCATTGGTAGTGTTAAATTTTCAAAGGGAGCATAAAAAGGGGATACTTTGGGGAGCCTGTAGTACTTCTTTTACATCTATATAAAATAAATCTTATGAAAAATGTCTTTTATATTATAGAATATATTATATTTACTACACACAACATTTTATTGAAATCCTGACCTATGAAAACACTTTTTATCATTCTCTTTTTGGCTGTGCTGCTGGCCGCTGTGATCGCTACTATCCTGATCCGTAAAGAACAGGAAAATAATGTTGGCAACAAATTCCTCCGCCTCATCAAGAAATTTGATTCGTGGCAAATGATGAGATAAGCATTCTATTTTTAAAGGTCTTCATTCAATATACCGGTAAATAATCATCAGTCTGGCTATTGCCTTCAGGGATCGTTTTATACACAGGGAAAAATTATTTAACCATATAATCCCTATCCTATGAAAACTGGTTTATTATTCAGACTGGCATGCATTGTCATTGCCACTGTGGTATTAAGTGTGCATTTATTGCGTAAACACGCAATGAAGTAAAGAACTATAAAAGCGGGAAGGAGTTGCAGGTTACCTGCAACTCCTTCTTCGTTATATTATGTTTATCGGTTGTAGTATTTATTAACCGCATCAGTCCGGCTGCGCACATGTAGTTTTTCATAGATATTATGCACGTGTCTTCTCACCGTTTCGATACTGATAAACAGATTGCTGGCAATTTCCTTGTACAGAAATCCTTTTGACAACTGGTCTAGAATCTCCTTTTCACGGGTCGTCAGCGCTTCCAGTGCCGGATTGGGTTTGGCCTGTTTCTGGAAAAATGCCACTACCCTTCTCGCTATCTGGGAACTCATGGGTGAACCGCCCTCATGCAGATCACGGATCGCCTCCAGCAGTTCTCCCGGAGAGGTTTTTTTAAGGATGTACCCACTGGCTCCTGCCTCCAGGGCCATGAAAATCTTGTCATCATCTTCATACACCGTGAGCATCATAAACTGCATATCCTGGTACTCTGCTTTCAACCGGGCAATACATTCAATACCATTCATGCCACCTGGAAGATTAAAATCCATCAATACTACGTTGGGCAGCAGTTGAGGGATCTGCTCCAGTGCGGTTTCTGCATTATTGAAGGTGCCAACACAGGCATAACCGTCAGAACCATTAATCAGCAATTCCATAGCCGTGCGGATATCATGGTTGTCTTCTACTATTGCAATAGAAATGATGTCCATGTTATCCTGGGACTTCTTCTTTGAGTATACCGTCATGTTTATAGGAATTATAACACTTAAATGTTACTTAAAACAAATGTATGTTAATTTAGTGGGATATCGAGAAAAACTATTGTTCCATTGTTCGAAGTAATGTCAGCATTGCCCCCTACTGCCATCATCCGTTTCTGAATATTTTTCAAACCATTGCCGAATAAACGGACCTTCTCCTGGTCAAAACCCTTACCATTGTCCTTGATCATTATCGTCATGTTCTTATGCATTTTCACTTCTATCATCACCTCCGTAGCCTTTGCATGTTTTACCACATTGTGTAATGATTCCTTTACAGCAAGATAGATATTTCTGCGGGTTCCCCCACTCAGTTTGATGTCCGGAATTACTTCAGGAATAAAGAACTGATGCGAGATATGCGCGTGCTCCAGAAAGTCGGCTGCAAAACTACGCATGTACGCGATCAGGTTGGCCAGGGAGTCATTGGAGGAATTCATCGCCCAGATGATCTCACTCATCTTGTCGATCATTTCCCCGGCTGTTTCACTAATACGCTCAATCTCTTTCGTTTGTGAAGTATCCGGTATCTTTCTTTTGGCTATTTCACTTAATAGTCTGATCGTGGACAAACCAGAACCGAGATCATCGTGCATATCACTGGAAATTCTCGCCCGCTCCTGGTCTACCGCCTGCTCTTTTTCCAGCTTCAGTTTTTCGTGCCTTATTTTATAATCAAGATACAACGTAGAGAAATAATATGCAATGCCTAACAGCAGCAATAACAATAAAAATCTAAACCATAAAGATTGCCAGAATGGTATCCGTATCACAATCTCCAGCGTGGTAGGCGTAGTATTCCAGCTATCGTCATTATTGGAAGCCTTCACCTTAAACACATAACTGCCCGGATGCAGATTGGTATAACGCGCCATCCGGAAAGTTCCGGCCTCCACCCAATCTTCATCAGCCCCCTCCAGCTTGTACTGCACCTTGTTCTTCAAGGGATTGGTATACTCCAGCGGCACAAACTCAATCGCAATTGTATTCTGATTATAAGGCAATTCCACCCGCTTCAGCAGCGAAATAGCCGTATCCGACTCGTATGGCTTATCCAGCACCTCCATCCGACGAATGATAACCTTCGAATTAAAAGGATTTTTCCGGAAATCCTTCGGATAAAAACCATTCACCCCACGGATACCACCGAAAAACAACTCCCCATCTATCGATTTATAAAATGCACCGGTGTTAAATTCATTGGACTGTAACCCGTCTTCATGGTTAAAGGTCGTGATCTCACCCGTTACCGGATTGATCTGCGTTACCCCCTTGTTATGACTCACCCAGATACGGTCCTTGTCATCCAGCAACACCCCGTACATATAATCATTGATCAGCTTCGGATAGTCGTAGCTGTTATAATGTATTTTCAAGCGCCCGGTAGCATCATAAATAAACAATCCCTTATTGGTGGCCACCAGCAGCTCTTTATGCGGGGTCTTGTTAATAGCCTTGACGGTAGTACCTTCCGGCAGCCCTACATATTTCCAGCGGGCATCGGTCAGCTGCTTCACGTATAATGCCGACTTGGTACCGATGTACTGGTTACCCATATGGTCTTCATAATAGGTGGTCAGCAACTCATCCTTGAAATCATGCACCACAGACACCACATAGTCATTTCCTTTTTCCTCGAAACGCAGCAAATACCGGCCATAGTTAAAATACAGCTCTCCATTGGCCCGCTTGAACAGGAAAGGAAATATATCTCTTTGTGGGGGCAGCCCCAGCGCCATCACTTTATTGGTAAGGTCCCAAAAACTTTTGGTCTGCACATTAAACAACCCAATATGCATACTGGAAAAATGCAGCCACAGATGCTCAAAGTTTTCCCGGCAGATAGCCCCCAGGTCATTACCCGGAAACTTATGCGGATACAATTCATTACTGATACGCTCCAGAAAACGCCCCCCTTCCCCATAAATGTTCAGTCCGTCACGCACCAGGCCCACATAGAGTTTGCCGTCATCGTGCTTATACACCGAATGCACCATATTGTGCGAGATGTAAGGAGAACGATAAAGATTAAAGACCTTTTTATGCGGAGAATATTTTTTCATCCCATCTCCATCCGTGCCTACCCACATGTTGTCGGAACCGTCCCGGTACAGATAGCTGACCAGGTTGAACGACCGCGTCTCAAATGTATTGAAGCTCACAATATGCCGGATGATTTCATTCCTGGCAATACTATATATTAAAATGCCATCTGTTCCTCCGATCCACGCATTACCCTCGTGATCTATCTCCATCACATTGGGTGTAAAAGCTTCTCCCCATTCGTTCTTATAGTCATAGTTGAGATCGCTGAACTTATTTTTGCGCTTGTTGAACAGGGTGATATGGCCTTCACTCACAATAAGCAGTGAATCGGCATTGAGGTTGCGCATGATCGGGTTCTTACCCACTCCGGGCAGGCAATAGGTATGCAGCCTCAATGTTTTAATATCCAGCGCCAGCAGCTCTCCCTCATCACCATTCATCCAGATGGTATTGCCATCTTTCAATAACGCCGCAGGAATGATACCCATCCGCTGAAACTGCGGTGGATACATAATAATACGGCGGGTAGCATAACTGCTGTCGTCCAGTACATAAAGCCCCTTCATCGGACGCCATACCCAGAGCGAGCGGGTAGCGGCATCTTCTCCGAGTATTTTAAACTTGGTATTGTTGTCCCGTTCCTGCGGATTGACATTAGAAGTGTCGATCAGCACATTACGGAAATTGTTACGGTATTTGTCGTAGATGCTGATGCCATTGTTGTGTGCCAGCAATAACTGATGATGGCTGTCTCTGTAAAATGAGTAGCCCTTGTACCCTTTCAGATCGAAACGGTTGATGACAGCCCTGTTGCCATTGCTGCCACGGGGTACCAACTCCCCCTTCCCTTCTCCTGCCCGGAGCTGGGAACTGGGCTTGTACCGGTATTCATTGAAGGTGTAACCATCGAAACGATTGATCCCGTCGCGTGTGGCAATCCAAAGAAAGCCCTGATCATCCTGGGTAATATCGAAAACTGTACTTTGTGAAAGCCCGTCGTTTACACTGTAGCTGTCAAAAATATACGGTTTCTCTTGGGCATGTAACATGCTGCCCATCAGGACGCACAGGCTCAGGTGAAAAAGTCTTTTCAAGTGGCGGGAATGAAGCACGCTGATTATGTTATTGACAGTAAGCTGGTTTAGGCTGTTTTTGCAAATATATAATTCTGCTCCACACTTTGTAGCTATTTTGTAATTTTCTTCCGTTTAACAGATTGGAAATAAACATTATAATTAATGAACATACTTATCCAAAGACCTCGCTCATTTGCTTCAAAAGCTTTACTGTGGATACTTACAGCGAAATGCACTTGCCTTACACTGATCTTGTTCCTGTGTGTGGGAAGCCTTCAACTTTTACAAGCCCAACAAACTGCCGGAGGGTATCATATCCAAATCATCACTACTAATCCTCCCATTAAAAGCATGCGCGGCCTGAGTGTTGTTGATGACAATGTGGTATGGGTGTCTGGTACCGGCGGCATGGTAGGCCGTAGTATCAACGGTGGCGACAGCTGGGAATGGCATCAGGTGAAAGGCTGTGATAGCTGTGACTGGCGCTCACTGTATGCATTCAACGACCGGAAGGCACTGGTGCTCAACGCCGGAGAACCCGCCCATCTTTTTCTCACCGAAGACGGCGGACAGTCATGGCAACAGGTATACTTCAATGCCACACCCGGCATCTTCTTCGACGCCATGACTTTTTATAATGAAAAGGAAGGAATAGCCATCGGCGATCCGCTGCAACAACATTTTACTTTGCTTCGCACACATGACGGCGGCAAAACCTGGCAGCTGGATGCCCCTTCCATATCCCCCGGGGCAATCACCGGAGAAGCCATCTTCGCCGCCAGCGGCACCAGCCTGATAGCCACCGGAAACAACCTCTGCTTTGCTACCGGTGGTACAGTGGCCCGTCTTCATAAAGCCGGCAAAAAATGGGAAAGCCTCCCGATTCCCATTATCCAGGGACAGGCCAGTACCGGCGTCTTTTCTATCGCCTTTCTCAGCGCCCGCAAAGGCATCGCGGTAGGAGGTGATTATAAAAACGATACGCTTCGTGCCAACAACTGCCTGCTTACCAGCGATGGCGGCCGTACCTGGACCGCCCCACGCACAGCGCCCGGCGGGTACAAATCCTGCGTAGCTTATATTACACCTCAACTACTGATTACCACCGGCACTTCCGGCACCGATATTTCCGTTAACGGCGGAATCGACTGGAAAAAAATTGGAGAAGGGTTTAATTGCGCCGCTAAAGCCCGAAACGGAAAGCGTGTATTTTTGACAGGAAAAACTATTGGCCGGCTTGAAAACACACCATCCCGGCAAAAATAAAAAGGTGCTCCTGGAAAGGCGCACCGAAAAATAGGTTAAAGCAAAAAGTACATTTAGTAGTATGAAGTTAGTAACTAATATGCTCAATTTTCAGTCTTTTTTGCCAAACGAGAGAATTAAACAGTAAACGCAGGATTATCAGCCTCTAACGCGATACACTGCTATTACTACCCAATTTTTTATGTAATTTAAGCCCGTTGACAACAGAAGGATCTGTTGCCCGTGATTCACAAAAAGAGATTATGCAAGTTGAAACCTCGTCCAGTAAATACGGTATCAAACACTATCCCGACACAATCAGGGAATGGAAAAAAGAAGGAAACTATTTTTGCTTTTACACAAGTGAAACCATCCTGGAAGTAAGGGTGATCGCCGACAAGATCATCCGTTTCCGATATGCTGCCGATGGTACCTTTCAACGTGACTTTTCCTACGCCACCAGCGACACACTCGAAGAATCTCCTATCACTTTCGGCATCAAGGAATGGGAAGAAACTTTTGAAATATATACTGATGTACTGAAAGTATTCATTGCCAGAGACAACCTGCGTATCACCATCACCGACAAGGACGGCAAGGTAATCAACCAGGATGAAATGGGCTTCCACTGGCAGCACTACCTGCAGAAAGGCGGTAAAATCGTTTATTGCAGTAAACTGGTACAGGAAGATGAATGCTTTTACGGACTGGGCGACAAACCCACCGAGCTGAATCTCCGCGGTAAACGCCTCGAAAACTACGGCACCGACGCCTACGGTTATCAGAAAGATACCGACCCGCTGTACCGTAATATCCCGTTCTATTACGGGCTACACAACGGTATCGGTTACGGCATCTTCTTCGACAATACTTTTCGTACCATCTTCGACTTCGGGAA
Source organism: Chitinophaga sp. HK235 (assembly GCF_018255755.1). Lineage (NCBI taxonomy): Bacteria > Pseudomonadati > Bacteroidota > Chitinophagia > Chitinophagales > Chitinophagaceae > Chitinophaga > Chitinophaga sp. HK235. Next base: position 7,779,404 of record NZ_CP073766.1, on the reverse strand, counting down.
AGAAAGGGAAGATGCCTGCAGCTTCTGGGCCCGGGGCGGTGAAATGAACTATTATTTCATCTACGGTCCCGAACTGCTGGATGTAGCCTCCGCCTACACCCGCATCACCGGTACCCCTGAGCTTCCACCCATCTGGACCCTCGGATATCACCAGTGTCGCTGGAGCTACTATCCCGACAAAAGAGTCCGTGAGATCGCTGCCGAATTCAGGAACCGCCGCATCCCATGTGATGTCATCTATCTCGACATCGACTATATGGAGGGCTTTCGCTGCTTTACCTGGAGCAAGGAATATTTCCCTGACCCTGCCGGCCTGATCAGAGATCTCGCCGCACAGGGTTTCAAAATAGTAGTCATCATCGACCCGGGTATCAAGGTAGACCCGGACTATACGATCTATCAGGAAGGCATCAAAAACAACTATTTCTGCAAACGCGCCGATGGTGCGCTGATGGAAGGAGATGTATGGCCAGGCAAATGTGTATTTCCCGATTTCACCAACCCCGAAGTACGGGAATGGTGGAGCAGCCTGTTTAAAGGCCTCGCCGAAACAGGCGTGCGTGGCGTATGGAACGATATGAACGAACCAGCCGTTTTTGAAATGGGTACCTTCCCCGAAGATGTGCGCCACGACTACGACGGCGAAGAAGTAAGTCACCGTAAGGCACATAACATTTATGGCCATCTGATGAGTAAAGCCACCGCCGCCGGTATGAAAAAATACCTGCTGCCCAACCGTCCTTTCCTCATCACCCGCTCCTGCTACGCCGGCGCCCAGCGCTGGTCTTCGGTATGGACCGGTGACAACGTTTCCAGCTGGGAACATCTCTGGCTGGCCACTATCCAATGTCAGCGTCTCTCCGTGTCCGGTATCTCTTTCGCCGGCAGCGACATCGGCGGATTCATTGGCGAGCCGGACGGAGAGCTGTACACCCGCTGGATACAACTGGCCGCCTTCCACCCGCTGATGCGTACCCACTCCGCCAGCAACGAAACAGGCTTTAATCAGGAGCCCTGGAGCTTTGGACCGGAATATGAAAAAATTGTCACCAAATTCATTTCCTTACGCTACCAGCTGCTCCCCTATATGTATACCACCTTCTGGCAATATTCGGCCAACGGTACGCCCATGCTGCGCCCGCTGGCATTTGTTGCCCAGCACGATCCTGCCACGCATAACTGCAGCCACGAATTTATGCTGGGCGATGCATTGCTGATCAGCCATGTCAGCGAAGAAGGTATGAAGGAAAAAAACGTTTACCTGCCTGAAGGAAAATGGTATTACTTCTGGAATGATAAAGTATACACCGGTCGGCAAAATGTTACCATACCCACACCACTGGAAGAGATGCCACTGTTTGTAAAAGCAGGTACAGTGGTGCCCCGTTATCCGGAAATGCAATATACCCACGAAACACCTGTCACCGAAATGCTGCTGCATGTCTACTATGGCGAAGGAGTAGTGAAGAGCACACTCTATGAAGACGCCGGTGATCATTATGGTTATAAAAACGGGCAATACAATGTTATCAACTTTAAACAAGTTTCCACTGCCGATCAGTTTGTACTGAAAAAGAAATATTACGTTAACTATGAAGTATCGTATACCCATCACCGTATTTTCCTGCACGGGCTTCCGTTCCAGGCAACTACTGTAACGGTGGACGGTACTGTCATCACTTTAAACAATGATAACTATCTGCCCGATGGTACTATTTCGTTTATAGCAGACCGTGGGTTTGAACAAATTGTGATCAACAGAGGTTGATTCTGATTTTATTACACCGGTCATGTAAATCTGTTAGTGGATTGACATGACCGGTTTTTATTTTCAGGAAGACATTTCACATCATGAACAACATCCTGAAACGGCCACCACCGGAGATTACCCTCCAGCAGCTTCTGCACGGCACACACATTGTTCACGCCACAAAAACGCCAGGCATATCTCTTTCATTTAGTTGGATTCCTACCGAAACAATCACAGCATGAGATACTGGAATAGGTAACACTTACAAGGCTTTGAGATAACATCACTATTCTACCCGTGCTCAATTACAAGCTGATAACCGGCTTTGCAAAAAAGCAGCAGAGAACTGTAACCCAGTCAGGACAAGATTTAGCAGCATGACAGGCACATGAATAATGCTTATCATTTCCAGGTTGTTATTTTAAAAAGAGAAACGTAAAATGAAGTAGGAGATATAATATTCAGTGAAGCAGGTTTTAAAAGAAAAAGGCTCTCAGATAGAGATCTGCCGCCGGGTTCCTAACCTATGCCAACTTTAGAGATTGTAAAATTAAAAGCTTCATTGCTTAGTACAAAATCCTGGGAGCAGTAACATCGAGAATGAACAAAATGAACAATAACGTTTACATTGAATTAAGAAATCCAAGAAACATCCCTCTAAAGTAATCCCACCAAATATGCTACTATAAAGTATTTCAATAGGCAAAATCAATTTAGCAAAACACAAAAAAACCGGATACTCTATAACGCTGTTATACCTGTACAAGGATTGTTATCAGGTGATAACTGCGTAATAAAATATCCGGCAGTTGTATACTACATCTTAGTAAAAGATCGACAAAAAGAAAATAGATATCAGTGCGCAAAAAACAAGTAAAATAAAAATTGCGCGAAACAAAATCTCTGTTCTGTCTGGAGTGGATTCGAGGCCATTCAACTCATGATGTCCATCTCCGTGGTTGATTATCAGGTTTTTCATACAAACAAATTAAAAAAGGATTCACAATAAATAGGTCACATTCTGCCACCAAAGCCTTATTCCTCACATCCTCTTTCATGAAAGTACAAAATAAAAAGCTAAAATGGACAATTTTTGCCAGTCATTTTAGGGCAGCAACCCGTTCATTTTGTTCAATCCGCTTAGCCCCGCTTTTTCCGCTTGTTGGCATCTTCATGAGGCAAGTGCGCAGGAGCAGGAGCCTTGGGGGGTGTTGCGACATTTGTGCTGTCTTCCCCTATATCCTCCGGTGTTACCAGCTCTCCTCTTTTATAGTATTCCTTTACCATTTTTCCTGTTTCTTCATCATACAGCTTCCACACCCCATTCCGTACTGAATTGCCCTGCCGCACTATCTCTACCGGTTTCTCCTGCTGCGTCACCGGATCTACTACCATCACAGTATCCCGCTGCCCTTCTATTTCTGTAGCCAGATATGCCCCTTCTTCACTTCGTTTGCCATTGGGATAAAAGTATTTGCAATAACCATCCAGTACATTGTTCTTATAGGTTTCTTCAGCCATAATATTGCCTCCCAGCGAAGTCTTTTTCCAGACACCTTCCTTACGACTGTTCTTATAATTCCCTTCCCAGATATACCCTGGCTCCCCTCTCAGCTCCGGTACCTCTTCCACCCAATACCCCTGCCTGCGCTGCTGTGCATCCTTCTGATTCCGCGCCTGGCCCAGGCCGGCTGTCACGATCAACATCTGTAATAATACCACGATAAACAGTTGCTTCATAATACCGTTGTTTTATCACAAGTTAAATATTTTAACCATATATTTAAAATAATGACATAAAAAAGCCGGTGTTCCTTCTCCAGAACACCGGCTTTTTATTTTTAGTTGCGTTACTATTGATGTAGCTTGATATCTCCCAGCTTGGTATCCTTACCCCTTTCAATTTTCACATTCGTGATAGTCGTGTCTTTGTACCCGTTGGAAGTATTTACATATACGTTCCAGGTACCTGTTTTCAAACCGCGCACTTTAAACTCGCCACTTCTCCAGGGCAAAGCGTACAGTGTGTCGTTATTATTGTTGTAAACAGATATCACAGGGTAGGCATTCCATGGTGTAACGCGACCAGAAAGACTGCCCATTTTCAGGATAGTGAATACGTTGATGTACGGACGCAGGATGAACTTGCCATTCCATGTTTTAATAATGGAACGTTGAATGTCGAAGTCCAGCCACAGCTGCAGATTGCTGGAAGATACTTCGTCCCATTCGTCATGTCTGATCCTTACAATAATTTTGGATTGTCCGGCAACAGAAGCAACCGGATAGGTTACACTGTTTTTCACCAGAGAATTGTTGTTGCCAATAGTGATGCGGATTTGTTTCATCACACCTTTTTTGACCAAACCACCGGCCAGTAAGGTATCGGCACCATTTCTGAGTGTGAGCAGGTCATACACACCAGGATGAATGTTCAGCGAATCCCATACCAGGCAACTGTCCCGGCCCTGACGATCATGATCGTGGTCTTCATCCCACCAGCAACGATCGCGGTCGTTCCAGCCTTCATCATCCTTGTTGTTGCAAGTGTCTACCAACACTTCCACCTTACGGATATCCAATAATACTTTGTCAAACAAACCAGGATCATCAGAGAGAAACAAGCTTACCTTTTGCTGATTTTGGGGAATCGGCTCATTGGATGAAGACTGGTCTTTCTTACAGGAGTACAAGAGTACGGCTGCCAATAGCGGAATAGAAACTACCAGCAAACCTCGCTTCAGGAGAGCATTTTTCATAAATAGATGGTTTTATCAAATAAAAAATATATGGCTGATGCAAATAGCAAGTAGCAGCATGTATACCTGTCTGTTGATGTGTGTTTAGCTGTAGGTTCAGGTTCATCGGTACTCCTATATTGAAGCTAATGACTAATGCTAAATGCTATAAAGAAACGTCAGCATCTCTCCTCTTATTGCTGTTGCACTAAACGTTCATGTAATAGATAGAGTAAACAGATAAAGGTTTAAACAATGTTAAAATAAAAATCCTGCGACGGCAGTAACCGTCACAGGATTTAAAATGAGTGTATGTCAAACAATTATACAGTAACAGGTTTCAGTATGGTTATGCCCAATGGCGGTAGACGCAGGGTAAGGGTGTATTCCCGTCCGTTATAAAATTGTTTTGCCGCTTTCTGCGGACCACTATTTATCACCCCGCTTCCATAATATTTAGGATGATCACTGTTTAATATTTCTTCCCATATTCCTCCCTGTGGAATGCCCACCGGATAATGTTCCCTGGGCACCGGTGTCATGTTCAACACTATCAGCAACAAATCCCCGGCAGCCTTACCACGACGAATATAAGCCAGCACACAATTATCATAATCATTCACTGTCATCCATTCAAATCCTTCTGCTTCAAACTGCAGTTCATATAAAGCGGTAGACTGACGGTACACCTGGTTGACGTCTTTTACAAAATCCTGAATCCCTTTATGCGTTGCATATTTCAACAGATGCCAGTCCAGCTCACTTCTGTAATTCCATTCGGAAGTCTGCCCAAACTCACCGCCCATAAACAATAATTTGGTGCCGGGATGCGTATACATATAACCATACAACAATCGCAGATTAGCACATTTCTGCCACTCATCACCAGGCATCTTATATAATAAGGGAGACTTACCGTGTACTACTTCATCATGGCTCAGCGGCAGCATGAAGTTCTCGCTGAATGCATACACCAGACTAAAGGTGAGATCGTTCTGGTACCATTTACGATGTAAGGGGTCTTTCTTAAAATAGTCCAGCGTGTCATTCATCCATCCCATCATCCACTTCATTCCAAATCCCAGTCCTCCCATAAAAGTAGGTCTGGACACACCATAATGATTGGTAGAATCTTCCGCGATGGTTTGCACATCGGGAAACAACGCATAAACGGTCTCATTCAGTTTCTTCAGAAAACTGATCGCTTCCAGGTTTTCATTACCCCCCAGCTCATTGGGCACCCAGCCGCCTCTCTCCCGGGAATAGTCCAGATGGATCATAGAAGCTACCGCATCCACCCGCAGACCATCTATATGAAATTTGTCCAGCCAGTAGATAGCGTTACTTAACAAAAAGGAACGGACCTCACTGCGGGCATAGTTAAAGATATAGCTGTTCCAGTCCGGATGATAACCCTTACGCATATCCGCATATTCGTACACATGCGAGCCATCAAACCGGTACAGACCGTGGGCGTCATGGGGGAAATGGGAAGGTACCCAGTCCAGGATCACCCCTATTTCTGCCTGATGAAAGGCCTCTATCATGTCCATAAATTCCTGAGGGCTGCCATACCGGGAGGTGGCAGCATAATAGCCAGTCTGCTGATAGCCCCAGGAACCATCAAACGGATGTTCCATGACAGGCATCAACTCCACATGGGTAAAGCCCATTTCTTTCACATAAGGCACCAGCATGGCTGCTATTTCACCATAGGAATAATAAAGTTCCTCATTGGTTGGGTCTGGCCTGCGCCAGGAACCCAGGTGTACTTCATATACAGCAATAGGGCTGTTCAGGCTGTTATTTGCCTTACGGCCCTGCATCCATTTTTTATCGTTCCATGTATGATCAAGGGGATGAACGATGGAAGCTGTTTGGGGGCGTACTTCCCAGCGGGTGGCGAAGGGATCACCTTTCTGCAGCACTTCTCCGCTATTGGAGCGGATAAAATATTTGTAGAGCGAGCCGGCTTCCACACCTGGCACAAAACCTTCCCATATGCCTGAGTTGTCCCAACGGGGCAACAGGGTATGGGTGTAATGGTCCCATTGATTAAAATCACCCATAACTGCAACAAATGCTGCATCGGGTGCCCATACCGCAAAATAGGTACCAGGCACTCCTTCGTATTCAAGGGTATGTGCGCCGAATTTTTCGTATAGCCGGTAATGAGAGCCTGCCTGAAACAAGGCAATATCACCGGAAGAGAAGAGGGAAAATGGTTGTACTGTCTGTAAAGGGCGATTGATAACTCCGGTCATAGTAACGTGTGAATTGGGTGTTCTTGATAAACAAGATAGTTTAAATTTCGCGAAATGACCGGATACTTGTCGGATAGATGACAAAAAAGATAGGGATTTGGATAAATCCAAATCCCTATCTCCTAAATTATCTAAATCCTGTAATTAGTATTTACGTTTGAACGGAGGTCTGCCACCACCGGAAAACTCGCGTTTTTCGCCGGTACGGGCACCACCGCCAGGGGACCAGCTTCTCTTACGAGGGCTGCCACCACCTTCACGGTTGCCGCCGCCATAGCTGCGACCACCACCACGTTTATCACCGTCCTGAGACATTTCGATCCGCACGCTGCGACCGTTGTACTCTACTTTTTTGAAGCTCTGGGTCACTTTTTCCACTTCATCATTTTCCACTTCAAAGAAAGAATAAACGCCTTTCAGGTCGATACGGCCGATTTTATTACCACGCAAACCGGTGTTGTCGCACAGGTAGCGGAGCATATCACCGCGGGTGAAATCGTCTACAGAACCGAGGTTGATGAACAGGCGGGTAAATTTGCCGTTGCTTCTGCGATCGCGGCCTTCTTCTCCACGTTTGTCGTCTTTTACGTTCAGGTCCGGAGCATCCTGGTAGTATTCAAGGAACTGATTGAACTCCAGGGAAGCGAAGCGTTTGATCAGCTCTTCCTTGGTCATGGATGCAAACTCTTCGTATATGCGTTCCAGGTATGGTTCGATCTGTTCTTCGTTGACAGTTACATTGTGTACTTTATGTACCAGTCCGAACAGTTGTTTTTCGCAAACGGCGAAACCGTCCGGTACTTCTGCTTTCACGAATTTTTTACCGATTACTCTTTCGATCTGGCGGATTTTACCGATGTCACGGCCGCCGATAACAGCGATAGAGACACCGGATCTGCCGGCTCTTCCTGTACGACCACTACGGTGCGTATAGTTTTCCACGTCATCAGGCAGATCGTAGTTGATAACGTGTGTTACGTTATCTACGTCGATACCACGGGCAGCAACGTCGGTAGCTACCAGCACCTGCAGTGCTTTTTCGCGGAAACGTTTCATTACCTTATCGCGCTGTTGCTGGGTAAGGTCGCCGTGCAGGGCATCTGCATTGTACCCGTCCTTGATCAGGGATTCTGCAATCTCCTGGGACTCAATTTTGGTACGGGTAAAGATGATACCGAAGATATCGGGGTTATAGTCCACGATACGTTTCAGGGCAGCATATCTTTCGCGTGGGCGTACCACGTAATATTCATGTTCGATGTTGGCGTTACCGCTATTTTTGGTCCCTACGGTCAGTTCGAAGGGATCTTCCATGTATTTTTTGGCAATGCGGCGCACTTCCTGAGGCATGGTAGCAGAAAACAGCCAGGTAGTTTTAGCTTCCGGTGTGTTGGACAGGATGCTGTTAATGTCTTCCTGGAAGCCCATGTTCAGCATTTCGTCTGCTTCGTCCAGTACGGCATAGCGTACATTATCGAAGTTGATGGCACCACGGTCAATGATGTCGAGCAGACGGCCGGGGGTGGCCACTACGATGTGCACACCTCTTTTCAGGTCGCGCAGCTGCTGCACGATGCTGGAACCGCCATATACCGCCACGATATTTACTACGCCGAGGTATTTGCTGAAATTTTTGAGGTCATTGGTGATCTGCAGACACAGTTCACGGGTAGGGCAAAGGATCAGGCCTTGTGGTTTGTTGATCGTCAGGTCCAGTTGCTGCAGCAATGGTAAGCCAAAAGCAGCGGTTTTACCGGTGCCCGTCTGGGCTAGTCCTACGAAATCGCGGTCACCACTTAAAAGTACGGGAATAGCCTGTTCCTGGATGGGCGTTGGGGAAACGAAACCCAGGTCCGTAATTCCCTTTAAAATAGGCTCTTGTAAGCCCAGTGATTCGAATGTTGTCATTGATTTGCATTAATCGGGCTCCGTCGGGAGCCATGTAAAGCCTTTCGCCACCTTGGCGACCGGCCGTTGGAAATATTTTCTAAATTAATTCACCTTCCAGGTCGTAATCAAACGCTTTGGTGATACGTACTTCCACGAAGTCGCCCGGTTTCAGGCGTTTGGTGGTATTAATGATCACTTCATTGTCTACTTCCACGGAGTCAAATTCTGTGCGGGCAAGGTATCTGCCTGCTTCTTTTTTGTCTACGACTACCTTAAATACTTTACCTTCCTTTTCCTGGTTTTTTTCCAGGGAGATTTCCTGCTGCACTTCCATGATCTCCTGCGCTCTTCTTTCTTTTTCTTCAGCAGGGATGTTGTCCTCCAGTGCATGCGCACTGGTACCTTCTTCATGACTGTAAGTGAATACCCCTACCCTGTCAAAGCGCATTCTTTCCAGGAAGCCTTTCAGTTCTTCTACATCCTCTTCCGTTTCACCGGGGAATCCGGCGATCAGGGTGGTACGCAGGCAGATGCCAGGTACTTTGGCGCGGATGTTATGAACCAGTTCTTCTATCTCTTCGCGGGTAATCTGACGTTTCATGGCTTTCAGCATGGCATTGGAAGCGTGCTGTAGCGGCATGTCCAGATAGTTGCAGATGTTAGGAAATTCGTTCATCACATCCAGCACTTCCATTGGGAACTTGGTGGGATAAGCATAGTGCAGGCGTATCCATTCCAGTCCTTCCACGGCGGCCAGTGCTCTCAGCAGGTCAGCCAGGCGGCGCTGTTTGTACAAGTCCAGACCATAGTAGGTCAGTTCCTGTGCGATGAGCATGATTTCCTTTACACCGGAGCGTACCAGCTTTTCGGCTTCCTTTACCAGCTCCTCAATGGGGCGGGATACATGTCCACCACGCATCAGGGGGATGGCACAAAAGGAACAGGTACGGTTACAACCTTCCGCAATCTTCAGATAAGCATAGTGGGAAGGTGTGCTCAGCAAACGTTCTCCTATCAGTTCGGATTTGTAGTCAGCGTCAAATTTTTTGAGCAGTAAAGGAAGTTCCATGGTACCAAACCAGGCATCCACGCCGCCAATCTCTGATTCCAGGTCGCCACGGTAGCGTTCACTCAGACAGCCGGTCACATAAACCTTGTCCAGCTTACCGCGTTGTTTCAGTTCTACCTGTTCCAGGATGGTGTTGATGGATTCTTCTTTTGCTTTGTCAATAAAACCGCAGGTATTTACCACCACAATATTGTGGTCGCGTTTAGTGCTTTCATGCACCACATCGATCTCATTGGCCAGCAGTTGCCCGCTCAGCACTTCTGAGTCTACCATGTTCTTCGAACAACCAAGCGTAATAATGTTAACCTTGTCTTTCTTTAAAGTTTTCGTCTTCAAGGGCGAATGTTTTAGAGCATGCGGCCAATATTGTTTGACCGGCACCGCCACGAAGACACACAGACACTAATTGAATAAAACAGCAGACTTACTGTACGTGACTTTGAGCCTTAGTGGGGGTTGAGTAAGGAAGGTGCAAAGGTATGAAAAGAAATGGGAATTATAAAATTTGGAGATTTTGTTATTTGATTATTTGTTCATTGATTGTCAGAGAGAAGCAAATGCCCATACAATCAAATAACAAAATAATTAAATATAGTGAAGTGCTTTTTCAGCACGATCACGGGCCATTTTACGCTTATAGTGGTACCACCACTGGGGTGCCAGTTTGATCATCAGATTATTCATGCCCCGGAGACCCAATATATGGTAGAGGCCGTTTAGTTTACCGGCGAGGGAAGCATCCATCGCACGAAGGCTCATGGCAAACCCGCTGTCCATGTATTCCATATGATGCCAGTAGCCGCCCGGCATAAACATGGTATCACCGTGGTTGAGGATGGCCGTATAACCTTTGGCATGGGCCAGTGCCGGGAAATGTTCGGTATCCAGCCTTTCGTGCCAGTTAACAAAGGATGCTGCACTTTCCACGGTAAAGGGCATACGGTAAATCAGGGGAGACTGATTGTTTTCCAGCAGCAGTACCCGTTTACGCCCCAGAAACTGAGTATGGAAGATATGAGACAGGTCGATGTCGTAGTGCATATGCGCTACAGATCCGCCGCCGCCTACAAATAGCATGGGGTACTTTTTCAGAAACCCTTTGGCATACTGGTCGGGCCATACAATATCCTGTGCCAGCTGAGGAGCATGCTGAAAGATATTAAACAGGAAGATCCGGAGCGATACCGGGCCTTTTTTCAGCATGTCAATATATTCTCCAAATGTGATATAGTCATCTGCCCCGTTTACCAGGGTACTGGCGTTGGCGCGTTCGTTGTTATAAACGCCCACCCGCTTGTCACCGACGATGCTTTTGAAGTAGTCCCAGGTCCATTTGCTGAAGGCAGGCCATTGTTCGCTCAGCCCTGCTGCTGAGATAATAACGGGTTTACGGGGTAAATAATAATTTTTGCGAAACTCCTCAGGTGTGATATCATCAACTCGGTCTATGTTGTTTATGATCATAACTACGAATTGTTAAGTAGGATTACAAAAAAATACTATAATTCAAATGTAACAAATGCAGCTTATAAACGAACCAATCGCACAGGGCCAAAAATGCGGCCAAAAAAAATATCCGGGACTATCATGTTCAGCCCGGATATTTCATCTACCTAAAGTAAAATCGTAAGTGGGCTTAATTTAATTTCAAAAACAGCACACACAAACTTATAAAAATCAATCATTTACACTAAAGAGCGTATCTACAAACGCTTCTTTATTGAAAACCTGTAAATCTTCCATTTTTTCACCAATACCGATGTATTTCACCGGAATTTTAAACTGGTTGGCAATAGCCAGTACCACTCCACCTTTCGCAGTACCATCCAGTTTGGTAATAGCCAGGGCAGTCACTTCGGTAGCTGCGGTAAACTGGCGGGCCTGTTCCACTGCATTTTGTCCGGTAGAGCCATCCAATACCAGGAGCACTTCGTGAGGAGCATCCGGGATTACTTTTTTCATCACCCTTTTGATCTTACCAAGCTCGTCCATGAGGTGGGCCTTGTTGTGCAAACGACCGGCAGTGTCCACAATAATAACGTCCACTCCCCTGGCCGCGCCACTCTGTACCGTATCAAAGGCCACAGCACCGGGGTCAGAGCCCATTTGCTGTTTTACGATGGGTACATCTGCCCTTTCACTCCAGATGGTCAATTGATCCACGGCTGCGGCACGGAAGGTATCGGCAGCTCCCAACAGCACAGATTTCCCTGCTTTTTTGAAGTTGTAGGCCAGTTTACCAATAGTAGTGGTTTTACCCACACCATTCACTCCTACTACCATGATCACATAAGGTTTTTTATCGGCGGGCACATCAAAATCTCGGAAACCGCTATCGGGTGCATCTACCAGTATCGATGAAATTTCCTCCTTTAATATTCTATTTAACTCACTGGTTCCCAGATATTTATCTTTAGCTACCCGTTGTTCGATGCGGTCAATGATTTTTACGGTAGTATCTACACCCACGTCGGCCGATACCAGCGCATCTTCCAGGTTGTCCAGCACTTCAGTGTCAACGGTTGACTTACCGGCAATAGCACGTCCGATTTTGCTCAGGAAGCTTTCTTTGGTTTTCTGCAAGCCCTGATCCAGACTTTCCTTTTTTTCCCTGGAAAAAAGTTTATTGAAAAAGCTCATAGTTTAGTTTAATTGGGCAGGAATTCATTGATTCCCTTTATTGAGTTATCCGGCTGCTGAGGCAGCATTGTTTCGAACTGTTCCAAACAGGCTGCTAAAATACAGCTTTTGTGTTAACAATAGCACCCGGATGTATAAAGAGGTAAAGTTGCGGTTATATTTGAGGGTATTGTTGGCACCAACACAAAAAGCCGTCCTTTTAACGGGACAGCTTTTCAGTATTATTAGTAAAGCCGAATTACTTTTGGTTAACGTGCTCCAGAACTTTATCCTTGTGCACGATGGCTTCTTTAAAAGTGTATGCACCGGTTTTGGGAGAGCGTACAGCTCTAATTACCTTAGTCCACACTTTTGATTCAGCTGCTGCTTTAGCATCTTTTACTTTCGAGTTCTTTGAAGCTGCTTTTGCCATTGTATTTATTGTTTTTGTGGTCTAATGGCTATATGGCTATCCCAGAACAGCCATTCACCATCAACAATTATTATTTAATTTCTTTGTGTACAGTAACTTTCCTTAAAATAGGATTGTACTTTTTCAACTCCAGACGCTCAGGAGTGTTCTTCTTGTTCTTGTTGGAGATATAACGGGAAGTCCCGGGCTGACCAGAGGTTTTATGCTCTGTGCATTCCAGAATTACCTGTACTCTGTTACCTTTTTTTGCCATTTTGTATACAAATTAAGTGAGTCCTTAGAATTAAATTTCCGTACCAGCTGCACGCAATTCTTTGACTACTGCATACAAACCTTTTTTGTTGATGGTTCTTAAACCGTCAGCAGACACCTTCAAAGATATCCATTTGTCTTCTTCCGCGAGGAAAAAGCGCTTTTTCTGCAGGTTGGGCAGAAACCTTCTCTTTGTCTTAATGTTGGAGAAGGAAACATGGTGACCTGTAATCGGCTTCTTTCCTGTCACCTGACATACTCTTGCCATGATTTAAAAAATTTAGGAATGCAAAAGTCAAACTATTTTATTGATTTTGCAAATATTATTAGATGAATTTATTCACAATTCGTCTAAATCCGTTAATTCCCAGGTGTCCACTTAAACAATAAACACAGTGCAACTTATTAATAGTCAAATAATTGCAGGACGAATTTACATCTGTCCGGACGAAGTAGATTTTTTTATATTAATTTTATAACAATACGACCAGGCTACGAAGAACAGCTCCCAGGCGCACCGCCTCTAAAACCCGCAGTGGCTCAGTTCCATGTTTCACCACTGCTTCCTCATGCGAAGTTACGCACATTTCGCATCCGTTCAGCGCGGATACCACAAGACTTAACAGTTCAAAAAACTCCTTGCCCAAAACCGGGTTGGCCATAATGCTCATCCGGATACCTGCCTGAGTGGTGGTATAAAACTCCTTATTCACAAAATGACGGAAACGGTAAAACACGTTATTGGCGTTCATCAGGGAAGTACAGCTGATCACTTCCGCGATTTCCTTTTCAGTAGCCCCTTCAGCAGTAGCCATTTTCTCAAAGGAAGCCTGCAGGCCGGCATGTTTTTCATTAACAGCCACAGCCACCCCGATCAGGTATGCCTCTTTTTTGGAAAGGGTGCCTGCATTCAGGGCATTGGTAACATTTATCTTCAGATCTTTCAGGTAACGGGCATCGGTATTTACCAGCGCCTGCAGGCTCACGGAAGGGGCCGTACCGGCCAAACCTACTGCTTCCAGCAGTTGTACCGCTGTATCCTGATTGGTAGTTGCAAACATAGTTATACGTTTTATCTTAAAACAAAGCAGCAAAGTTGACGCTTTGCTGCTTTGCGAAAATTATTCAAAATAACACTAAACGGCCAGAGTAGCTTCGCCTTTATTCCAGTTGCAAGGGCACAGCTCATCTGTCTGCAGAGCATCCAGTACACGCAGTACTTCTTTCACGTTACGGCCTACAGACAGGTCGTACAGGGAAACCCAACGTACAATACCCTGAGGATCTACGATGTAAGTAGCACGGTAAGCCACTTTTTCGTTGGTTTCCAGGATACCCAGTTCACCAGCCAGTGATTTGGAAGTGTCAGCCAGCATTGGGAATTTCAGCTCACGCAGATCTTCGTGGTCTCTTCTCCAGGCAGCGTGAACAAATTCGCTATCAGTAGAAGCACCGATCAGTACTGCATCGCGGTCAACGAAATCCTGTGCATGTTTGTTGAACTCAGCGATTTCAGTAGGGCAAACAAATGTAAAGTCTTTAGGCCACCAGAACATTACCATCCATTTACCGGAAGCTTTCAGCTCCTCAGATGTCAGCTCATAAAACTCTTTACCTTTTTCGATGGAAACAACTGCCGTTTTTTTGAATTCAGGAAATTCAGACCCTACGGATAAAATAACATTTTTCATAATTCTATTTCGATTTTTGATTTACAGTCAAGGCTTCGTATTAAATGCCGGCGCAAAGATCACTTTACATTCATTATTAGTCAAATAGATTTTTAAGATGAGACATTGACTTTCTCTATATATATCCATTTTCGCACTGACAGGAAAGCAATCTGCACCCAATTCTCCTATAATCAAAAAAATTCTTTATGACTTAACATTTTTATGTCATTTCTGTAACTTTTTGGCACGCTATTTAGTTATATAAGCGGAGAATTTTTAACAGACAAATAGCATGGAAATGAAAAAAAAATACGCACTTCTGGTGATTATTACGATTGGACTAGCTTTGATTCCGTTTATTAAAAACAGCATCATCAAACCAGATGAATTTGATGCTACCAAGGATCTGTTCATCTAGTGTTTAGCCGGTCCCATTGTGCCGATCAAAACTGCCCCTGCCGGGGTCAGGACTTTATTTGCTGTCTGGTTTGTAATGCTGCCTTTTAGCACTTCCGAATACGCCGCAGCGCCCCTGCCCTTGTTATCCCCCGGCTCCCAGCATTGATTCGCGTTTATATCATTCATCATATAAATTTTCCCCGGACTAAAGCCCGGGGCTAAATTGTTTGTGGCTAGTACAGAGGATTATGGATAACATGTAGCTAATTCTTTAAGGGCTGTTTTTCCTTTTAAAAGAATTAGTGGGGATATTTACCTTTTGTTCTGTGACAATTGTTTGTGGCTGGTACATTGGATGGAATGATTGGTGGGGATGATTTTTCTTTTGTTGTGCGATGACAGCTTGTGCTTTACCCAATGAAAAAAGGCTGACCAATGGTCAGCCCCGGATATTTTTCAGACAAGATGGCTGATTACGTATTATCGTTAACGTTATATCAGCGCTTCGTTGATCAGGTCACTTCGTTGATCAGGTCAGCGAAATTGCGGATACCCATCATTTTAGCGGACGTGTATCCTTCGGCGTAGTCCACCCCTACCATTTTACCCAGCATTTTGGCACGATAAACCACACTATCAAAGAAACCGCTGCCTGAGATATAGGTTTGCGGCTCATTGTCTTTAGGAGCCAGGAACTGGGAACTGAAGCTTCTGATCGCATCCAGTTTCCTTTCCATCACCGGTGTGATATCTACCACAAAATCGGGTTCATGATAACGGTCCTGCAGGAAATGGAACACCTGCTTAGGGCGCCAGGCCTGTTGCGGTATGCCGTCAATGGTGGTTTCTACTTTACGCAGGCCTGCCAGAAAACAGCTGTCAGCAATCAGTTTGCCGGCGCGGCCATGATCAGGATGTCGGTCGTCCATCGCATTGGCCAGCACAATATCAGGCTGGTATTTGCGGATGGCCCTGATGATGGCCATCTGTTCCATGGTATCATTTCTGAAAAAACCATCTGCCAGTTCCAGGTTTTCCCGTACTTCCAATCCCATGATTTTGGCGGCGTCCTGCGCTTCCTTAACACGTAATTCAGGCGTACCACGGGTGCCCAGCTCTCCGCGGGTAAGGTCTACTACGCCTACTTTCATGCCTTGCTGCGCATGTACCATCAATGTTCCTGCACATCCCAGTTCCACATCGTCGGGATGTACAGCAATCGCGAGTATGTCCAGTTTCATGCTGTAAATAAATTGAGGTGCAAAGATGGGAAATAATTTTTGATAGCATCATTCTTCTGTACTGATGATGCGTACGCCAGCCTGGCTGTTTTTGATGTGATACAGCTCTTCTACTTTTTTGGGCGACAGTATTTCGACTGAAACAAATGTTTTATTGTCCACCGTCATAAGACGGGTCTCGTCTGTCGGGGTCACCGGTTTATCATTCACGATATAGAGGAAGCTGCTGTCACTTCCGTAGCGGCGCAGCAGGCTGTCGTAGGCCGGAGAAGCCATGCTAAGCAGATGACGCACCCTTTTGCGGGCAAAGGGTTTCGTTTCCACATATACCACCCCGTTGGCAGCCTGGCTGCCATATTTCAGAATTGCTTTTTGTCCTCTTGCAATGGTAATAAGACCGATCTGGTCGGGAGAGATGCTTTCCATGGCGGCCTGTGTAGTCAATACGCTGTCTACCACATATACCGGCACATCGTTTTCTTCGTTTTGTGCCAGGGCACTGAAGGAAGTTAATATCAGGCTAAATAACAATATCCGTGCTTTCATATAGCTAAGATAGCCATTTAATTATAAGCGCGGTACCGCTGGTACATTTCGAGCTCCTGCACAATCACTTCTATATCATGATCTTCCTGTTTGTCGTATTCGCTTTTCAGGTTTCCTCCGAAAAAGAAGGCCACTGTTTGCCATAAACGGGCGTTAAAACCACCTTTCAGCTCTTTGATGATTTCGTAACAGTTTTGCCCTGTTTCCCGGTTAATCAGCTTCATCAACACTTTACCCTGGTATACGGAGAGATTCTGCAGTTTGTCGCCGAACTGCGCTTTCATTTCCTTTTCCTTGGATGCCAGGAACTCTTTACGCTCCCTTTTGGACATCGTAGCCAGACGGCCGTTCACGTCCTGCAGCAGGCGGGCAGCAGTTCTCGCATAAGGATAGGTGACATATACGGCATTCCGTAAACGGTTATAGCGTTCCTTTTCTTTCCGTAAGGCTTTGGGCATTCTGTCTACCACATCAAAGATGGCGAGGGTGATCACCGGAATGGTGTCGGTACCTACAACAACAGCATGGAGCGGGATAGTATCAGCACCGTGTGCTTCCTGCGCGCTGGCTTCCTGCCGGCAAAGGGAAATGCCTGTTATCAGGATGGCGGATAAAATGAGTTTACAGCGGCAGTGCATACAATATCTAACGATGCTAATGGGTAAATGTTACCACAAGTTAAAAAACATTTCAGATTAAATAACAATCAAAAAAATGCTGGACAAAGCGGTCAATGTACCGGCTTCATTTTCAGTACAGCGTCGGCAAACCGGTCGATAGCACCGGCCACGGCGGGCAGGTCATGTCCGGTGAGCCGGCTTCCCATCACATGTGCCCCTGCGCCCGGAATGGAAATCGCCTCCTTGAGACTATCGGGGGTGCCCAGCTCCTGCTCCATTTTCAGGATGGCAGACACCCGTACGGTAGGGTCCTGATGTTTTTCATCCTTGTAATAGTAGAGATTCAGTACCGGCTGATGTATTTGCTGAAAAGTAGAGGGCTTCATACTGGTTTCCAGCAAATTTTGCAGCTGTACGACTGCTTCCAGGCGGTATTTGTTGTTCCAGTATTGGGCCCTTTCCCGGCTGGTATCGTTGGACTCCTTGTATTTGCCGCCTTTTACCAGCCTTGCCAGCTGCAACCCCCAGGGATCGTTGGCCAGGAAGGCCAGGTCATCGTTGATGGCTATATTAGGCGACATATTGATCACAGCGTATACATCTTTGGGATAGGCGGCGGCCAGTTTAAGTGCCAGGGTACCTCCGGTGGAGGTGCCCATCAGAATAACCTTGTCGCCCAGGGCTTTTCCTATCTCCAGCGCTTCTTTGGCATCTTCCCAGAGACCGATGGCGGTCGTCGTCAGCAACGGATCGGATGTATCGATACCATGGCCGTCGAGGCGACTGAGAAACAAATTGCAGCCATAACGGCGGGCGAAATCACGATGTATGGGATCGCCCTCCTCCTGGCTGGCGGAAAAGCCATGCAGGTATACAACCGCATAAGACGTTTTATGAAAAGGGGAATCAGCCCATACAATCCGGGCTTCATTGTCCGGCTTCAGCCGGTGACGGGATTCCTTTTGATGAATATATTGCTCCAATGCCCGGCCATCCTGAGGCACCGCCGGCAACACTGCCGAATAAACAGGGGTGGCAGGCCTGGGGCCCAGCAGGTACAATATGGCCAGCACGACGATAAGTACCAGTAATATGCGCAGCAAACGCTTCATAGTGAGGATCTTGCTGTTTGATTAAATCATCAGGGGACCTGAATTACCCTGAAAATCTACGTATAATTTTCAAGGTAATACAGATCCCCTGTATTAATAAATCAAAAAATCCTTAAATATTGACTGCTTTCCGCTGGTTTTCCTGTCTTCCGGCTTTTTCAGTCCTTCTGGTACGTTGTACGATGCTCATACCGGTACCTACCACCATCACGATCACACCCAGCCACAGTACATTGATGTAAGGGAATACCAGGGCTTTCATCACTACATAGTCACTGAAACCAGCGGCCTCTTTCACTTTCAGCTCTATCTTGTTTTCTGCAGGCATGATCTTCGCAAAACGCACGCTCAGGTTCAGCGCGGCCAGCGTATCTTCTACGCTGTACTGGTAGCTGCTGTCGCGGATGTAATAGATAGGCTCCAGTTTGAAGCTGTCGTCGGTTTGTGTATGTACTTCCAGCTGAGCACCTACGGTCAGGTCATTTTTTTCCGGCACGTAGTTTTTGCTGGCAGGCTGTGTATTCAGTCCTTTAAGCACCATGAAACCTTTGGAGAAGAATACGGAGTCACCAACCTTGATCTCATGGACTGTATAACCGGTAGTATCTGCTGATGCGGCTTCTGCTTTGTTAGGCGCAGCAGATACATAGGTAAAGATATCTCTGGTGAGATAGTGCTTGGAAGCAGGGTTGGAAGACAAAGCATTTTCTTTCCTGTTTACAAATGCATCAGGGTACAGGGTAAATCTTTCCTTTACTTCTCCTGTTTGTTTATCCTTGCGTACATAGTTCATCACGTAGTAGGTTTTGGGATCCCCTTTGGCAGTGGAATCACCTACATAGGTTACGTGATAATCACCCATCTGCACCTGCACATCTTTGGGCAGCATGATGTTTTCGCGCGGATTCTGTTTGCTTTCCTTTCTGAAGAAACCATCATTCAGCATCTTCATCCTGTCGATGGAAATCACTTCCATTTTGGCGGAAGAGATCAGCGCACCCAGCAGCACCATACCAAAACCGATGTGGGCTACGGAAGCGCCGGCGCTTTTCAGTTTACCCTTGATACCCACAAAGATGTAGGTGAAGTTGGCCACAATAGCGTAGATGCTGGCAAACAGCATAATATAGATAGCCGTAAGGAAACCGGCACCATAGTTATCGTAGGTAATGGTCCCTTTCCAGGCAATCAGCGCAGTAAAGAGCACAGACAGCAAGGTAGGTAGCCAGATTTTTTTGGTCAGAAACCCTTTGGGGGTGTCTTTATATTTCAGGAACTGCACCACAGCCGTCAGCGTACCCAGTACAATGGCAATCCAGATCTGGATTTTATTGTAGTGGAACATCACATCGGATGGTGGAGCGATATCGTCCATCTTGAACAGGCCTTTCAGGCCGGTGAGATCGAGCAGCTTGTTCCATACCGGGATAGAAGTGGTGAAGGTGATCTGAATGGCCGCGATCAGCAGGATCAGCGAGCCCACAAACAGCCAGAATTCTCTGGAATAAGTGCTTTCTTCTTTATTGTTGCCCGGAATCTCTTTCCTGCGGGCAATGAGCAGGTAGATAGAAGGAATGGTAAACACCAGCATGGAAAAGAGCAGCTGGGCAGTCATTCCCATATCCGTGAAAGAGTGTACGGAAGTATCTCCGAGCACACCACTCTTGGTGAGGAAGGAGGAGTACAGAATCAGTACATAAGAGATAAAGAAGAAGAAAACGGTAGATTTCAGTGCATGACCGGTATGCTTATAGGCCAGCAGGGTGTGCAGGCCGGCTACCATCGTTAGCCAGGGCACGAGGGACGCGTTTTCCACAGGGTCCCAAGCCCAGTAACCACCAAAGTTGAGTGATTCATAGGCCCAGGCGGCACCCATCATGATACCGGTACCCAGCAGCATAATTGCGAAGAGGGTCCAGGGCAGTACGGGTTTTACCCAGCCGGTATAATCGCGGGTCCAGAGGCCGGCGAAAGCGAAGGCAAACGGAATAATCATGGAAGCGAAGCCCAGGAAGAGGATCGGCGGGTGGATCACCATCCAGTAGTTCTGGAGGGTCACGTTCAGGCCGTTACCATCATGGATATGCTGCATATAGTCAGCCTGCTGGAAGATAGGCGCACCCTGGTTTTCGGTAGCCTGTCTGAGCAGCAAAAACGGATTGCTGCCAACTTTATAACCCAGGACATAGATACCGAGGAGCATACTGGCCATAATCAGCTGTGCCAGGGAGAAGACGGTCATTACCGGAGCTTCCCAGTCTTTGGATGTACGAATCAGGATAATGCCCAGGATACTGTTCCAGATGCTCCAGAGCAGGAAACTGCCTTCCTGGTCGGACCAGAGGCTGGAAAAGAGATATTGTACAGGGAGGTCGCGGGAAGTATTGCGCCAGGCGTATTTATATTCGAAATAGTGATTAAACAGAATATAGAAGAGGCAGCTAAATACGGCGATCACAGCAGCTGACTGGATTACAAAAGCCCAGCGTGCCAGCTTCTTCCATGAGTCGCGTGCCAGCGGCTCTTTGATCTTTACGACATTATAATAGGATACGGTGGCTACCAATGATGCTACAAAAGCCAGGATGGCAAAAAAATGGCCCAATTGGCCTGGTAATAAGTGTTCCCCTTCAAATTTCATGAGAATGGTATATAGATTGAAGAATTTAGATATATCTTGATATAAATATTCAATCTTTTGAGAATCAAATAGCTATAAACCCTGTATATCTAATCCTGAAATATTTTTAAAGCTGTTTGTTGCTCACAACTACCTGGTCATCTTTATATTTAGACGGGCATTTCATGAGGATTTTGCTGCAGTGGAACTCATTTCCCTGCATTTTTCCAGTGAGCACCACGGATTCCGCTTTTTCAAAATCTGTAGGTTTGGCGCCGTAGAAAACGACTTTGCGGGATTCACCTGTTTTATCGTGTACGTAGAAGCTGAACAAGTTGGCATCCTTTAACGGATCATAGTGCATAGACTGCAGGGTATCCAGTTTGCCGATCACATGGAACTCTTTCCCCTCCTTTTCACGCGCAGTAGCAAAAGTTTCGTAGGTACTGAAGTCACCCACCATGGTCACGATCACCCCTATTGCAACAGCAATTACCACCAGCAGAATAATATTTGTTTTTTTCATATGAAAATTATCTTCCCTATTGTTGTGACACAGGCTGTAAACCCACTACCAGCAAAGCTTCTCCCATCTCCTTACCCCACCTGCATTTATCTCTTTCCAATTATCGGGGCAAAATTAACGCAAAATGACCTTCTTCCGACAAAATTTATATAAAAGGCAATTCTTTTTACGGGAAGAGAGACTGTAAGTAAACATAATCCTATCTTTGCGCGGAATTTTGAAAAGTAAGATTTTATCATGGCTGATTTATCTCAATTTGACCCTAACTCGGTTGGGTTGTTGTCCAACAACATTTTTGGTTTACCTTTTTCTGAAGAAGAAGCGAAACTGGTATTATTACCTGTTCCCTGGGAAGTGACCGTATCTTATAGTAATGGTACAGCCCGCGGGCCGGAACATATTTTCCGTGCTTCCTTCCAGGTAGACCTGTACGATGCGGACGTAAAGGACGGTTGGAAACAGGGCTTTTTTATGCGGGAACCAGACAAACATCTGCTGTTGCGCAGCGATTATCTGCGTAAGGAAGCGGAATTATATCTGAAATTCCTGACCGAAGGCGGAGATATCTCAGAAAACGAGTTCCTGAAGAAAACGCTGGTGGATGTCAACAGCGGTACCAGGGCTATGAACGAATGGGTATACAACCAGACCAAAGGACTGTTGGAAAAAGGCAAGCTGGTAGGTTTGCTGGGCGGTGATCACAGTACCCCGCTGGGCTTCTTCAAAGCTATCGGCGAGCACAAGGGTGACTTTGGCATCCTGCAGATAGATGCTCACTGCGACCTCCGCGACAGCTACGAAGGCTTTAAATATTCCCATGCCTCTATCATGTTTAATGCGCTGGCCGAAGTACCACAGCTGCAGAAGCTTGTACAGGTAGGTATCCGCGATTATTGCGAAGAAGAAGTAGACTATATCAATGATAGCAATGGCCGTGTGGTGACCTTCTTTGACAAACAAATCAAAGAGCGTCAGTTTGAAGGTGAAACATGGAAATCCATCTGTGACAGCATCGTAGCTACCCTGCCTCAGCAGGTTTATATCAGCTTCGATATTGACGGACTGGACCCGAAATTATGCCCGCACACCGGTACACCGGTAGCCGGCGGTTTCGAAGCAGAACAGATCTATTACCTGTTCAAGCGGGTACTGGAAAGCGGCCGCAAGCTGATCGGTTTCGATCTCAACGAGGTGAGCGCTTCTCATGATGACTGGGATTCCAACGTAGGAGCCCGTGTTCTGTTCAAACTTTGCAACCTTTTGATCAGCGCTAATTCATAAGCCTATGTATAGCTTACGTATCCTGCATCCGAACACTGCCAGCAGGCTCCGTTTGCTGCCGGTCATGCATGGCCTGGTCGGCATCCTGTACCTGTTTAATGCGATCGGCATTTATAAGGGACCTCAGCCCAACTGGCTGCTGGTAGGCTTTTTTATGGCGATGGGACTGATCTCCCTTGCCTTTCCCTTTGTGGTAAAGCGCTCCCGCAAGTTCAGCGAAGTCAACAGTATTGCCAGGCTGATACAGGCATTCATCTGCCTGAGCGGCAGCCTGTATTTTCTCGGGCATCAGCTACCGATCACCGGACTGCTGATGTTTATAGTAGGCCTTGGCCTCGCCTATATTGGCTGGCTGGAATACAAAATATTCCAACCGACCCATATAAAGATAGATAACACCGGCGTCATCCTGCCTACCACCTTCTCTGAAAGGCGCATTGGCTGGAACGAGCTGAATAATGTAATTTTACGCAACGACCTGTTCACCCTGGATTTCAAATCCAACAAGATCATCCAGCTGGAAGTGCTGGACGAGCCAGGGCAGGAACAACGTGAAGATATGAAACGGTTTTTCCAGGAAAGACTGAAATGATTCCGACATTTGGAGAAGGTATATCGTTACACCTTCTTCAAATGTTTCCTTAAAAGCACTTAGCATGTTAAAACAAACACCTTACATATTATACTCTGACGGGAAAGGCAACATCTTTGAGGATACCTCCATGCACGTAACCGGCCGCAGTGGCTGGGATGCATATCCTGTTGATCCCGAAGAATGGATTGAACTACCCGAGGGAGGTAATCTGTATGAACTGCCCGGACGCCGCGGTATCGGTATCGACGCTGCCAGCGGTGAAATGGCATTGTGTGATAAAGGTTGGGCCGTAGCGGCTTTCATCCCGCCTGCCCATACCGGTTTTTACCTGGCAGCCTATGAAACCATGCCAGACGCTCCCACGCTGCCGCTGTTCTGTTATACAGCTGTTGGCTGGCTCGATGGTAAGTTTTATGTACCGGCTACCCGTATCGAAGCTGATATCCGTCAGGAATGCGCCGGCTTTGATGCCAAACAGGTAAAACAAGGTGTAAAACAGCTGACCGCCGCCTATCCGCACAACAGGCTGGTACAACACCTGGCCGAAAACTGTGCACTCACTTACGAGTGCCCGGCAGCCCGTAACTATTTTATGGGCAGATGGGAATGCCCTATCCCTTCTTCTCCGGCCTGTAACGCCAACTGTGTAGGATGTATCTCCTTCCAGCCGGAAGAAGAAAGCATCGTTTCTACCCAGGACCGTCTGCGTTTTAAACCTACGGCAGCGGAGATCGTGGAATATACCGTACCACACCTGGAAACAGCCCCTTTCCCGATCGTAAGTTTCGGACAAGGTTGTGAAGGCGAGCCCCTGCTGATGTGGGAGACTATCCGCGAATCCATTATCGAAATACGCAAACACACGCCTAAAGGCAGCATCAATATCAACACCAACGGCAGTAAGCCGGATGCGGTGCGCGCCCTCTGTGAGGCCGGCCTCAACAGCATCCGTGTAAGTTTGAACTCTGCCCAGGAAAAATATTATACGCCTTACTACCGTCCTAATAACTATACTTTTGACGACATCGTGGAAAGCCTGAAAGTAGTGCGGGAATTTAATGGCTGGAGCTCCATCAACTATTTTGTGTTTCCGGGCATGACAGATACTGAAGAAGAGTATGAAGCCCTGCGCAAGCTGATCACGGAAACCAAATTAAACATGATCCAGTGGCGGAACTTCAACATTGATCCGGACTGGTACCTGGGCCGACTGGGTATTACAGACCCTGGTCCGTGCATGGGTATCAAACAATTACAGGAAGCTATACACGAAGAATTCCCTGACGTGAAGTTTGGTTATTTCAACCCACCGATGGAACGTATCAAGGGCGATTATATGGCTGATTTTGCCCACTAGTATCAGAGGGCTACTTCTTCCCACTCATTGATAAGACCACTCCTCTGCGCGTTCTCCTGCCCGAAACGGTATTGACGCGCATAGGCAGATGGTGACATCCCCGTCACTTTACGGAATACCCGGTTAAATGTGATGGGGTTGTTATACCCCGTAGCATAAGCCACAGAGGCAATACTCTCCGCATCGCCGTTAATGATTTTTTTACACGCTGCATTAATACGCACCTCATTCAGAAACTCGAGGTAGGTTTTACGGGTGTGTTTCTTGAAGTATTTACAGAAAGCATAGGTAGTAAGATGTGCCACCGCTGCAATTCTGGCCAGAGAGATATTTTCTGCATAATGTTCCAGCGTATACTGGTAGATATCATTCATCCGCAGTCCTTCTGACTCGCTGTAGGCATGACGTGAGAAGCCGGTAGACAAAGACTTCCAGTCTTTCACCTGTCGGGAAAACCAGGTCAGCAGTGACATGAAGGCAAATAACCTTTCTGCGCCGGTAAGTTTGGATAAACGTAGTATTTCGGCCGCTGTCCGCTCTTCAAAGGCAGGTGGCAGCTGTAAACTGGAGCGTGTCTGTTGCAGGAATTTACGGACGGATTCCAGTTCCGGCAGGGCCAGCATCCCCTTCAACGTATTTTCATGGTCGAAGAAGATATGGATAGCGTGGATATTTTTTTCCTTGAGGTTTTCAAAATAACGGGCATCGCCCTTAAACATATGGGGCTGATTGGCGCCGATCACGTAGACGTCGCCGGCTTTGAATGGCTGGGTATAACTGCCTGCAATCAGCGTACCTTCCCCTTTGATAATAAGGGTCAGCTGCGCCTCTTTATGGCGGTGCAGGTAATTATAAAAATAAGGAAGTATGTCCTCCTGTATCACCACAGACCCTTCCTCAGCAACCGGAACAGTAAATTGAATTACTTTCATTTACCAATTTTACTCCTTTTTAGGCAAAACTAGTATTTTCAGGACAATATCTGTATATTCTTGAACAATTACGCTGCCACTAATTGTTTACTTCTGGCCCTCTTACGTTGCAGCCATAGGAACCCGGCAGCAGACAAAATACAGCCGCCCGCGGTGATCATCCACCAGGAAGTGAAGCCCAGGTGCTGTACCACAAAAGCCCCGCTGGTAGGGGATATAACATTGGCCAGGGAATATGAAATGGTATACAGGGCCGCATATTGTCCTCTGTTATGTTCCTGGCTACGACTGATCCAGAAACTGTTCATAAACGGCAGGCAAAACATCTCCCCGAAAGTAATCACGATCATAAAAATGGCTGCCACCGCCCATATCGGAGGCAGGAGGCTTAGCAGCAGGTAGGACATGCACACCATGACAGCACCTCTGGCTACATATACCAGGTTGGGCAACTTACCATCCAGCCGGTATACCATCACCATTTCCACAGCCACGATCAGCAGTCCGTTGATAGACATATTGAGTCCGATAGCCCATTCCGGCATATGTATCACTTCTTTGAAATACAAGGGCACAATGCTGGAAAACTGGAACAGACAGATTGCATTGATCATTCCGAAAAACAGGAACCAGAGATACAGGTCATCCTGCCATACTTTTTCGCACCGCCCGGCAGGTGCTGCTTTTTCCGGTTTGGCAGGTGCCGGTACCGGCGGCAGGAAGATGCGCATTAAAACAGCAGCTGCGATACAGGTACAACCATCTACCCAAAATAATAACTGATAGCTGACACTGGCCAGAATACCACCTAGTGCCGGGCCAACAGACCAGCCCAGGTTGACCGCCAGCCTATTAAGCGAGTAAGAACGGGTACGGTTTTCCGGCGCACTATAAGCCGCAATCGCGATACTGTTGGCCGGCCGGAAAGCATCGCCTACAGAACTCATGATAAAAACAAAGGTACATATCTGAGGAAAGGTGTGTACCTGTCCCAATAAAATAAACAATATTCCGTTAGAGAATAGGCTCCAGAACTGTACCTGGTAAAAGCCGATACGGTCTGACAGCCAGCCGCCCAGCAACGCACCTGCAATAGCACCGGTGCCAAAACAGGCCATCACCAGGCCAGCCTGCGCGATCGTGAAATGCAGATTTACGGTAAGATATACTGTCATAAAGGGAACCACCATCGTGCCACTGCGATTGATCAGCAGCACCAGTGATAACCACCAGGTAGCGGGAGAAAGCCCTGTATAGGCGTTCTGATATAGACGGATCGTTTGTTTCAGCGGATTCATAAAAACAACGCAAAATAAAATGCACACTTAGGGATTAACTGCATAGTTTTTGCAAAGATGATAAATTCAGCTTTCAGTATGTATATTTTTTTTCATTCAAAAGATTAACTTTGACGCTTACAGGTGCTTAACCAGCTATCATGGAGGAAAAAAACAGCAAAAAAAATGTTCAGGCTTTAGGAGTAACAATCGGCGTACATGCGCTGCTGTTAGCAGCATTAATGTTTGCCGGTTTTTCAGCGCCGCCGCCACTACCCGACCAGGACCTGGGCATGGAAGTGAATCTGGGAACTTCTGATAACGGGATGGGCGATGTACAACCACTCAACCCTAATCCTCCCAGTGCAGAAGCATCTACCCCTGCGCCTGCAGAAAATGAAGCCGCTGCCACTGAAAAAGATAACAGTGCACAACAGGAAGTAGCCACACAGGATGATGAAGAAGCGCCGGAGATTAAAAAACCGGAGAAGCCGGTGGTGAAGCCCAAAGAGCTTCCTAAAAAACCAGAGCCAGTACCTGCCAAACCGGTAAAAAAACCGGCGGCAGAACATCCGCCTACCCCTGCCCCACCGGCACCCAAGCCCAAAGCGGTATATGCAGGTGGTAGCAGCACCAATGCCAACAGCGGTAATGGTGCGCAGGGTTCCAACAATTCCACCGGCGAAGGAAATACCGGCAAACCCGGCGACCGTGGTCAGATCAATGGTGATCCTAACGCTAAAGGATATACGGGCGGCGGACTTGGCGGGGGGCGTTCCGATTTTCACCTAAATGGAAGAAACCTCATCGGCAGACCTAGCGTAACCTACGACGGAACAGAATCCGGCTATGTAGCCATCAATATTAAGGTAGACCAGCGGGGGAACGTGATAGCAGCTACTTTCAGCATGAAAGGTTCTACCCTCAGCAATCCACAACTGATAGACATCGCGCGGAAAGCAGCCTTGAATGGTCAGTTAAAATACAATGCAAACCCGGACGCACCCGAAGTGCAGTTCGGAACTATCCGTTTTTATTTCAAAGCAGAATAAAGAAACCATATAACAGATTTCCCTGATCCCGGATTTGTGCGTGAGAGATGCCGTGAAGATGATACCAACAACTGTTCACCGCATATTTCATCACTTTTCCGTGTGTCACGGAAACTGAAGTCATGAGAAACCTGTCTATTTAAAGCCAACGTTGATTGTCAGCATGTATCGTATCCTATTAAACGCTATCTTCTTGTTATTGCTGGCTGATGCCGCGATAGCACAAACTTTTCCCGGTTATAACGTCAGCACTTATGCCGGCATTCACGGTGTTCTCAGCAACCCCGCCAGTGCAGCAGGTTACCGTTATAAATGGGATGTCAATATTATCGGGGCTGATGTAAAAGCGGGCAACACCTATGCCCGTGTACCCAAGTCCGTACTCTCTCACATTCCCAAGAACTGGAAGCCTAACCAGGATTATTTTCTGGACACTACTGCCCAGCGCAGACAGAACGGCTGGATGATGGCGGAAATCGTATTGCCTTCCGTGTTATATGCTATTGATGAAAAACAGTCTGTCTCCTTTGTTTGGCGTATGCGCAGCAGCGGCAGTGCCGGCAACCTGCCAACTCCGCTGGCTAACTTCTTCAGTGATTTCCCCAATCTGCAATACCGCGGCAAAAGCCTTACCATAGAAAAAGCAGCTGCCAGCATGCATGTCTGGAATGAACTGGGTTTCAGCTATGCACGGGTTATTAAAGAAGGTTATACCAGCCGCTGGAAAGCCGGTATCACCGTAAAACTGCTCAGTGGTGTCGCAGCTGGTTACTCGCAGGTAGCCAACACCAACTTTGTGCTTAACACCAAACGCAATGCAGATATTACCAGCGGTACGCTCCGTTACGGTTACAGCCAGGAGCTGGACCACTGGAAAAAGCCGGACCTCAGTAATATACAGCTCTTTCAAAACAACGGTATAGGTCTTGATCTTGGCGTTATCTATGAATACCGTCCGGATAATGGCGGTTGGGGTAAACCTGAAGGCACCGACGCAGATGAATATAAATTCCGCCTGGGTGTTTCCATCACCGATATCGGCAGGATCAAATATGTAAAAAGCGCCAATAATACAGATCTTAGCCTGGTGAGAGACAACCTCGATCCGAGGCAGATTACCTATCGTGATAAAGAAAGCCTGAAACAATATTCCACCCGGCTCAATCGGTACTTCACACCGATAAACAGCGACAGCACCTTCCACATGTCCTTGCCTGCCGCGCTGAACCTGATGGGAGATTACAATATTAACAGCCGTTTCTTTGTCAGCGCCAATGCAGTCATTGCCCTGAATGCAGGAAACAGGAATTTTTACAAAACATATGCGTTGACCCAGTTGTTAATAACTCCACGGTATGAAACAGAGCGGTTCGGGGCCTATATGCCGTTTGTAATCAATCATAACGGACAGGCAGATGTAGGGGCTGCCGTACGTTTCGGTCCGTTGGTACTGGGCTCTTACAGTCTTTTTACCACGCTTTTTCAAAGCCGCATCAACCATGCGGACGCTTTCGTAGCTTTGCGGCTGAATCCGGGCATGCTGGGACGTCGCAATGGCGATAAAAAAGAATTGGGCTGCCCGGTAAATTTTTAATTTACCCTTATGAATGCATATAACGAAGCACTGGAATATCTCTACAGCCGGCTGCCCATGTTTACCAGAGTGGGTGCCAGCGCGTATAAAACAGACCTGCATAATACCATTGCCTTATTAGATCAGCTTAACAATCCCCAGCATACCTTCAAAACCATACATGTAGCCGGCACTAACGGTAAAGGCTCTACGAGCCATATGCTGGCGGCCATCCTGCAGCAGGCGGGCTATAAAACGGGGCTTTACACCTCCCCCCACCTGCTCGACTTCCGGGAACGTATCCGCATCAACGGACAGGTAGCGCCCGAAGACTTTGTAGTGGACTTCACCAATAAGATGCGGCCCTACATCGAGAGCATCTCTCCATCTTTTTTTGAGCTGACCGTGGCGATGGCGTTCAACTACTTTTCTCAGGAACAGGTAGACATTGCCATCGTTGAAGTAGGCCTTGGCGGCCGGCTGGACAGCACCAATGTGATCACGCCGGAGCTGTCTGTCATCACCAATATCAGTTTCGATCATAAAAATATCCTGGGCGATACCCTGCCCCTTATTGCTGCTGAAAAAGCCGGCATTATCAAAGCCGGTGTGCCCGTGGTGATCAGCGAAACACAACCCGAGATCGCTTATGTGTTCAGGGATAAAGCCGCTGAAATGGGCGCTCCGCTGCACTTTGCCGACCAGGAGTGGATGGTGGACGGCAGCGCTATCGTCAACAACCATCTGGAACTAACGTTGCTGGATACACGACAGGGAAAAATGTATGATATACGACTGGACCTGAGCGGGCAATATCAGGAAAAAAATGTGATGGGTGTACTGTCTGCCGTAAAACTGTTACAACAACAGGGCTGGCATATCACCTGGGATCATATCAGTGCCGCATTATCCCATGTACGCAAGCTCACAGGGCTGCGTGGACGCTGGGAAGTGGTGAATGAGCATCCGCTGACTGTGATGGACGTAGGTCATAACGAGGCCGGCATCCGGGAAGTCGTGCAGCAGCTGGAACATGTGAACTACCAGCGGCTGCATATTGTGACCGGTTTTGTGAAAGATAAAGAGGTGGAAAGTGTATTGCCGCTGTTTCCTGACACGGCTACCTATTATTTCTGCCGCGCACAGATACCGCGGGCCATGGATGAAGTGGAACTGGCCCAGATGGCCATGGCTAAAGGACTGCAGGGCCGTGCCTACGAATCAGTGCAGGCCGCGCTTCAGGCAGCACGGCAACATGCCAAACCGGAAGACATGATACTGGTTTGCGGCAGTTTCTTCATTGTAGCAGAAGCGATGTAGTTACTTCATTTCCATTTTTCCCAGGTGCAGCAAGGCGTAACAGAGGCCGGTAACATGCAGGCTGTGGATGATTTTATTATCCATGAGCAGTTGCTGCACTTCGGGAATGGACATCAGTACCACTTCTATTTCTTCATTATCATCCAGATCCTGTTCTTTAATCTTGCGGCCGCCGGTGGCGAGAAACATGTGCGTGTAGTTGTTGCTGGAAGCTGTATTGGCAGCTACTTTACCCATTGGTATTAACTCTTTGAAGGCATAGCCGGTTTCTTCCAGCAGTTCACGTTCCATGGCAAACTCCGGAGAGGGATCCGTTTTATCCATGGTGCCGCCGGGGATTTCGAGTAATGTTCGACCAACACCCTGACGATATTGACGGATCATAATCACCTGATTATCATCCGTGAGGGCCACGGCGTTTACCCAATCGTTATATTCCAGTACGTAATAAGGCTCTACGATATTCCCCTGCGGGGTCAGGCATTTGTCTTTACGCGCGGTTAACCAGTTGTCTCTGAAAAGATATTCAGACGACAACAGTGTCCAATCCATATTCATAATAATACTTTACCAGTTCATGCGTTCTTTTAGTCCCTGGATATGGCCCAGGTGGTGCTTTCCGTGCCATGCATAGATGGCAGCCTGTGTTTTCAGGTTAAAGCGCCGGCCATGTTCCGGGTGAATAAAAGTACGTTCCCATTGTTCGGGAGTCAGGCTGTCCATTAGGTTGGCCCAACGGGTATGCAGGGCGTGCAGGAGGGTGATCGATACGTTGATCGGTGTATTTTTCACATCTTCCAGCTCAGCCCAGGCTGTTTCGTCGTACGGTTTAATAATAGGTTTTTCTTCTGTCAGTGCCATTTTCATGCGGATGATAGCGTTGATATGGCTGTCTGCCAGGTGATGCACTACCTGTGTGATATTCCATCCACCGGGTCTGTAGGGCTTTTGCAGCTGAAACTCGTCCAGGTTCTGCACCGCCATTTCCACGAGGGTAGGCAGGTCGCGGATATCATAGATATATTCCCGCAGCATGGCGGGGCTATAATCCGGGAGCGGTTCAAATCGACCGATAGGATATTGTAATGCTTCCATAAGCGGGGTTTTATTAAGACTCTCGAAGGTCTTTCCCTGTAAGATGGATGAATACATCTTCGAGGTTGGCCTTCTTCACTTCTTTACTGCGTTCAAATCCTTTGGACACCAGGTTGTCGATCAGCGCATCGGGAGAATCGATAGCAATGACCTGACCGCTGTCTACGATGGCGCAGCGGTCGCAGAGGAACTCAGCTTCGTCCATGTAGTGGGTGGTGATAACGACGGTGGTGCCCTGAGCCCTTACCTGCAGGATCAGGTCCCAGAGGTTTCGTCTTGCCTGCGGGTCGAGGCCGGTGGTAGGTTCATCCAGGAAAATGATCCTGGGTTTGTTGATCAGGGTGGTGGCGATAGAGAAACGTTGTTTCTGTCCGCCTGAGAGCTCTTTGTATTTGGACCTGGCTTTATCTTCCAGGTTAAAGAGCCGCAGCAGTTCCATTGGTTCTACGGGCTGGTTATACAGGCCGCCAAACATTTCAATCAGTTCTACCAGGTTAAGTCCGGGGTAATAACCGGAGCTTTGCAGTTGTACGCCGATGATTTTTTTGATATTGTTGGGAGCAGTATCCAGGTCGAATCCGCCTACGGTCACTTTGCCTTCTGTTTTCTCGCGGAGTGTTTCAATGATCTCAAGGGTAGTGGATTTTCCGGCGCCGTTAGGCCCTAACAGGCCGAAGATCTCATGTTCGTATACTTCAAAGCTGATACCCTTTACAGCGGTGAATTCCCCGTATTTTTTCACCAGGTTCTTCACCTCAATGATCTTGTTCTTTTCCATGCTGCCAAATTAAAGAAGAATTACGAATTATGTCTTACGAATTACGGAGTTGCCCGGAGAGCGGAGCGAACATTAACATAAAAACTAAATATTTATATGTTATGAATTGATTTTCGCTTCGTTCTACGAACAACTCCGTAAGTACGTTGTTGACAGTTTGCTTTCGTTAGTGTTTAATAAACACCTGGGTAAAGAAGGTAATTCTGCCTTTACCGGCTGTGCCTATACCGATGAGGTTATAGTCGCCGAGCATGTTGCGCCGGTGGCCGGGGCTTTTGATCCAGCCGTCTACTACGGCTTCCGCGTCGAGGGTGCCATAGGCAACGTTTTCAGCGGCAGCTCCTACGCGGCCCATTTTTCTGGAGACGTTGGCCACGCGTTCCTCGAAGCCTTCATGACCGAAGCCGGTGCTGCCATTAGCCATGTTGCGGCTATGACGGCGTGCCTGCTGGCTGATGGTTTCATCGAGCTGCAGCGGCTTCAGTCCTTTGGATTGGCGGAATTTGTTGGTGTAATAGAGGATCTCTTCTTCAAGGCTTCCTCCTCCTGATGTGGTGCTGTCTGCGCGGCTGGCTGCACGTGAACACGCGCTTACCTGGAATGCGGCAAACAGGGCAAGCAGTAATACAAGGATACTGCGGCTTTTCAAAATCGACATAGAAATTGATGGTTAATAATGTACATTTCGCTTCTAGCAAGTGTTGTACCAAAAAATCAAAGCTGAAATTTTTTTTCTGCTTCAATAAAAAAACGAAGACCTGAGCGTTGCTATTGTACGTTCAGGTCTTCGTTATGGTGCAATTAATAAAAGAGATTCCGTTGTTATTTATTCATGATATCTTTCCAGGTTTCCATCATATTTTTTGACCCGATAAAGATAGGTACACGCTGATGCAGTTGAACTGGTTTCAGCTCCAGCAGGCGCTGACGGCCGTTAGCCATCGCTATGCCACCTGCTTTCTCCATGAGAAAAGACATCGGATTACATTCGTAACAGAGCCGGAGACGGCCGGAAATGTATTTGCCGAAGGCCGGATACATGAAGATACCACCTTGTATCAGTGTACGGTGAATTTCTGCCACCATACAGCCAACAAAACGATGGCGGTAGATACGATCATTTTCATTTTTAGCCATAAAATGATCGATGGAATGACGTACTTTCTCTTCGTACAGGTGGTAGTATCCAACGTTAACGGAGAAAATATCACTTTCCGGCGGACATTTCAGATTGGGATGTGAGAGGCAGAACTCCCCGATGGAAGGGTCCAGGGTAAAGCCCTGCACACTGCGGCGGGTGGCGTATACCATCATAGTGGAAGATCCATAGATGATATATCCGGCAGCGATCTGCTGGGTACCGGGCTGCAGGAAGTCTTCCAGGTTACACTCCTCTCCTTCCGGCGACAGGCGGCGGTATACGGAGAAAATAGTTCCGATGGACACATTCACATCAATATTGCTGGAGCCGTCTAAAGGGTCGAGCAATACCACGTATTTTGATTTCTTGGAGTATTCGTCGGTGAAAGCGATAAAATGTTCTTCTTCTTCAGAGGCCACTCCGCAGCAATAGATGCTACCGCGCAAAGAGTTGATAAACTGTTCATTGGCAAATTCATCCAGCTTCTTCACGGATTCGCCCTGTACATTGGTTTTACCGGCTTCACCCAGGATGTCGGCGATACCAGCTTTATTTACCTCTACGTTCACCCGCTTTGCTGCCAGCCCGATGTCCCGCAGCAACCCTGACAACTGACCAGTTGCCCCCGGATAATTACGCAACTCCTGGATAGTAAATTCATCCAGAGTCATTACTTTTTGCTTGTGATTCATAACGTATTGCAGTTTTCCGGGACGAAATTACAGGAAATGGGATTATTTTAATGGAAATGTCATTTATGTGTAAACAGATTTTAAAACAATTCTAAACTTGCCTTACTTTGCCAAATAATTTTTTAAAAGAAGACAAACTATCATATGAAGGTTTTCAAGTTTGGCGGCGCAAGTTTAGAAAGTGTTGAACGCATTAAGCAGGTAGCACAAATAGTTCAGTCGTTTCCGGACGACAAACTCCTGATTGTTATTTCCGCGATGGGCAAAACCACCAACGAACTGGAAAAGGTGGCCCAGAACTTTTACATGCGCAAAAGGGAAATAGCGGCCCAGTTGCTGTACAACGTGGAGCAACATCATATACAGATGGCTGAGACCCTGCTGGGCACCCGCCACCACCCTGTATTTCAGCAGCTGCAACAGTTCTTTACAGAAGCCGAATGGACCCTGGGTGAAAAACCCGTACGCGCCTATGATTATTACTACGATCAGCTGGTAGGCATGGGAGAGCTCCTCAGCACCACTATTGTGAGCGCATTCTTTAACACCGTAGGTCTTCATAACACCTGGCTCGATGTCAGGGATATCTTCCGTACAGATGATAACTTCAGGGATGCCAATATTGACTGGGCCTATACCCAGAAACAGGTAACCGATAAAGTGGCTCCGCTTTTCAACGAAACCAGTATCGTGATCGCTCAGGGCTTTATCGGCAGTACCGACCAGAACGAAAGCGTGACGTTGGGCAGGGAAGGCAGTGACTATTCCGCCGCCGTGTTTGCCAATATGCTCGATGCTGAAAGCCAGACTATCTGGAAAGACGTGGAAGGCCTCAAAAATGCCGACCCCAAACTTTTCCCAAACACCATCAATATCCCTGAGATCAGTTATGGGGAAGTGATCGAAATGGCCTACTATGGTGCACAGGTGATCCACCCCAAAACCATCAAACCTTTACAGAACAAACAGATACCGCTGCTGGTAAAATGTTTCTTCGATAAAAACCTGCCTGGTACCATCATCAAGGAACAGGCGGATGTCAGGCAGTTGCCCCCCATCATTGTGCTGAAAAGAAACCAGGTGCTGCTGACTATCACTTCCAAAGACTATTCTTTTATCACAGAAGACAAGATCAGCGATATCTATGAAACCTTTCACCGTTTAAAAGTGAAAATCAATCTGATGCAGAACGGCGCCATCAGTTTTTCCTGCTGTATAGACCACAACCCGGAAAAGATAGAGCTGCTGATCAAAGCCCTTCACAGCGGGTTTAAAATCGCCTATAATGAAGGCCTTGAACTGCTCACCGTACGGTATTATCAGGACGGACTGCTGGAAGAACTGAGCAACCATCATACGGTATTGCTGGAACAGCGTTCCAGAGTGACAGTACAACGACTGCTGAAGAAATAAGCTTATATTTATCTTGTGAAAAAAATCAGGGGCGCAACAATAGTTTGCGCCCCTGATTTTTTCACAAAACCATCGTGCCGCTACCGTTTATCCCCGTATTCAGACAACCATACCAATCTCCTGCTTTTAATTCAAGACATCCTTAATTTTATATTGCTGCAAATTTTTTTTTTCGGGCATGCAACCTTTTTTCAGGACGAGCGTCTTTAAGAAAAAAGCGCCATGAAAAAAGTCGCCCTGTTACTGATAATTACCTCCTGTATCGTGCTGGTCCTGGCATGCAAGGGACTATTAAAAGATACAGCGCCGATGCAGACCAGTCCGCCGGACGTGTTGCCTTTATTCGTGATTACCCATGTTACGTGCCCTGGAATCCCACCCACTTCACAGGCCTGTACAGCAGTTAACCCGGATGAGACACAACTGCGGCCCCAACAATTCAATGGCATAGTAAAAACTATATTCAATATATACCAAAACCAGATAAGCAGTAAATAACACTGTCTTCCTAATCAAATTATTGGAAACGCTTCTGAGAAAATCTAAACGATAGTATGAAAAAATTCATCGTCGTGCTGGGGATACTCATGTCCTATGTCATGTGTTCTTTCGCACAAAAAACTACTCCCACCGGTAATATCTCTTTAAAAATAACTGATGCGGCAGGCAAGCCATTACCCTTTGCCAACGTGCTTTTACGCAAAGTGCAGGACTCTACTATGGTAAAAGGAGAACTGACCACTGAAGCCGGTGACTGCCGTTTCGAGAAAATCCCTTTCGGACAATATTTTATCCAGGCCAGCCAGATGGGTTATACGACCCATTATGTGCCCAGCTTTACGGTGGATGCCGGGCATACCTCCCTTACACTCCCAGCGGTGACTTTGCAAACGTTATCTCAAAACCTCCAGGCTGTCAATGTAACCGCAGTAAAACCCTTCATTGAAAAAAGTGCCGGCAAGACCGTACTCAACGTAGAAAACAGCGTCACAGCCGTAGGCAACAGCGCCCTCGACATTCTGAAAAGGGCTCCCGGAGTGCAGATAGACAACAGTGAAAACGTGAAAATGAAAGGCCAGAGCGTCACTGTTATGATAGATGGAAAACTCACCTACCTCAGCGGGGAAGATCTTACCAATCTCCTGAAAAACACACCAGGTGAATCTATCGCACAGATAGAAATCCTTACCAGTCCGTCTGCCAAATACGATGCGTCCGGCAATGGCGGTATCATCAACATAAAAACAAAAAAAGGTAAACTCACCGGTATCAACGGAACAGTGAATACAACCCTGTCACAGGCCCGTTATGGCACCTACAATGCAAACGGTTCCTTTAACTGGCGTACTACCCGGTTCAACCTTTTCGGTGACCTCGGCATATCCGACCGTCCCTTCCAGGTGACCCGTGAATACAGCAGAACTTTCCATGATAACAACATTATTACCGCGCAATCACAGGACATTTTTCAGCGCAACCGTTTCCAGCGCAATGCTGCCAAAATCGGTTTAGATTATTCCATCAATGACAAACACACGGTAGGCGTACTGGTCAACGGCTTTAAAAACCGTTTCAGCAATCAGATTTATAGCACCACCAGTATGGGTAGTCCTAATAAGCTCGCCGATTCTATTGTCAATTCCTACACCAGGAACAACAACCACTTCAATAATATTGCTGTCAACGTCAACTATAAGGCCGTACTGGACACTGCTGGCCGTGAGTACAGCATCGACGCAGACTATGCCCGCTTTAAGAGCGATCGTACGTTGATGCTGAACGACAGCCTTTTTGATGTTGCCAAGCAACTAACACGCAACCCGAATGGTATCCGCAATATGGGCGGCACAGAGATCACCATTAAAAGTCTGAGAGGTGATTTCTCCTGGCCGCTCGGTAAAAATGGTAAAGTAGAAGCCGGTCTGAAAGCCAGCCTGGTAACAACTACCAATAAACTACAGTACGACTCCCTGAAAAACGATCAATACATCTATGCCCCCAGCCAGAGCAATGAATTCAATTATCAGGAAGATGTTTACGCAGCCTATGCCAGCTATAGAAAACAGCTTACACCGAAAACAGGTATCCAGATGGGCCTGCGTATAGAAAACACCCAATCAGATGGTTATTCCGTTACGCTTAAAAGCCAGGTAAAACGTTCCTATACCGACTTCTTCCCCAACCTGACGATCGATCAAAAGCTCAATGACAAAAATAAACTTAGTCTCGCTTACTCCCGCCGCATTGAACGTCCGGAATACGGCCAGCTGAATCCATTCATGTTTTATCTGGACAGGTATACCTACTTCAAAGGAAACCCTTACCTGCAGCCGCAGTACACCAACAACGTGGAACTGGCCTATACCTTCAGAGACAAGTATATTGCCACCCTGGGATACAACCGCACCACCGACGTCATTAATGAATTCCTTATGCAGGATGACAATACCAAATCATCTATCAGTACGTTGATCAACTACAAAAGAAGTCAGGTGTACAGTCTGGCCATCACGCTGCCTTTCCAGGTAACCAAATGGTGGAGTAGCGATAACAACATCAACACCGCATACAACGATTATTATTTCACCCATCCGACACTGAACAAACCGGAGACTACAAACAGTTTCACCTACAACTTTAACAGCACCAATACCATCACGTTGCCACATGATTTTAAGCTGGAAGTAGCAGGTTACTATAATTCTCCGTTTGTATATGCCATCTTCAGAGGTTATAATGAATACAACCTGAATCTGGGCATACAAAAAACTTTCTGGAACAAAGCTGCCACTATCAAGCTGAATTACAACAACATCCTGCGGAATGAATCCTATCGCGGCGTTGCAGAAACCAGCAATATGGCACTGCATATCTTCAATACCTGGCAGTTCAGGACCGCCAGCATCTACTTCAGTTATCGCTTCGGCAACAGCAGTATCAAAGCTGCCCGTGAGAGAAAAACCGGCACTTCCGATGAACAGAAAAGAGCGGGTTAAACAATTATTTTCATCATCTGCTGTATCAGTTGCATCATAGCAGTAGGATATATCCCCAGTCCTATCAGCACCAATGTCAGCAACATCAGTGTGATATTACCGGCTACAGGCAGCGAGGGTTTGATATACGTCAACTCCTCCCCTGTAGCCGGTGCTTTAAACATCATGGCGATAATCCGTATATAATAGTACAACCCTATCACACTGTTGATCACCAGCATAAA
This sequence comes from Chitinophaga sp. HK235, assembly GCF_018255755.1. Classification (NCBI taxonomy): domain Bacteria; kingdom Pseudomonadati; phylum Bacteroidota; class Chitinophagia; order Chitinophagales; family Chitinophagaceae; genus Chitinophaga; species Chitinophaga sp. HK235. The sequence goes on along the minus strand of NZ_CP073766.1, from coordinate 7,739,926 downwards.
CAACAGGAACCACATATGGCCGTTCACTCCGGCCATTACAATATAGAACTTACCGATGAACCCTGCCGTCAGCGGAATACCCGCCAAAGACAGCAACATGGCCGTAAACACTGTGGCCACCCAGGGATAACGCCAGAACATACCACTGTAATCTTTTAACGTTTCTGCGTCCTGGATACTGCTGCTCATCACAATCAATACCCCAAAAGCACCGATACTGGTGATGAAATAAGCTACCAGGTAAAAGGAAATTGCCTCCAGTCCCGTTTGCACACCTGATAAAAAAGCAACCAGAATGTAACCCATGTGTGCAATGGAAGAATAAGCCAGTATTCTTTTGATGTTCTGCTGCATGAGTGCCAGCCAGTTGCCCGCAAACATGGAAGCCACTGCAATAATGGCCAGCATCCACCATATCATCGTATAGTCATTACCGTGAATATCCAGATAAAAACGAATCAGCACTACCAGCATACCTCCTTTGGAGATAGTGGCTATAAACGCTGCCACCGGTAAAGGCGCGCCTTCATAGATATCCGGCGCCCACATATGAAAGGGTACAATGCCCAGCTTAAAACCGATACCGATCAGCATCATACCAAAACCTGCCAGCACTGTTACCGGAATATAACCCGCCTGACGCAGTGCGGCACCGATACCAGGAAAATCCATATGCCCGGTAAAAGCATATACCAGGGCCATCCCGAACAATAAAAAGGCAGAAGACAACGCAGCGAGGATCAGGTATTTAATACCGGCTTCATCAGAGCGCTCCCGGGCCCTGAGGTAGGCAATCAGCCCATACAGGCTGATACTCAGAATTTCCAGTCCCAGGAAAAGGGACATAAAATGGCGACTCACCACCAGCACCAGTGCACCCGTAGTAGCCAACGGTAACAACAGGTAATATTCTTCCTTCCGTTCCTCCCTTTCCTCGAAATAGTTGTAGGATAACAGTAAGATGATGAAGCCGGCGGTAAGTACCAGTCCTGTATTAAAAAGCGAAAATTCGTCTACCACCAGCAAAGGCGGCACGGTATGCGGGATATACAGCATGGCCGGAATGATGGCAGTAAGCGCCATCAGATAAGCCAGCAGGGAAAAAGCATAGGTTATGCGGTGATTACGTTTGATGGCAATCAGCAGCATCGAGATCACCACTGCTGTAAACAGTGTAATCAACGGGCCGAGGCTTATAAAATCAGCGAACGACATAATCAGTTTTTTGGGTAGTATTTAATACCGGTTGCGGATAAAGTCCCAATAAAAGGATGGCCATCACCAACGCCACAATGATCACCAGCTCCCGCTTGTTCAGATCGGGTAAAACATGCTGTCCATGACTGGGGCCAAAAAAAACTTTTTGCATAATGCGAAGTGAATAAGCCGTTGCCACCACCAGTCCTATGGCTGCAAAAACCGTGATCCAGCGGTTGGCCTGCCAGCTGCCCAGCAGGATAAGAAATTCTGCCACAAAATTGCCCAGCCCGGGCAGTCCCAGAGAGCCCATCACAAAGATCATGGCCGCGCTGCCCATCACCGGCACCTTAGACCATAAGCCGCCCATCTCCTGTATGTTGCGGGTATGAATCCGTTCATACAGCGCCCCGGCAATGATAAACAACGCCCCTGTACTGATGCCGTGTGCGATCATCTGCATCACCACACCTTCATAGGCCAATGGATTAAAAGAGAAGGCCCCTACCAGCACAAAACCCATATGACTGACACTCGTATAGGCAATCAGCCTTTTCAGATCTGTTTGTGCATAGGCCAGCATTCCACCGTAAATGATGCCCAGCACGCCTAGTAACATGATCCAGGGTGCAAAATGAACCGAAGCTTCCGGGAAAAGCGGCAGTACCAGGCGGAGAATACCATAAGCACCTGTTTTGAGAAGGAGGCCGGCCAGGACTACACTACCAGCAGTAGGTGCTTCTGTGTGCGCATCCGGCAACCAGGTATGAAACGGCACCGCCGGCAGTTTCACCAGAAAAGCGGTGAGAAATCCCAACATCAGCCAGCGGGCCGTTTCCTGCTGCATAGGTGTATGCAGCAATGCAAAATAATCGTAGGTGTATACCCCGGTATTGGCACCATGAATAAAGTACAACGCCAGGATGGCCAACAACATCAGCAGTCCGCCGGCCTGCGTGAAAATGAAAAACTTATTGGCCGCATACTCCCGGTTGGCATGCCCCCAGATACCAATCAGAAAATACATCGGTATCAGCATCATCTCCCAGAAAAAATAAAACAGGAAAAGGTCCATCGTCAGGAATACACCGGTAATACCTGTCAGCGCAAACAACAGGTTAAAATGGAAAAAGCCAACCCTGTAGTTGATCTCTTTCCAGGATATCAGTACCGACAATGCTCCCAGGAAAAACGTCAGCACCAGCATGAGCAACGATAGTCCATCCATCGCCAGATTCAGGCTGATCCCGAAATGCGGCACCCATTCGGCTTTAAAGTGGTACAGCCATTTTCCGCCGGCAGCGGGCTTCGTGGCCCATATCTGAAACACAATCACCAGATTGATCAACAGGCATCCCAGCGCAATACACCGGGACCACAATGCGCTCCTGGACGCTGCTATCCAGGATAACAGCCCGCCAGCCAGGGGTATTAATATCAGCAATAGCAGGATCATTGTGAGAACATTTAACCGTTAACGTTATTAAATTTCGTATAGCCGCCATATCAATACCGACAGCAAAGCCACTGCGCCCAACACCACGCCCATGATATACCAGCGAAGCACACCACTCTGCGTACGGGCCATCATGTTATGACACCATCCCATTAGTTGCGCCAGACCGGTATAGATTTTATCGATCAGGTCTTTACTATTAATATCAGAGAAATATACAAAGGGTTTCACCATCAGCGCATCGTACAGCGCATCCATATCCCAGCCTCTTCTCCAGAATCCCTGCAACCACAGCTGACCGGGCATTGACAGAAATTCGGTCATACCGCCGGGCTTCTTTATCACCCAATGCCATGCCAGCCAGATACCGCCCAGTGCCAGCGCCGCTGATATCAGCTGTGACAACCATTCCATTGCCAGCGACTCGTGTAATACTTCCACCGCCGGTAACACCGGCTGCAGCCAGTTACTGAAAATCGTTACATGTCCCAGCGTATGGGGCAGCTCTATAAAACCAGCTACTGTAGACAGAAAGGCGAGTATATATAACGGCACCATCATCACGGGGCCGGGTATACGATGTACCTTCGTTTTCACTTCTCCATAAAAAACCAGAAAAACCATGCGGAAAGTATACATACCTGTGAGCAAAGCTCCCAGTAGTCCGGCCAGCCAGTAAGCGGTGTGTCCGCCGGCAGCGGACCACGACAACCAGATGATCTGGTCCTTGCTGTAAAAGCCGGCTGTCACAAACGGAATAGCCGTCAGCGAAGCAGCGCCTATCAGGAACACCCAGAATACGCCGGGCAACTGTTTCCTCAGCCCACCCATTTTAAACATATCCTGCTCATGGTGTAATGCAACGATCACAGCGCCGGCTGCCATAAACAACAGCGCTTTAAAAAAAGCGTGCGTCACAAAATGGAAGATCGCAGCCGACCATGCTCCACATCCCAGCGCCAGAAACATATACCCTATCTGGCTGATAGTAGAATAAGCCAGCACTCTCTTAATATCTGTTTGCACCAATGCGCTGAAACCTGCTATGACCAGTGTTACTGCACCTATTACAGCGGTGGCCGTTTGTGCGGCAGGCGCCAGTTCAAACACGCTATGCATCCGGGCAATCAGGTATACGCCAGCTGTCACCATGGTGGCGGCATGTATCAGCGCGCTGACAGGCGTAGGACCGGCCATAGCATCGGGCAACCATGTTTGCAGCGGCAGTTGTGCAGATTTGCCCACCGCACCACCCAGCAACAGCAGTGCGATCAGTGTTACTACTCCATCTCCACGAGTCCATAATCCACCTGTTTCCTGCAATATTTCAGGAATATTGAGCGTACCGGTATACTGGTACAACATAAACAAAGCTACCGCCATCGCAGTATCCCCTACCCTGGTCACAATAAAGGCTTTACGTGCTGCATAACCATTGGCCGGATCTTTATACCAGAAGCCTATCAACAGATAACTGCAGAGCCCCACGCCTTCCCAACCCAGGTATAGCAACAACAGATTATCGGCCATTACCAGCACCAGCATGGAGCCTACAAACAGGTTCATACAGGCGAAAAAACGGCCATAGTCTTCATCTTCCTGCATATAACCAGTAGCATACACATGGATCAGCAATCCTACAATCGTAATCACCAGTGTGAACACTACCGACAATGCGTCCATGCGGAAGTCGATCCCTGCAGTAAAGCCCGGTACCTGCATCCATTGCCATACATGCTGCACAAGGGGAAGCTGGTCCTGTCCGGCTACCGTAGCCGCCACTATCAGCGCAATAAGCGATGACAAGGCAATGCTACCGCAGGCAATAACGGTAACGGATATATGATTAAGGCGTTTCCACCAGAGCATGAGTATACATGCACTGAAGAAAGGAATAGCAGGGATTAGCGCGGGCAGCATCTGATCATATTTTTATCGGGTTATGCAGATATTTTATCCTCTCATCCTGCTGGCTTCGTCGCTGTCGAGCGTACGCAGCTGGTGATAGAGCTGCAGTATCAATGCCAGTCCTACCGAAACTTCTGCGGCAGCCATTGCCAGGATAAACATAAACATTACCTGTCCATCGGGTTGTCCCCAGTGGGAAGCAGCCACCACAAAAGCCAATCCGGCAGCGTTCAGCATAATTTCCACAGACAGCAACATAAAGATGATGTTGCGTCTGATCAATACGCTGATGAGGCCCAGCACAAACAGGATTCCTGCCAGCAACAAACCGGCTGTAGTGGGATGTATGTTCATGTGTCGAGATTATTTTCAAGAAAACGATGTAATGTTTTTCCCTGTTGTCTTCCCAGATGGTAGGCACCTACGATACCTGCCATCAGCAGGATACCGACGAGTTCCACCGCTATCAGGTAGGGGCCGAACATGGCCATGCCCACCTGTTTGGGACTGACTACCTGTATACCAGCGGCGGGCTGTCTGTTTTGCAGGATCAGGAACAACAGTTCGCCCAGCAGTACCAGACAAAACAGTCCGGGTACAATCCAGATCCTGGGCCTTAGCCACGCCTTTTCATGTTCTGCCGTTTCGAGCCCCAGGTTGAGCATCATCACAAAAAATATGATCAGCACCATGATAGCACCGGCATATATGATGATCTCCAGGATGGCCATAAAAGGAGCACCGTAGGTATACAGCACCACCGCCACTGCCAGCAGCGATACTACCAGGTATAAGAGGGCATGCATGATATTGTAACAGGTGATGACCCTTACCGTAGCTAATACAGCGATGATCGCAGCGATGAGGAAGGTGATGTCCATACGATGTGATTTATGGTAACAGACTTTTGATATCTACCGGTGGTTCTTCGTGTTGTGCTTCTCCTTTGTCTTTGTTTTTGATAGCCAGGCCAGCCACTTTGTAATAGTTGTAGCCCGGATATTTGCCCTGACTGGGAATCAGCAGATCCTGTTTTTCATACACCAGGTTCTGGCGGTTATATTCTGCCATTTCAAAATCGGGCAACAGCTGTATCGCGTAGGTAGGACAAGCTTCTTCACAAAAACCGCAGAAGATACAACGGGAGAAATTGATCCGGAAAAATTCGGGATAACGGCGGCCATGTTCATCTTCCGTGGCCTGTAGCGAAATACAATCTACCGGGCAGGCTGCAGCGCAGAGATAACAGCCCACACAACGTTCTTCTCCGTCGGGGTCGCGTGTTAATGCGATACGTCCCCGCCAGCGTGCCGGCAGCGGTGCTTTCTGTTCGGGGTACTGGTAAGTATCCCGCTTATGGAACATATGCAGAAACACCAGCCACATACTACGCAATAGACTCAGCATGATATAACATTTAAGAATTTAACCATAATTTGATCGCTGCTGTTATCAGCAAGTTCAGCAGTGACAAGGGAAACAACAGTTTCCAGCCATATTCCATCAGCTGATCATAACGCGGCCTTGGCAGGGATGCCCTCAGCAGGATGAACAGCGAAATGAAAACAAATGTTTTGATCACAAACCATATGATTGGCGGCAGAAAGGAAGGACCCAGCCAGCCACCGAAATATAAGGTCACCACCATGGCTGAGATAAGGGTAATACCCAGGTATTCACCGATGAAGAACATGCCGAACTTCATACCGGAATATTCCGAGTGAAAACCGGCCACCAGCTCGCTTTCCGCTTCCGGTATATCAAATGGAAGGCGGTGTGTTTCGGCGATACCGGCCACCATAAATATCATGAATCCTAATAGTTGAGGAATAAAAAACCACAGTCCCCGTTGTGCTTCCACAATCTGTTGCAGATTAAAAGTTCCGCTCAGCACTACTACCCCCATCAGGGCCAGCCCCATAAACACTTCATAGCTGATCATCTGTGAAGCGCCTCTCATGGCTCCCAACAGCGCATATTTATTGTTGGAAGCCCAGCCTCCCAGCACGATACTATATACACCCAGCGAGGACATCGCCAGAAAAAACAGGATACCGATATTCATGTCTGCCACCACAATACCCGGTGCAAAAGGGATGATCACAAAACTCATCAATACGCTGGCCACCACTACGGCCGGTGCAAATACAAACACAACCTTGTCTGCAAAGGGAGGAATCCAGTCTTCCTTAAAAAACAGTTTCAGGGTATCGGCCAAAACGATGAACAGTCCGAAGGGACCTGCCCTGTTGGGTCCATAGCGGTCCTGCCAGAGGGCCAGCATTCTGCGTTCCAGCCATATCAGCCCGGCGGCTGTATTTAAGAGCACAAACAGTACTCCTCCTATAATCCACCACGCGTTTGTCATAACATTAAATTTTAACCAGTTGCGGAGCCTCTGCCACCTGCATGCTGGGCAACCCCACAGGAATACCTGCGGCTCCTTTCTGCAAGGTATCATTAATGACTACCGGCAACGCATACTGATGTCCTTTGTCCATGAAATAAAGCAGATGTCCTGCTGCCACCTGAAAACGGCGTGCATCTTCGCTGTGCAGCATGATATATGGCGCAGGCATGCGTTCGGCAATGCCTGGTGTATAAACGCTCAGCTCTTCCGATCCGAAAATATGGTAGATAGGCACCAGCAAGAGATGGCCACCTACCGGGATAAACGGATCCGGTATATTGGTATAGAATTTCGTTTGTCCGTTTACGTTTGGTTCCAGCAGCCTTTTGCCAGGGTTACCATCATGCAGGGGCCCTCCTGTTTCTACCTGGTATTTATTAACCGACTGTACGGAGTTCCATCCCGGCGCCCAGAAGAAGGGGATCACAGAAGAAGGTGGTTCACCCCGGTATCCTTCCATGGTAAAAGACAGTGGCGTATCCGGGTCCTCAGCGGGTTTGGGCTCGCTGACATTAAGATTGGCGAGCATGGCCGTACGGCCGCTATAGCGGTGAGATTCACGTGGAATCTTTTGTCCCGCAATCCTGAAATCCGCAGGTGGTGTTAATATTTCGATACCGGCAAAAACAGGATGTTTGGTAACAATTGTTTGGAGGAGATCATCAAAATGCAGCAGGGAGCGCAGTTCATGGCCCATAATATCAGCCAGCTGCAACAGCCAGCGCCAGCTTTCCTGAATGCTGCCGCCAGGATTGAATACCTGCAGAAAACGCTGGGCCCGTCCTTCGTTGTTGACGAGGGTACCGTCAGCTTCTGCGAAAGTTCCTGCAGGCAACAGGATGCTCGCTTTTTCAGCAGTAGCGTTGTAGAGATGATCGATGAGGATCACATCTTTGCAATGCTCAAAAAACTGATGAGCGGTATGCTGATCGAGGCGGCGATAAAGATCATTTTCAAGGATGAGCACTGTATCGGCACTGCCATTGAGCACTACGTCTACCGCGGATTCCAGGCGATGACCACCCAGCATCTCCAGGCCCATGCTGTTGCATTCGGGCACTGTAAATGACAGCATAGCATCAGCGCCCTGTTGTTTCAGGGCCCAGGCCAGGTTGGCCGCAGCCCTGATCACCTGCTCGCTGCCTCCGCCGTACCCCGCTATGACCAGCGGTTTTTTAGCGCCCTTCAGTGCTGCGGCAATAGTGGCAGCGGCCTGTTTCCCTTCCTCCGACATACCGGTCACTTCCTGCAAGGTACCATCCAACAGGTGGCTAACAGCAAAGGCTATACGCGCAATATTGTCAGGGGCTGTATGATAGGCTCCTGTTGCGAGTTCATCGAGTTTTGTTTCCAGTACATTGAGGATAAACAGCGGGCCTTTGGATTCCTGTACAGCCTCCCGGACGGCAGCATCCTGCCAGGCGGGCATGTGGATGGTATTGATCACATTTTCCACCGGCATGCGGCGTATTGCTTGTCTGACAGAGAGCGCCAGCATAGGCGCGGTATTAGTAAGATCTTCCCCGAGGATGATTACTGCGTCGGCTGTAGCCGCCTCCTGCATAGACGCAGCCCTTACGGGGCCCTGTTGCAGGAGTTTCAACATTAAGTGGATCAGCTCATGTTCTGTTTCCCCTATACCTAAATAAAAATTATCAGGCCCTACCAACTCTTTCAATACATAGTTGGATTCTATGGAAGCTCTGGGAGAGCCGATGCCGATTACTTTTCCCGGTTTCATACGGTTGCGTACATGTTGCAATACCGGAAGGCCATTAGCGTTGTCGCCGGGGGAATGTCTTACCTGTGGCTCGCGGATACGGTCTTTGCTGTTAACAAACTCGTATCCGTAACGACCGCGGTCGCAGAGGAAGTAACCGTTGACAGCACCGTTGAAGCGGTTGGTGATCTGGCGCAGGGAACCATAACGTTCGCCGGCGATAATATTGCAACCAAGGCCGCAGCCCTGACAGATAGAGGGCGCGTTGGTCAGGTCCCATTTGCGGGTATAATGCTGTTTGAGGGTTTTATCTGTAAACACCCCGGTAGGGCATACTTCCACCAGATTACCACTGAATTCATTTTCCAGGATGCCGTCTTTCTGGCGGCCGAAGTACACATGGCTGTGGGCGGCAAATACGTCCAGGTCTTTTCCGCCGGCAAAGTCTTTATAAAAACGCACGCAGCGGTAACACTGAATGCAGCGGTTCATTTCATGGTTGATAAAAGGGCCCAGGTATTGATTCCGGTGGGTCCTTTTACTGAAGTGGTAGTCGCGGTAGGCATGGCCTGTCATGACGGTCATATCCTGCAGATGGCAGGACCCGCCTTCATCACATACCGCGCAGTCGTGCGGATGGTTAGTCATCAGCAATCCAATGATATTGCTTCGGAAAGCGACAGCTGCACTATCGTTAATGGATATACGCATACCATCCTTTACGGGCTCCATGCAGGCCATCATCAGTTTTCCGCGGGTATCTTCTGCATCTTTAAAGATCTTCACCGCACACTGGCGACAGGCGCCAACAGACCCGAGGGCCGGATGCCAGCAGAAATAAGGCAGATTGAGGCCCAGCGACAAACAAGCCTCCAGCAGGTTTTTGCCGTCTTTTACCTCATATGGAATATTATCAATGTTGATGATGGGCATAAGGGCATTTTTTTTCTTTGATATGTTGTTCAAAATCCTCCCTGAAATATTTCAGGGCACTCTGCAGGGGTTCCATGGCTCCCGGGGCGAGGGCACAGAAAGTATTGCCTGGCCCCAGCATTTTGGTATGCATCTCCAGCAAGTCCAGGTCTGCGGGCACCCCTGTACCATTCTCCAGCGACCATAATATTTTCTCAGTCCAGGGCAATCCTTCGCGGCAGGGAGTGCAGAAACCACAGGATTCCTGTGCGAAAAAGTGTTCCAGGTTGTGTACAAAACCAACGGGGCATGTGTGGTCGTCTAAAACGACCATGGTGCCGGTGCCTAATCTGCTGCCAGCGGCAGTTACCCCTGCGAAGTCCATCTTTACGTCCAGATGGACTTCGGTAAGAAAATCGGTAGAAGCGCCACCAGGCAGGGCTCCGCGGAAACGATAGCCGTTCCGCATACCACCGGCATGTTCTTCCAGCAATTCGCGCATAGTAATCCCCATCGGCAACTCCCACGCACCGGGTTTGTTAACCCTGCCACTGACGCCGTATATTTTCGTACCGCCATCGGCGGTATAACTTAATGACTTAAACCAGGCTCCCCCGTTATTGACAATATGGGAGATCCAGCTTAATGTCTCCACATTATTGACAATGGTGGGTTTTCCAAACAGTCCGCTTACCTGGGGGAAAGGTGGTTTGGCCCGTGGAGTGGCGCGTTTGCCTTCCAGAGAATTGAGCAGGGCGGTTTCTTCGCCGCACATATAACGGCCTACGCCGGTATGTAGCTGCATCTCCAGGCTGAAGCTGCTGCCCAGGATGTTTTTTCCGAGGTAGCCGGCCGTATAGGCGTCGGCGATAGCCCGACGCATTTCACGGGCCGCATCCTTATAGGCCCAGCGCAGGAATACAAAAGCATCGGTAGCCTGTATAGCGTAGGCAGCGATGATCATGCCTTCCAGCAGCTGATGCGGATTACCTTCCAATAGCCAGCGGTCTTTAAAAGTGCCGGGCTCCATTTCGTCGGCATTGGCGATCAGGTATTTGGGGCCGGGCATGTCCATCGGAACAAAGCTCCACTTCATACCCGTGTCGAAACCTGCACCCCCACGGCCTTTCAGCTTACTATCCTTCACCAGTGTGGTTACCTGCGCAGGCTCCATCTCCCGCAAAACTTTTTTCAGGGCGGTATAACCACCCACGGCTTCGTACTCCCTTATGTGCAGGGCAGCACCGGAGTCAGGAATATGTTGTGTGAGTGGTCGTTCCATAGTATCTCATGATTTGGGTTCAGCTGTATTTTTCCAGTATTTTTTCCAGGTCTTCCGGTTTTACATCTCTGTACAGATCTTCATCTATCATCAGCGCGGGCGCATGATCACAGGTACCCAGGCAGGCGTTGGGCAGGAGTGTAAAACGTTCGTCGGTAGTGGTCTGACCGTAGTTGATATGCAAGAGACTTTGTAGTTGCTGCCGGAGAGCGGTAAAACCCATCACGTAACAGCTGATGCTGTCGCATAACAGGATGATGTGCCGTCCTACCGGCCGGCGGAAGATGAGGTTGTAAAAAGTAGCCACGCTATCGACTTCTGCAGTGCTCATTTCCAGCATGGCCGCAATATCTTCCACGCTTTCGTCGGAGATCCAGCGGCGTTGCTGCTGCACTATTTTGAGCGCTTCGATACAAGCAGCCTTTTTAACGGGCACCTGTTGCAGCTCATGAGTGATTTTTTCTATTTCGATAGCTGTAAGCATGTTTGTCTGATTTGATTATTTATCGGTCGATGTCTGCCAGCACATAATCCATTCCTCCCAGTATGGATAACAGGTCTGCCACGGTGTAACCTTTACTGATCAAGGGGATCATCTGCATATGCGGGAATGACGGGGTGCGGATACGGGTACGGTATGACGCAGTATTGCCATCGCTCACCAGGTAGTAGCTGTTCCATCCTTTGGTTGCTTCCGTGCATACCATTGCTTCGCCGGCGGGTATTACCGGTCCCCAGCTGACGTTGAGGAAATGGTGTATGAGCGTTTCGATGTCCTGCATGGTATGTTGTTTGACAGGCGGGGTAGCCAGCGGGTGGTGCGATTTAAAATCGCCGGCAGGCATGTATTCCAGGCATTGCTGTACAATGCGGAGGCTCTGCCGCATTTCTTCCACCCGCACTACCGCGCGGTCGTAACAATCACCATTGTGGGCGACCGGGATCTCGAAAGCAAAATTTTCGTAGCCACTGTAGGGTCTCTTTTTACGCATGTCCCATTCCATACCGCAGGCGCGCAGGCCCGGGCCGGTCACACCCCATTCGATGGCTTCTTCCAGGGTATAGATACCAATACCTTTGGTACGTATTTTAAAGAGGTAATTTTTCATTACCATTTTATCGTATTCGCGCAGTTTGCGCGGAAAATAATCCACGAAGTTTTTGACCAGTGTATCCCAACCGCGGGGCAGGTCCTGTGCCACACCGCCGATGCGGAACCAGTTGGGATGCATGCGGCCACCACAAATGGCCTCGATGATTTCGAATACCTTTTCCCTGTCGGTGAACATATAGAACACGGGAGACAGCTGGCCCAGGTCCTGAGCGAAAGTGCCATACCATACCAGGTGGCTGGCGATGCGGAACAGTTCGCACAACATGATGCGGATCACCTGCGCCCGCAGAGGCACATCAATCCCGGCGAGTTGTTCAACAGCAAGGAGATAAGCCAGGTTGTTGTTGACGCCACCAAGATAATCGATGCGGTCGGTGTAGGGAATGTAGGTATGCCATGACTGGCGTTCGCCCATTTTTTCGGCGCCGCGGTGGTGGAAACCGATGTCGGGCACAGCATCTACGATATTTTCCCCATCGAGCTGAAGAATGATACGTAACACACCATGTGTACCGGGGTGTTGCGGGCCGATGTTGAGGAACATAAAATCGGTATCGTCGCTGTGGCGTTTTAAGCCCCATTCTTCGGGCTCAAACTTCAGGGCGCCTTGCTCCCTGTCTACTTTTTCATCGAAGAGCTTAAAAGGTCCCATTTCAGTGGCACGGGCAGGATGTTCCTTGCGGAGGGGATGTCCCTGCCAGGTGGGGGGCATGAGGATACGCTGCAGATGAGGATGACCATTGAACCGGATGCCGAACATGTCAAACACTTCCCTTTCGTACCAGTTGGCAGCGGGCCATAGGTGGGTGATGGTGTCGTGGGAAGGGTATTCGCCGTGGAGGCCTACTTTGAGGCGCAGGAACTGATTTCTGTCGAAGGAGAAGAGGGTATATACCAGGGTGAAGTCGAAGGGCTTATGCCCGTTCTGCTCTTTTTTGTACGCACGCTCATCAATGGCCGTGAGGTCATAGAGCATACGATAAGGCATTTTTATGTCAGACTTAAGGTATTGGAGTATAGCCACAATCTTCTCCTGTGGCGTCCTGAAGGTGGGCGTCTCATCCCGTGTAACCAATGGCTTGATGATATCTTCACCAAAACGGGAGCTTAATTCCGCTGCAATGCTCTCTGGCATAGCGTATTAAGTTTAGACTGAGTAAAGGTATGTTGATGTGTTTGCTGTCTACATTTTCATATAGCCGTAACTGTTAGTTAATTCCTATATTTCATCAGGTGTTTTGAATTGTGTCATCTGTTGCCGTTTGTCATGCAACAGGTCCCGCTGTGAAGGTTTGTCGGGGCGGATAACGCCATGGTCGCCGATGACCCAGCTGAGCGGCCTCAGTTCTTTTCCCACACTATCCTGCAGCAGGAGCAGTCCCTGCATGAAGGCATCGGGGCGAGGCGGGCAGCCGGGCACATACACATCTACCGGCAGGAATTTGTCTACTCCCTGTACAACGCTGTAGATGTCGTACATGCCGCCGGAATTGGCGCAGGAGCCCATGGATATCACCCATCGGGGTTCCATCATCTGATCATGGAGGCGTTTGATAACCGGTGCCATTTTAATGAATACAGTACCGGCAATGATCATTACATCTGCTTCGCGTGGGGTGCCGCGGATTACTTCCGCGCCGAAGCGGGCGAGGTCGTATTTGGGGGTCATGGCGGTGGCCATCTCTACAAAACAGCAGGACAGCCCGAAGTGAAAGGGCCACATGGAGTTCTTACGTCCCCATCCCAGCAGCCGTTCGACGCTGGTGAGCATAACGCTCTGCTGGATTACATCTTCCATAGAAGTATTTCCGGCTATTTTACCTGAGGGTTCCCCGGCTTTTGTTAACCACCATTTCATATGAATGCTGATCTAAAATGCTGAAAAATGAGCAGAAAGCATACTTTGTCAGGTAACGACCTGTTGCTGTTGGAGATGGGTACTGTTATCGTTGTGAGCCAGTCTTTTCTTTTGTTGTTTTTTGTATGCCCGTAATATTTTCCGACCATCGGGACCGAAGTCCAGTGCACCATTCCGCCACTCATAAATCAGTACGGCCAGGAGAATAACAATAAAAACGGATACGCCTGCAAATCCGAGCCATCCTGTTTCCTGGTAGGCGATGGCCCAGGAGATGATCATGACTGTTTCGATATCGAAGATCACGAACAGCATGGCGATAAGATAAAACTGGGAAGGGAATCGCAATCGTGCAGAGCCGGTGGAAACGATACCGGATTCGTAAGCTTCACCGGTGGCTCTGTCTTTGTGACGCTGTCCAAGTACATAGGACAGTCCGAGTATGAGACCAACCAGTATCAATACGATGCCGCCATATGCTACAAACGGCCAAACGGGGATGGTATTTTCAACAGCGCTTTGCAAGGTGTTCGCCCTCCCGAGCGATTTACTTTAAAGTCCGTTATTACCAATCTTATGAGTCTGCTTAATTAGAAATTGTGTCTTTGATCAAACCGTTTTGGGGTAGGAAGAAATATTGTTTCGTAGTCATATCATAACGTCAGAAACCTCATAACGGTATAGGCTATATGCTAACTGAAATTACAAACAATCCAGCAAAAAAACAAAAATGATTTTCACTGAATCAGGTATGCGTTCCGGTGATATAGCACTCAAGACTGGTGATGATATGGCGCTGATCGTCTATGATATATTTCACCACATCACCGATAGATATGAGTCCTATCAATTTGCCCTGCTCATCTGTAACCGGCAGGTGACGGATACGTTTATCTGTCATCTTCACCATACAGTCTTCAATAGAATCATCTTCTGTGACTGTAATAGGCCTTTCGGTCATAATTTCACGGATGAGCGTTTCTTTGGAGGCACGACCTTTTAAAATTACTCTGCGGGCATAGTCTCGTTCCGAAAAAATTCCAAGGAACCTGTCATTTTCATCTACTACTGTGAGCGCCCCTACGTTGCGGTCTACCAGCATCTGCAGCGCTTCAAAAACGGTATTATCCGGGCGGATAGAGTAAACGGCACGACCCTTAGCCTGCAGGATGTTACGTACTTTTCCCATGGCAAGCCTGTTTTAGAAAGTTAGAAAATATGAAAAACCAACTTACCTAAGTTAAGCATTTTACCCCGCAAAAGCAATAGCAGTAGAATGTGTATTATATACACATTTCCAGGGCCGAAGCCCTGGAAATAAAATCATCAGTCCAAAGTCTCCAAACCCTTTACAGCAGCGGATTTATCCTGATGCAAATCAAATACAACAATTTCATTTTCTCCCTGCTTCAACCAAGGCGCAGGACAATACAAACGATGCTGCGGGCCAATCTCCCAGTAACGGCCAAGGTTATGCCCGTTTACCCACACTACACCTTTTTTCCAGGCCGACAGATCGATATAGGTATCGCCGGTTTTGGAAAGCGTAAAGGTCCCTTTAAAAAAACGGCCTGGCTTATCACCTGCAGCTCCGGAAGCTGTCAGTTCAGCAATATCCTTCTCTGCCATCGGTACTCCGTAAACATCCCAGTTCATCAGTGTCATACCATTCAGCGTAACACGGTCGGTAATCCCTTTACGGTCAATGATGCCATCAGCGAAATTGATGCGTCCCATTCCTTCCACCAGTATCTCCAGTACCGGATCAGCCACATCACTCTTGGGCAGGTCTACCGACTTCTCTCCCAGCCTTCTGTCTATCTTACCAACATATTTCCCGTTTAAAAACACCGTAGCATAGTCATGCAGATCTTTTATCACCAGCTTACCGCTCTTATGACCTATCAACGTTGTCTTGTACACCATAAAGCCATAGTCCTGGCCGTAAGCTTCAAACGGCCTGGGTTGTACATCATGCACCGCCTTCGGCAGATGATCCCATATGCTGGTGAAAGGCGTTAACGTTACTTCCGGAAAACTGATAACAGGTGCTGGCGCAGGAACAGGCGGTAACTTCTTCCCTTTGGGCAGATAAGAAGTCAGCAGTGTGCGCAGTGCCTGATATTTGGGGGTGGCCCTGCCCTGCTCACTGATGGGCGCATCATAATCGTAACTGGTCACATCCGGTTCATAGCCTTTACCGCCAGCGTTGGCACCTGCCGTATATCCGAAGTTGGTACCGCCATGAATCACGTATAAATTAAAAGAACGTTTGGTGTCCATCAGAAACTTCACTTCCTTTACGATGCCTTCTGCACCCGGACGCTGCCACTGTTCTCCCCAGTGTGTTAACCAACCGGGATAAGACTCACTACTGAAAGCAGGTACGTTCGGGTTTTGTTTTTTTGCTGCAGCAAAGTCAGCTTCCGAACCACCGGAATCCAGGCCTATAGCGGCGCCTGCTACAGTGCCGGCTTCCAGCATATACGCTGTAGGACCATCTGCCGTATAAAAAGGAATATCAATACCATTCTTTACCCACAGGTCTTTCACCGCATTCAGATAGTTTTTATCATTACCATAACTTCCATACTCATTCTCTATCTGCATCATCACCACCGGGCCTCCGTTGGTCACCAGCAAGGATTTCACTTCAGCAGCCAGGTGCTGCACATAACGGGTCACCGCTTCCATATAACGCGGGTCCATACATCTCACTTTGATGTCCGGCGTCTGCAACAGATAAGGCGGTAAACCACCAAACTCCCATTCAGCACATACATAAGGACCCGGACGTAATATCACCCACATCCCTTCCTGCTGGGCAATTCTGATGAACTCCGCAATATTGTGATTACCATTGCTGAAATCAAACTGTCCTTTCACCGGTTCCTGGTAGTTCCAGAACACGTATGCAGCAATTGTATTACAACCCATCGCTTTGGCCATCTGTATGCGATGACGCCACTATTCATGCGGGATACGCGCCGGGTGCATCTCACCACTGATCATCTGAAACGGTTTACCGTCCAGCATAAAGTCAGACTGACTGAGCGCAAAGGAATGTTTTTGTTGTGCCTGAACAGCATGCCCCATCCAACAGGACAATGCCAGGCTAAGTATTATTTTTTTCATAGTCCACTTTATCATTTACGAATTAAAGCGAAAGCCTTAGCGTATGTATTGTTTAACCGCTAAAACCTTCGCTTTAATTCGCAATTTGTAATTCGTAATTTATCTTAAATATTTCCTTTCTTCAGTTCACTTACCGCATGATCACATGCTCTGGCTGTTAATGCCATGTAGGTAATAGACGGATTTACACAGGAAGAAGAAGCCATACAGGAACCATCGGAAATAAACACGTTTTTGGCAGCATGCACCTGGTTGAAACCATTGAGTACAGATGTTTTGGGGTCTTTACCCATACGTGCAGTACCCATCTCATGAATACAATGTCCCGGAGGCGGAGCAGCATCATACCCATGAACGTTTTTCAATCCGGCAGCTTCCAGCATTTCTTTCGCGCTCTCCTGCATATCCTTACGCATCGCCTTTTCATTTTCCTTGAATTCACAATCGATGTCGAGCGTAGCCAGTCCGTACTTATCCTTTTTCTCTTTGTTGAGCGATACCTTGTTTTCAAAGTATGGCAGGTGCTCGCCCCAGGAGCCAATGCCCATGCCCCATTTGCCGAGGCCGGTCTGTGCTTCCTTCAATGCCACACCGATACCATCGAAACTTTCACCTCTGTCTCTGCCTGCACCCCCCTGGTAACCGAAGCCACGCACATAATCCTTCTGTTTCGTTTGGTCATTGACGTTACGGAAGCGCGGAATATAGATACCATTCGGGCGACGGCCGCTGCTGTAGTACTGGTCTTCAAAACCGTCGAATTCACCCCCGGCACCCACACCAAAGTGATGGTCCATCAGGTTATGACCCAGCTGGCCGCTGTCGTTGCCAAAGCCATTGGGGAATCTGTCAGACACTGAATTCAGCATGATCCAGGAAGTGCCCAGTGTGGACGCATTCAGGAAGATGATATTGGCATAGTATTCCACTGTTTGCAGGGTATGGGAATCCATTACCCTCACACCGGTTGCTTTGCTTTTATCTTTATCATACAGCACTTCGAGTACGATGGAATCAGGGCGCAGGGTGAGATTGCCGGTAGCAGCGGCAGCAGGCAATGTTACACCGTTGCTGCTGAAATACCCTGTAAAAGGACAACCACGGGCACACATGCTACGATACTGGCAGGGGCCACGGCCGTTGAGTCCTTTGGTCAGGTGGGCAGCACGACCGATCGTCATGATACGATCGTTATATCTTTCCTTAATGCGGGCAGCCACGTGTTTTTCCAGGCAATTCATTTCCATGGGCGGCAGGAAAACACCGTCGGGCAACTGTGGCAGACCTTCGGCCTGTCCGCTCACACCGATATATTTTTCTACGTAAGCATACCAGGGAGCAATGTCTCTATAGCGGATGGGCCAGTCTACACCATGTCCATCTTTGGCGTTGGCTTCAAAATCCAGATCACTCCAGCGGTACACCTGGCGGCCCCACATCAGCGAGCGACCACCTACGTGATAACCACGCAACCAGTTGAACGGCTTCACTTCGTTGTAAGGGTTCTCTTTATCGTTTACCCAGAACTGTTGGGTAGCCTCATCAAAAGCATAACAACGGCTCTGTATCGGGTGATTCTCCCGCATTTCGTTGCTAGTGTTCAGATGATGTTTAAATTCCCAGGGGTCCATGGTAGCAGTAGTATAGTCTTTGATATGCTCCACGTTGCGACCTCTTTCCAACACCAGTGTCTTTAATCCTTTTTCGGTCAGCTCTTTGGCAGCCCAGCCACCGCTAATGCCGGAGCCAACTACGATAGCATCGTATGTATTTTGTTGATCAGCTTTTATATTAAGATTCATACGTTCACTTTTGATTGCTGATTTGTGGATTTATGAATTTTTCGGATTTTGTTTTTTTGATTTAAAAATTTGAAATGCAGTGGAGTAGCCCACTGCATTCCGTTTCCTAAATTTATCTAAATCAAAAAAATCCGAAAATTAAAAAATCGAAAATCAAAAATTAAATATTTCCTTTTTTCAGTTCTTTCACGGCATAATCAGCAGCACGGGCGGTGAGCGCCATGTAAGTGAGAGAAGGATTTACGCAGGCAGCAGAAGTCATGCAGGAACCATCTGTTACGAATACATTTTTCACGGCGTGCATCTGGTTAAAGCCATTGAGCACAGACGTTTTAGGATCACGGCCCATACGTGCAGTACCCATTTCGTGAATGGCCATACCGGGGAAGGAACCGTTATCATATGTTTTCACATTTTTAAGGCCTGCAGCTTCCAGCATTTCGGCAGCATCGTTCATCATGTCTACCCGCATTTTCTTTTCATTCTCTTTGAACTCGCAGTCGAATTTCAGTACTGGCTGGCCCCAGGCGTCTTTAACAGATTTATCGAGGGTTACCATGTTGTCTTCATAAGGCAGGCATTCTCCGAAGCCACCCAGTCCCATGCTCCATTTGCCTGGTTCCGTCAGCATTTCCTTGAAGTCTTTACCCACACCCATTTCGGCGATGCCACGGCTCCATCCGCCACGGCCTGCGCCACCCTGGTAACCGAAGCCACGTAAGTAATCACGTTTATCGTTACCGATATTCTGATAGCGGGGAACGTAGATACCGTTGGCACGGCGTCCGAAGAAATATTTATCATCATACCCTTCTGCAGTACCAGAGGCACCGGTACGGAAGTGGTGATCCATCAGGTATTTGCCCAGCACACCGCTATCGTTGCCCAAACCATTCGGGAAACGGGAAGAGGTAGAGTTGAGCATAACGAAGGTAGAACCAAGGGTAGAACCATTGATGAAGATGATTTTAGCGTAGTATTCCACCATTTCCTTGGTATGTTTGTCGATCACACGCACACCGGTGGCTTTGCCCTGTTTCTCGTCATAGATCACGGAGTTCACGATGGAATCCGGACGCAGGGTAAGATTACCGGTAGCCATGGCAGCCGGCAAAGTAGAAGACTGGGTGCTGAAGTAAGCGCCAAACGGACATCCGCGGCTGCACAGGTTACGGAACTGGCAGCTGCTTCGGCCAGGCAATGGCTGCGTAATGTTAGCCACGCGGCCCATAGTGATGATGCGACCTTTAAACTTGCCTTCTACGGCTTTTTTCACGTCTTTCTCCACACAGTTCATTTCCATGGCAGGCATGAACTGGCCATCAGGCAGCTGTGGCAGTCCTTCACGGGTACCGCTGATACCAGCAAATTTCTCTACATAGTCGTACCAGGGAGCAATTTCTTTATAACGGATAGGCCAGTCTACAGCGATACCATCTTTCAGGTTGGCTTCGAAATCCAGATCGCTCCAGCGATAAGACTGACGGCCCCACATAATGGATTTACCGCCTACGATATCGGGGCGGTACCAGTCGAATCTTTTTACTTCGTTGTATGGACTTTGTGAATCGTTGATCCAGAATTTTTCGTTGTGTTCACTATAAGGGTAGTCGCGGCTCAGTTTGGGATGGGTTTCGCGCTGGTCTACTGTCAGGCGGCCGCGGTGTTTGAATTCCCAGGGATCTTTGGTCGCCGTGTCGTAGTCTTTCACGTGTTCCAGCTGTTTACCACGATCCAGCATCAACACTTTCAGACCTTTTTCGGTCAGTTCTTTGGCAGCCCAGCCACCGCTTACACCGGAGCCAATAACGATTGCATCGTAGGTATTCTGCTCCTGTGCCTTTATGTTTAAGTTCATGTGAAGTCGTTTTGATTTGAAAGATAGAAATCAGGGGCCGACAGTTGTCGGCCAGTGGCAAATGAGGATGTTATGATTAAACAGCCCAGGCTTTATCTCCTTTTTTATAAGGGATACAGCCTTCATATTTGCCCGGTACCGGTACATAGCGCAATGCCTGTGTTGCACCTTCCTTAGAGGTGAAATAACCCAGCAATGTGAGCTCTTTCAGATACTGGAAGTAATGGGTAGGATCTCCTTCTTTCTTGTCTTTACGCTTGTTGTAGTCCACACGCTCTTTATCAATCTGGGTGAGCAGTTCAGTACGTTGCTCCGGTGTGATGTCCATGAAGTTCTTTTTGAACTTCTGCTGGCTGGCAGCATCAATTTTTTTCAGGCCTTCGAGGAAGATGTCCTGATCACTTTTTTTGTAGCAGTCATTCATCATTACGACAATGAATTCATCTACTTTTGCAGCTTTGGCACCAGGCGTGCTGGTGGTGGGTATGATGGTTTCCGCGATTTCGGCCAGCAACGCTTTGGTTTCAGGCTTGTTCAGATCATAGTTTTTCGGAGCGGAACCTGTGCAGCTCTCTAAAGCTGATAACGTGGAAGCGGAAATGGCAGTCCCCAACAAAATCGCCACATTCCTGATTGCGTCTCTTCTGTGCATAAACAGTAAAATTGATTTGACCTTCGGACAAGTTTCAAAAAAAAAATCTAAAAAACAAATAGAATATTGATGAAACCCTGGCTATGGATGCCGAATCGTAGAAAAAAACGAAGATCCGGGCAAATTATTATATGCCCGGATCTTCGTTTGGTTGCAGTCAGTCAGGTGATTGGCCTGTAACTACATAATATACTTGCCTTTATCATCTACCAGGACAACCGGCAGACGGTGGTGTTTTTCGAAATAGTCGTACGCTGTTCTCAGCTCTGCCCATAATGCGGTGGAAGTGTTATCAGTCAGGGCGAAGTTACTCAGATAGTCGACGGAACGGGGATTTCCAAACTTCACCGGGAACACATGCACGGGGATAAAGTCCTGACCAGCATTTTTAGCGTTGACAGCCAAGATATACACTTCATCAATAAACTCATCTGTCAGCGGAATACAACCCACTGTGATGCAGTTACCGTGAATATAGATTTCACCGCCCGGTTTTTTCTGATCGCTCAGAATGCGGTCGGAGAAGTTGGGGTAGTTGATACCCAGTGACAGGTGATAACTACTGTTGGGATTGAAATCATTGATATAGTAGAAGCCTTCCGGCACCTGGCGGTCTCCCTCTTTTCTTTTGGGGCCCATTTTACCGGAGAGCGTACACACCCGGTAAGATTTAAACAGGCGGAAGGTATCTGTAGCACTGTTTTTTACCCAGATCTCCATTTCACTGTCCAGCTTGAAAGAGCGGACAAATATATATTTGGCGGGGTACGTCAATCCTTTTTTGGCGAATTCCCTTTTCAGCATTTCTTCTTTTTCCCGGTAGGCCTCCCCCACTTTAGGGAACATTTTCTGGTTCTCCAGGAATGATTGTTGTGCCGACAGGGTACCCACACCCAACAGCAGCATGACCAAAACTACAAGTCGCTTCATATCTGATTTTCACAAAATTTTAAGATTCTCACACCAGGTTTATGTAGGCAAGATAAAACAATAAGAGCGCAAAAATAAAATATATTACCATACTTACCTTTCTGCTAGCAATCTTCAAAATGTAGTGTTGATGGCCCTGGTAGATAAGAATCGCGGTAAATGCCTGAAAAATCCCTCCTAATAAAAACAGTATTCCAAACAGCGTTTGTAAGCTCATAAAAAAAACGGAACGGTTAGCAGTAATATTGTACCGTAAAGTTACACGATAATTGTTTTTTTCAGAGCCTCACCCATTCCAGTTTAACAGTTTCTTCGTTGGCTCTGCCTCTGAAAGTGGCGCTCACAGGGTATTTGTCCGCATTATAAATATAGGAATAATTATGGGTGATCACGCTGGAAGCGTCTTCGAGGCTGATATTTTCAGACAAAATATTGTGAGTAGACAGGTTGGCGGCGGTCGCATCCAATACATAGGCCAGTTCGGGGCGCAACTGTTGCGGGTTTTGCCTATTGTCGTAGCTATAGGTGACAGATGATGTCATCTGAAAGCCTTCTCTTCCCGGTTGTTTACCGAAGTTGTCCATACGGGCCACATCGCCATGCTGATCCCAGGAATAGTGCTGGTAGCCGCTGATTTCCCAGGCGCCGGAAGCTGGGTTAAGCGCCAGATGGTAGCCGGTGCTGATTTTTCCGTCGGCATTAAATACCAGGGAGTCGATGGTGTACACTGCATTATCGCGGTAGTAGCTGATTTTGCGGACCTGGTTACCGGACGACGCATATTCCAGGGTGGTATTCAGGTCGCCGGTGAGGGCTGTTCCGTCTTCGGTGGACAAGGTTCTCGTAAGGCGGCCGTTTTCATACACCGGCAGTAATACTTCCTGGTAGGTAGCACCCTCTGACTGATGTACCCGGATAACCTTACGGAGGGATTTGTCTGCGTTGTACTCCAGCGTGGTATGGCCTGCAGGAGAAGAAATTTTATGCAGATAAGTGCCTCCGGGTGTGTCTTTGTTTGTACGGAAGGCTGTAGTACATGCCAGGATGGCTACCAACATGGCACGGGAAACCCAATGGGTGTAATTGTGGTTGAGCATAGGATGATATGTTTAATTAAAAAATGCTAAAGAAATGGTTCAATGAGACCCAGGCTAAAACAAAGTCGGCATTAATCAATCATATCTACGGGAAAAAACATGAAAAGGTTTTATTAAAAGTAATAAAACATATTTATTTATTAAATATACAAACAAAGCAAACACAGCCTTTATGAAAATATTCCGGACAAGCAGACGCTCCCGGATAGAAAAAGCAGCGGGAAGCATGGGCGATAAAAAACCCGCACCAAATGGTGCGGGTCACGAGTTGAATTGTTGTAGCCTTCCGGCGAATTTGAGGGATTTCAATAGAAGTTGTAACAAACAGTGGTCGCAAGGCCTCGGCCGGCGATAATTTATAAGTTACCACGCAGTGCTTGTTCTCTTTCGATCGCTTCAAACAAAGCTTTAAAGTTGCCTTTACCGAAAGACTGGGCACCTTTGCGCTGGATAATTTCAAAAAATACGGTTGGTCTGTCCTGAATAGGCTTGGTGAAGATCTGCAGCAGGTATCCTTCATCATCACGATCTATCAGGATGCCCAGTTTACGCAGTGGTTCAATATCTTCATCTATCTTACCTACTCTGTCCAGCACGGTGTCATAATAACTGCTGGGCACTGTGAGGAATTCCACACCGCGGGCCTGGAGCTCAGACACGGTTTCTATAATATTGTTGGTAGCGATGGCTACGTGCTGTACACCAGGGCCACCATAGAAGTCCAGATACTCTTCGATCTGTGATTTCTTTTTACCTTCAGCAGGCTCATTGATCGGGAATTTCACACGGCCGTTGCCATTGCTCATTACCTTACTCATGAGTGCCGAGTATTCGGTAGAAATATCGCTATCATCAAAGGAGATCAGGTTTTTGAAACCCATGGTACGCTCGTAGAAAGACACCCAGGTATTCATTTCATTCCATCCTACGTTGCCTACGCAGTGGTCTACGTACTGCAGGCCGGTGTCGGTAGGGTTGTATACTGTTTTCCACTCCTTGTAACCCGGCAGGAAAGGACCATTGTAGTTTTTACGTTCAATGAACAGGTGTACGGTATCACCATAGGTATGGATACCGCTGCGCACCACTTCGCCGAACTCGTCTTTTTCCACTACCGGCTCCAGGAAAGGCTCTGCTCCTCTTTTTACGGTTTCTTCAAAAGCAGAACGGGCATCATCTACCCAGAGTGCCAGTACTTTCACACCATCGCCATGTTTGGCTACGTGCCGGGCGATTTCACTATCGGGCACTAAAGAAGTAGTTAACACAAAGCGCAGTTTGTTCTGCACCAGCACATAGGACGTCCTGTCTTTAACACCTGTTTCCGGGCCTGCGTAAGCCACAGACTGAAAACCGAAGGCGGTCTTGTAATAGTGTGCTGCCTGTTTGGCGTTTCCTACGTAAAATTCAACATAATCAGTACCGTTCAGTGGTAAAAAATCCTGCTGACCGGTTACATTGGAAGCGTTTGCTACTGCGGTTTCCATAAATTCAGTTTTTTAGATTTTTGTTGTTTAGTTGTTTTGGTGTCGTTTGTTTTGGTGTTTGTCTTTAGTATTTTAATGCTGTTATATTCTTCCTATTCTGCCCAGCTCATGACATAACCTCCGTCTTCTATGCCCAGCGCTGCTTCTGTGATCTGCAACGGATGAAAGGTATCCACCATCACGGCCAGCTCTTTGGTTTCTTTGGCGCCAATGCTTTTTTCCACTGCTCCCGGATGAGGCCCGTGCGGGATTCCTGCGGGGTGCAGGGTGATCATTCCCCGGGTAACATGTTTACGGCTCATAAAATCACCATCTACATAATACAATACTTCATCGCTGTCGATATTGCTGTGGTTATAAGGCGCCGGGATAGCCTGCGGGTGGTAATCGAACAGGCGCGGACAGAAAGAGCAAACCACAAAATTGTTGCCTTCAAAAGTCTGGTGTACTGGTGGTGGTTGGTGCACGCGCCCGGTAATAGGCTCAAAGTCATGGATGGAAAAAGCAAACGGATATTCACAGCCATCCCATCCCACCACATCAAAAGGATGATGTTTGTAGTGGATCGGATAGATCACGCCTTTCTTTTTTATACGGATCAGGAAATCGCCTTCCTGGTCGATGGTTTCCAGGTTTTGCGGCTGCCGGATATCTCTTTCGCAGAAGGGAGCATGTTCCAGCAGCTGGCCGTATTTGCTCAGGTATCTTTTGGGATAACGGAGAGGGCTAAACGATTCTACAATAAAGAGTCGGTTGTTTTCTGTTGCAAAAGAGATCTGATAGATGGTACCGCGTGGAATCACGAGGTAATCACCGTAACCAAACTCCAGCTGGCCGTACTGTGTACGAAGCACGCCGTTGCCTTCATGTACAAATATCATTTCATCCGCGTCAGCATTTTTATAGAAGTAATCTTCCATGCTTTTGCGGGGTGATGCCAGTACAATATGCAGGTCGCTGTTGACCAGCACGGCTTTGCGGCTTTGCAGGAAATCATTTTCCGGCTGGATATTAAAGCCCTGGAAACTGCGGTGTTTCAGCATTTTTTCTTCCGCCACCTTTGGTGCTACGGAATAAGGCTCGTCTACCTTTACAATTTCTGTAGGCGGATGGCAGTGGTATAAAAGGCTGGAATGGGAAGAAAAACCTTCCGTTGAAAACAGCTGTTCCGAGTAAAGTCCCCCGTCCGGCTTGCGAAACTGGGTATGGCGTTTATGAGGTATTTGTCCAAGTTTATGATAATGTGGCATAACGGGTAGTATTGAAATGATTGCTTTGGTGTATGAAATTGCTTTGGTGTATGATTAAGCTAAAACTTAATTATATTGAAAACTATCATGCAGCACGAAAGGCTGATGTTTAAGACAAATTGCCGGTAAAACGATGTGCGCAAATGCAGCAATAGCAATGGAGAAATCTACTATTACAAAGTTACGCGATATAAACAGGAAAAGCAGCTGGAAGGGGCTGTTTCGGAAGAGTTATGCCAGAGCCGAATCCATGGCGAGGGTAGCCATGAGAAAGTAGTAGTTGAGTTGACTGTTGCTTGTATATTTCAACGAAACGGACAAGAGGCAAATGTTTTAGACAGCTAAAGTTAAGGATATTTTACTTTCTTCCAAGTAATTTATTCCATTGGTTACCAAAATCCCTATAATCTATTATCATGTACAGTATTTCTACAGCTGCGGCACAGCGCATCCTGCGCTGATATCCGCAAAAGGCCTTACGCCTGTTCAATTTCAACTGACCATACTGGTAATTCTCTTTGCTCTGGGCACGCTATTCCTTTACCCACAGTCATCAGCCCGTTGAGCAGGAACAACCAGACACTCCCGCCCAGGAAGAAGCTTAGATATTGTCATATATTTCATGACAAACAAGACCCATAACAAAAGGACATTCCTGGCTTTATTTGTCATAAAATTGTCTCAAAAACAAACGAAAAAATCTCACGCCAATCATCTTACCAAAACAAAAAAACGAACAAAAAACAGATAAAAAACAACAAAACGCATTAATACAGCACTAAAACAGAATATTTTCCAACAAACAAGCACAAATTTGAATTATTTGAAAATATAGCCACTGCACTTTTATTTACCGGTAGAATTTTAGACTTTTGTTACACAATCGTCATGAAATAGTGCAAACAATCGCCACATATCACCTCTTCTCCACTCCCTCCTCCCAAGGGGAATGCATGAGCACTATTATTACGACCACCATTACAACCCCACTGCGGGGTTAATATATACATATCATCCATCGACCACAGGTGTGGTAAACTACGGGGAAGGACCCGAACATCTTTTCGTATAAACTTTATTCCTTATGCAAGTATTAAAATTTGGCGGCACTTCGGTCGGAAGCGCCAAAGCCATAGACCAAGTTTGTGACATCCTGAAAAAACATAAGCCGGCAGGCCGTTTTGCCATCGTTGTATCCGCACTCGGCGGCACTACGGACAAGCTTATACGTTGCGGACAACTCGCCGGCCAGGGCCAGGAACAGTATAAATCCGTATTACAGGAAATAGAAACCCGGCACCTCGATACTATCCGTGAATTGTTTCCCATCACCGCCCAAAGCGGCATGATCAGCCAGCTTAAAAAGAAACTCAACTCCCTGGAAAACCTCTGCGACGGCATCTTCCAGGTAGGTGAACTCAGCGCCCGCTCCCTCGATAAAATCATGAGCTACGGCGAACTGATCTCCTGCGTGATCGTGGCAGAAAAACTGAAACAACTGGGCTTCTCCGCCACCTGCAAAGACAGCCGGGAACTGATTATCACCGACAGTAACTTTGGCCATGCTACTGTTAACTTCCAGCTCACCAACCATAACATCATAGAATATTTTGCCCAGCAGCCTGCTGATTACGTAGTACTGCCCGGCTTTATCGCCTCCAGCCCTGATGGCGATACCACCACCCTCGGCCGCGGTGGCTCCGACTATACCGCCGCCATCATCGCGGCAGCCGTACAGGCGGAAGTACTGGACATCTGGACAGACGTCAGCGGCATGATGACCGCCGACCCACGCCTGGTATCACAAGCTATTCCTATTGCACACATCTCTTATGAAGAGGCAATGGAGCTATCGCACTTCGGCGCCAAAGTAATATATCCGCCCACCATCCAGCCCGTGATGGACAAACGTATCCCCATCTGGATCAAAAATACTTTCGCCCCGGAAGATTACGGTACCCTCATAGAGGACAGCGTGGAACGCAGTTTCCCGGTTACCGGCATCTCCGGCATACAACATATATCCCTGCTCACCCTCGAAGGAAGTGGTATGGTAGGCATTCCCGGCTTCTCCAAAAGACTGTTTGAAGCATTATTACGGGAACGTATAAACGTAATTTTCATCACCCAGAGCTCTTCGGAACACTCCATCACAGTAGGTATACACGAAGCAGACCTCCTGAAGGCCAAAACTGCGGTGGACAGCGAGTTTGCGCAGGAGATACAGGAGAAACGCATTGACCCGCTGCTGGTAGAGAAAGACCTTTGCATCGTAGCCGTTGTAGGTGATCAAATGAAAAACCATCACGGCACCAGCGGCAAACTGTTTGGCACCCTTGGTCGCAACGGCGTCAATGTAAGGGCCATCGCACAAGGCTCTACAGAGAAAAACATCTCTGCCGTGATCAGCAAAGCCAACTTGAAAAAAGCACTCAACCTCATCCACGAAGCCTTCTTTGAAGCACCACTCAAACAGGTGAACCTCTTCGTCGCCGGTGTTGGCAATGTAGGCAGCAAACTGCTGGAACAGCTGCAGCA
Organism: Chitinophaga sp. HK235; assembly: GCF_018255755.1. Classification (NCBI taxonomy): domain Bacteria; kingdom Pseudomonadati; phylum Bacteroidota; class Chitinophagia; order Chitinophagales; family Chitinophagaceae; genus Chitinophaga; species Chitinophaga sp. HK235. The sequence continues at coordinate 7,711,320 of NZ_CP073766.1, read as the reverse complement.
GCAACAACTCTACCTGCAGGAAGAGCTGGGCCTTCAGATCCGTGTAGCCGGTATGGCCAACAGCAAAAACACCCTGTTCAGCGAATACGGCATCGGGCTGCATGACTGGAAAAACCAGCTGGCACAGGGCGACAACATGGACCTCTCCGCTTTTATTGAACAGGTAAAATCCATGAACCTGCGCAACAGCGTATTTGTAGACAACACCGCCAGCGGTGAAGTTGCGGCCATCTACCATGAATTCCTGCAGCATGGCATCTCTGTGGTCACCTGCAATAAGATAGCCTGTTCATCAGACTATCAGTATTACAAACAACTGAAAGACCTGGCCCGTAAATACAACGCTTCCTTCCTCTTCGAAACCAATGTGGGTGCTGGACTGCCAGTGATCAACACCCTCAACGACCTGGTCAGAAGTGGTGATAAGGTACAACGTATTGAGGCCGTATTATCCGGCAGCCTCAATTATGTATTTAATCATTTTGTAAACGGCAACAGTTTCCGTAAAGTGGTAAAAGCCGCACAGGATGAGGGTTATACCGAACCAGATCCACGCATAGACCTGAGTGGTAAGGACGTGATGCGTAAAATACTGATACTGGCCAGAGAGAGTGGTGCCGCCATTGAAATGGATGACATCACCAATCATTCCTTCCTGCCGGATGCTTGTCTGCAGGCCCCTTCTGTAGCGGATTTCTATGAAATGCTCGACGAACATGCCGAACATTTCCAGCAACTGTATACCCATGCAGCCAGTGCCGGCAAGCGTTTGAAGTTTGTGGCCAGTTATGAAGACGGACAAGCCTCCGTAGGGCTGCAATGCATAGCCCCCGACCATCCTTTTTATCAGCTGGAAGGAAAAGACAACATCGTGTTGTACACTACCAGCCGGTATCAGGAACAACCGCTGATCGTAAAAGGTGCTGGTGCCGGTGCAGATGTCACCGCCTCTGGCATATTTGCAGACATTATCCGGTCGGCCCGGTTATAATATTACCAACGGCCACCTCCACGATGTTAAATCTGTGTGATCAGGTTGCCGGCCCCAAAAGGAATGATTAAATTAATTAACGCAATAGCCTTATATGGAATATATAAAAGTATTTGCCCCCGGTACCGTAGCCAATGTAGCCTGCGGTTTTGATGTCATAGGTCTGGCCATGGACGCTCCTGGCGACGAAATGATCCTTCGCAGGACCAGCGAACCGGGTATACGGATCAAAGCCGTGCATGGCGCCGACCTGCCGCTGGACCCGGCTAAAAATGTCGCTAGTGTAGCCGTACAGGCCCTGCTGCAGAAATATGATAACCCGGATGTAGGTATTGAGATAGAGATTTTCAAACATATTCATCCGGGCAGTGGCATTGGTTCCAGCGCCGCCAGCAGTGCCGGCGCCGTGGTAGGTGTCAACCATCTGCTGGGTGAGCCTTTCACTAAAAAACAACTGGTCCGTTTTGCAATGGAAGGTGAAAGGCTGGCCTGTGGCTCCGCCCATGCCGACAACGTGGCTCCTGCCATCCTGGGCGGTTTCACACTGGTACGCAGCTATCGTCCGCTCGACATCACCAGCCTGCATACCCCCGGCGAGTTGTGGGTGACCGTTATCCACCCGCAGATAGAAGTCAAAACTTCTGATGCCCGCGAGATATTAAAACAGAAAGTACTGATGACAGACGCCATCCGCCAGTGGGGCAACGTAGGCGCCATGGTGGCAGCACTTTACCAGGAAGACTATGACCTCATCAGCCGCTCTCTTGAAGACGTGATCGTGGAGCCGGTACGTTCTATCCTTATTCCCGCCTTCCAGGAGCTCAAACTCAAATGCAAGGAAGCCGGCGCCCTTGGTGGCGGTATCTCCGGCTCTGGCCCTTCTGTGTTTATGCTTAGCAAAGGCGAAGAAAACGCCCGTAGGGTAGCCGATACCATGAACACCGTTTATGCCCCACTGGGCGTGGACTACAAAATATATGTGTCCCGTATCAACACCGCCGGCGTTAAAATCATTGACTAATTTCCAATTTATTCAGCATGCAGTATTTCAGTTTACAGGATCCACAACACAAAGCATCATTCGAAACGGCCGTTGTACAAGGAATTGCCCCAGACAAAGGGCTTTATTTCCCGGAGCAGATACCTTCCCTGGACCCGGACTTCATTACTAACCTGCATGCCTATACGGACCATGAGATAGGCTACGAAGTAATCCGGCCGTTTATTGGCGACGAGATACCGGAAGAAGCCCTGCGGAAGATCGTGCGGGATACCCTGCATTTCCCGTTTCCTGTTCAGAAGGTAACGGGACACCTGTACGCACTGGAGCTTTTCCATGGGCCGACACTAGCTTTTAAAGATGTGGGTGCCCGCTTTATGGCTGGCTGCCTGGGCTACTTCAGACGTAACAGCAGCCAGCCGGTGACCGTACTGGTAGCCACTTCCGGCGATACCGGCGGCGCCGTGGCCAGCGGCTTCTACAATGTTCCCGGCGTAGACGTGGTGATCCTCTACCCTTCCGGAAAAGTAAGTACCCTGCAGGAAAAGCAGCTGACCACCCTTGGCGGCAACATCCGGGCCCTGGAGATACAGGGCACCTTCGACGACTGCCAGCGGATGGTAAAAACCGCTTTCCTGGATGCCGATATACAACGTTATCGTCAGCTTACCTCCGCCAACTCTATCAACGTAGCACGGTGGCTGCCACAGATGTTCTACTATTTCCTTGCATACAAACAAATGAAAGCAGCCCATCCCCGGCTGGTATTTGCCGTGCCCAGCGGCAATTTCGGCAATATCTGCGCGGGTATGATGGCCGCAGCTATTGGGTTGCCGGTATCGCATTTTGTGGCCGCTACCAATGTCAATGATACGGTGCCACGCTTTATGCATAGTGGTAAGTATGAGCCCGGCAAAGCTGTCCCCACCCTGTCTAACGCCATGGACGTGGCAGACCCGAGCAATTTCGTACGGATATTACAGTTATTCGGCAATAACCTGCCTTCCCTCCGGGAAAAATTCACCGCCCTCTCTTTTACAGACAAGGATACCGCCCGCACCATTGAGCAGGTATGGAAAGAAAACCACTATATGCTTGATCCGCATGGCGCTGTGGGCTACCTGGGCCTGCAGCAGTATCTGGCTTCCGCACCGGAGCTGACAGGAGTGTTTCTGGAAACAGCGCATCCGGTGAAGTTTGAAGATACCGCGCCCCGGGCCGTAAGAGATGAGATCCATACACCACCGCGTGTAATGTCGTTGTATGGCAGGGAAAAAACAGCAACGCTGTTACCAGCAGACTATACAGCCCTCAAAAACTGGTTAATGCGCTGAGGATTTCTTAGCTTTGACGGCGTATGAAATATTTACCTATCCTGGCGGCCATGGCAGCAGCCATGGCCTGCAACAACAATCCACAGCAGCACCATCAGCTGACAGCTGCAGACTCCGTGCTTTACAGCGATATTATCCGGCCGGTGACAGACTCTATACAACAGTATCCAGGCAACGATGCACTCTATTACCGTCGTGCCCTGCTGCTTTTCAATACCAATCCCGGCCTGGCCCAGGCAGATTTTGAAAAAGCTGCCAGTCTGAAGCCGGACCAGCCGGACTATTGGGCCGGTGCCGGTGAAGCCGCCCTGCTGGAAAACCACTACGATAAAGCAGAACTTTTTTTCAACAAAGCGCTGGCTCACGCACCTGCCTATACGTACCTGCAGTACAAACTGGCCACCGCCATGATCGAAAATAAACGTATCTCACAGGCAGACAGCCTCGCCAACATGCTGGCCGGCACTACCGACGGAAAGGATAAAGCCTTTTATCTGAAAGCCCGCATGGCAGAAGACCGCCACGACACCACCGCTGCGATAGAACACCTGAAAACCGCCATCGCCGCCGCCGGCCCCAACGCCGAGTTTGAAGCAGTGATGGAGCTGGCAGACCTGCTCCGTGCCCGCAAAACACCGGAAGCCATCCGGTATTATGACCAGGCCTGGCATCAGGACTCCCTCAATGCAGCTCCGTTATATGATATCGCCCAGGTACAGGAAGAAGTAATGGGCAACACAGAAGCAGCTCTTGCCACCTACCGTAAATGTATTGTGGCGGACCCGGGATTTGAAGCCGCCTATCTTGCCATCGGTAAAATTTACAGCGATAAAAAACAATGGAAGGAAGCACTCAACTTCTACACCCTGGCCGCCAAAGCAGCCCCAACAGACGCCTGGGCCTACTATCACCGTGGCAGATGCCATGAACAACTGGGCAACAAACAGGAAGCTGCTACTAACTATGCCAAAGCCTCTTCCTTCAAAAAGGATTTCGCTGAGGCAAAAGAAGCCATGCAACGCGTAAACATGAAAATGTAGGGCAGACACATGGGTACATAATATCCCATGCATTATTTACATTTATACCATAAAAATTAGTACTATTGAAAGACTCTCCTGTTTTGGTAGCGCCATCCTTACTGGCAGCCAATTTCCTTGAACTGGGAAAAGAAGTGGAAATGGTAAACCGCAGTGAGGCGGACTGGTTTCACCTGGACGTGATGGACGGCCGCTTTGTGCCTAACATCAGCTACGGTCTGCCAGTGATCGCGCAGATCAAAAAACTAGCCCGCAAGCCCTGTGATGTTCACCTGATGATAGAGGAACCGGAGAAATATGCCGCCGAATTCAAAAAAGCCGGTGCAGATATACTGACTGTACACGCAGAAGCCTGCATACATCTTCATCGCAATATCCAGCAGATCAAAAGTCTGGGTATGAAAGCCGGCGTAGCCCTCAACCCGCACACACCTGTGGTGATGCTGGAAAACATAATCCGCGATATTGATGTGGTACTGGTAATGAGCGTAAACCCGGGATTTGGCGGCCAAACCTTTATAGAACAAACCTATCAAAAAATAAAACAGGTACGCCAGCTGATAAAAGAGCACCACGCTTCTGCCCTGATAGAAGTAGACGGCGGCATCGGCACCGAAAATGCCGGACAGCTGGTAGCGGCAGGCGCCAACGTACTGGTGGCAGGCAGTGCCATCTTTGCTTCACCGGACCCGGAAAAAGCAATTGCCGCCCTTAAGAGAGGTGCGCTATAATCTCTTTGGACAAGGGTTTGGTAAGATAACCGTTTACCACCGCATAATGACGTACCCGCTCTTTGTCTTTCTCATCAATGGAAGAGGTCAGCACAAAAATGCGGATTTCTTTGGGCAGCTGCTCATGGAAAAGGCTGTATTCGTCCAGAAACTCCCAGCCATCCATAATAGGCATGTTCAGATCAAGCAGAATAAGGTCCGGCAGGTCGTCCACCTTATCCGCATGTAAACGGATATGGTCCAGGACGTCCTGCGCATCGGAAAACACCCGGATATTGGTGCTTATCCCCTGCCGCTCTATCATGATTTTAGCTATTTGCTGGTGAATTGGATCGTCGTCTACTATAAAAATCATATTGATCAGCTTCATAAAAGGGATTATTCCGGCCTAAATGTAATAATAAATTTTGTTCCATGGCCCAGGCTGCTTTCTGCCTTAATACTTCCACCCATCGCTTCTACCTGTGTTTTGGTAATAAACAGGCCGATTCCCTTGGCGTCTTTGTTACGGTGAAATGTTTTTCTGAAGCCAAATAATTTATTGCCAAAACGCTCCATATCGATACCAACACCATTGTCCTGCACTGTCAGCACAATGTTTTCATTTTCCTTCCGGGTTTGTATGTGCAGCTCCGGTGAACGTTCCGGTGAACGGTAACGGATAGCGTTGGTAATAAAGTTCTGCAGGATACTGTCGAGATATACCCGTGGATACTCTATTACCGGCGCCTGATCAAAATCATCTGTGATCCGGATATTGCTGGTTTCAATATCTACCAGCAGAATATCTTTTACTTTCTGTAAACGGTCGGTAAACGACAACCTTTCCTTTTCCACATTCACATCCTTCCGTATCTGCACCACTTCCACCAGGTCGTTGAGTGTTTCATCAATTTTTTTTATCACCTCATGCAACATGCCCAGATAAAGTTCCCGCTCCTGTTGGGAGGTAGCTTCATTATGCATCTGCATCAGTGCACGCAGGTTGGCAATAGGCGCACGCAGATTGTGTGATGTAATATGGGCGAAGTCTTCCAGCTGCTTGTTCTGGTTGACCAGGTTCTTATTCAGGTTAGACAACTGATCGTTGGCCTTGCGCAGGTCTTTCTGCATTTTCCGGCTCTCGGTGATATCCCGCATAAACACGGAGATACCGCCGTCCTGCATAGGTGTGAGCAGGAAGTCGTACCACTTGTCGGGTTTGGGGAAGTAGATGCCGAAAGACTGTGACAGCTGAAGATGTATACATTCCTGCAAGCGGGCGTAAAACACGGTACCAGACAGTCTGGGGAACACCTCAAAGATGTTGCTGCCCATTTCTACTTTCTGTCCGATCATTTTTTCCGCTTTCTGATTGAGGAAGTTTAGCTTGCCATCTTTTTCCATGGCCGCATAGCCCATATCGATGGTATCGAAGAAAAGGCGCATCAGCTCTGTATTCCGGGTTAATGCCTCCTTGATCTCGGATTGTTCGGTAACATCCTGTACTACACCGAAGATACGTACCAGTTTACCGTTGCTGTAGCCTGGCTGTCCGATGGAGCGTACCCTTTTGGTTTGTTCGCCGGCGGTAACGATGCTCAGCTGGGCATCGAACGGTTTGCCGGATTCCAGGCATTGTTTCACCAGGCCGTCCAGCATATGGCGGGCTTCCGGTGTATAGAAGTCCATGGCCGATTCGAAGGTGATGGGCATATTGGGGTCACAGTCGTGGATCTTATACGACTCATAAGACCAGCGTACTTTTCTGGTTTCCACATCGAGTTCCCAACCGCCAATTCTGCCTATTTCGCCGGTTTGCAGGAGGAATTGCTGGTTTTTGATATTTTCCAGCTCCTGCATTTTTTTATCGGTGATATCATTCACAAGGGCCACTACAATCATTTCCTTGTCTACCGGTTCTATGACCGGGAAGACGGTGAGGTCGAGATATACTTCGCGGCCGACCGTGGTCCAGCGTTCGTCCTCGCTGAAATCGATTTGTTTTTCCACACGCAGGGGCTTTCCTTCTTCCAGCGCCTGGAGGAAGAGTTTGTCCAGTTCGAAGCGGGTGGCCAGTTCATCGTTCATCACGTTGAAATTGCGGCGGGCAGCTGGATGTGGCGAGTTGAAGAAAAAGCGCTGGGTTTGATTGATACGGCGAATGAAACCGAAATTATCGAATTGTATATACCCGATAGGAAGGTTTTCGATGATATTGTCGAGTAGTCTTTCGCTTTTCTGGAGGCTGATTTCGGCCACTTTTTTTTCCGTAATGTCGTCGAGGATGAGGAAATAGTTGGACATCCTGCTTTGCCGATCGGTGACCGCAAAGATGGTGGCTTCGTAATACAGCGGAGAGAGGCGGGTGACGTTGCCGTAGGTTTTTTCAGTGTAGTTGAGTAGTATTTCGCGTTTGAGTGTTTTGCCGGTATCTCTGGCTTCTTCAAACATTCTGGCGAGGCCGTTGAGTCGGTAGAAACGATCCTCCAGCCATTTATAGCCGGGGACGGTAAGGAAGGCATGCTGTGTACCCCATATCTCGCGCTGGCGGCTGTTCATTTCCACACAGACACCATCGGGAGTGAACTGTTGCAGGCCAATGGGCAGGTTTTCGAGTATCTGGCGGAAGTATTGTTCGTCCTCCATTACCTGGAGTTCGGGTAGTTTACGGTCGGTGATATCGAGGCCAATGAGGAGGCATTCCATCATGGATCCGCCGGCGTCCATAACAGGGTTGATGGCCACTTCCAGCCAGCAGGCGGTATGGCCGTGCAACAGAAAGCAGACTTGTTCCTGCACGGGTTTGCCGGCGAGGAGCTGCTGCCATATCTGAGTCCATTGTGCCTCATCGGCAGGTGTTAAAAACTCCCTGAAGTTCTGGCCGGTGATATTTTCCGGCGATCGTTGCAAAGCATTTGCCATCCTCGTATTCAGGGTAGTAATGCACTCAGCGGCATCTATATTCACAGACAATGCACATGCATTGACGGCAGCTTCGAGTTGCTGCAGGTGCCGGTAATGCTGTTCCAGCATAACATCCATCATTTAATTAATAGCGGGATTCTAAGACCGTTGTGTTTTTGTTGCTCCAAAATAGACATTATTATAGTAAAAAGCGGTATTGCAGTGATAAAAGGTCCAATTTCACCCTATTTTCCGCATTTCCAGGGTGCCGGGGTGTCCAGTACGGCCTGTTATACAGGGAATTATCCACCTGTTGTGGATTTTCAGTTTTCTGTTTTTGTCAATTGATCAATATCTTCGCATTCGTTTCCAGCGGGACTGACCACTACAAATAAACTAATTTTCACATAAATAAAACACAAATTGATGAGAGTTTTGATTATCATGGGTTCTGAGAGTGACAAACCGGTAATGGAAGAGTCACAGAAGTATCTGCAATACTTTGGCATTGAGAGTGAAATGGTTGTAGCCTCTGCACATCGTAATCCTGACAAAGTAAGAGAACTGTGTATCACAGCGCAGGAGAAAGGTTTTGGAGTGGTAATTGCCGCGGCTGGCATGGCTGCAGCGTTGCCTGGCGTTGTATCTGCCTATACATCATTACCTGTATTGGGCGTACCTTTGGAAGGAGGTTTACCTGGAGGAGTAGATGCACTGTATTCTATTGTTCAGATGCCGGCAGGCTTACCAGTAGGCACTTTGGCCGTAGGTAAAGCCGGAGCACGCAATGCTGCTGTTCTGTGTGCACGCATCCTGGGTCTGGGCAATAAAGACGTTGCCGCTAAAGTAGAAGCATTCAAACAAAACGGTTACAGAATTTAGTAATTGCTTAACAATACTGCTCTCCAGGTTGGGCGTAAATTCATATATTCGGAGTAAGAAATTCCGACTATTTCCTGGACTTTAAATCATTGAATCATTGACTGAATCCATTATTAATTTAGATAGTATTAATCCCATTGAGTTTTTCGGAGTAAACAACGGAAAACTGGATTTGCTGAAGAAAAAATTCCCGCTGCTGAAGATCCTGTCCAGGGGTACCCAGTTAAAATTAAGTGGGTCACCGGAAGAAGTGGCCACAGCGGAGGAAAAAATCAGTCAAATCGTAAAATACCTGGAGCGCAACGGGAATCTGACGGAGAACTACTTTGAGCAGATCCTGGGTGATGAAGAAGGTACGCGGGTGGATCATTTCAGTGACCGCAATCCCAATGAGGTACTGGTTTTTGGTCCTAATGCCCGTACAGTACGGGCCCGCACTGCCAACCAGAAAAAAATGGTAGCGCTGGCGGACAAGAATGACATTGTATTTGCTATCGGTCCTGCGGGTACAGGTAAAACCTATACGGCGGTAGCGCTGGCGGTACGTGCATTAAAAAACAAAGCTGTTAAGAAAATCATCCTTACCCGTCCGGCGGTGGAAGCAGGTGAAAGCCTTGGATTCCTGCCGGGGGATCTGAAAGAGAAGATCGATCCATATCTGCGGCCATTGTACGATGCGCTCGACGATATGATCCCTGCAGAGAAGCTGAGCTACTACATGACCAACCGTATCATTGAAATAGCGCCGCTGGCTTATATGCGTGGCCGTACGCTGGATAATTCCTTTATTATCCTGGACGAAGCGCAAAATGCCACCGACCTGCAACTCAAGATGTTCCTCACCCGTATCGGCGCATCTGCCAAAGCCATTATCACTGGCGACCTTACCCAGATTGACCTGCCAAAGAACCAGAAATCGGGCCTTGAAAAAGCCTCCCGTATCCTGCGTAATATCGATGGTATCGGGTCAGTACAACTGGATGAGGAAGACGTAGTGCGTCACAGGCTGGTAAAAGCCATTATACGGGCCTACGAAGCGGACAAGGAAAAAGATTAAGATTTTTTTGATTTTTTGATTTGGGGATTTTTTGATTTGAAAGAAGATCATTGAATCTCTAAATCAAAAATCAAAAAATTTCTAATATTAACGCTTTTTTAACGGTCTTTGCAGTAAGTTCACCTGTTTTTTCAAAGGGATAATTCAGTTCGGAAGCCTGTGATACAGCATTGCGGTGATAGCAACTTTGCAGATTTGAATGTTTAACCCTATTTTTGTTGTGATATTATAATTATCGACCGCATGACCAATTATCGTCGAATTCTGACACTGGCAGTGATGGGAATACTGCTGCTGAGCAGCTGTAAGAAACGGGCCACCCCACAAGAGGTAGCACTGGCGTTTATGCACGCTATACAGGATTCGAACTTCGACCAGGCAAGGGATTATGCCACCAAAGAATCCCAACAGGTAATACAGATCTATTCCATTTTTGACGGACGCCGCAGTGATGCGGAGCGCGAAAAAATAAGGAAAGCCAAAATTGAAGTAGTAGGCATAGAAGAAAATGGAGACAAGGCTTCTGTTACCATCCTCAATTCATCCGCCCACCAGAAGGAAGTACTTCAGCTGGTAAAAGAAGGCGGTCAATGGAAGATTTCACTGACATTTGAAAGTATAATACCTAACTATATTCCACCAGCCACCCAGGGGCTGGATTCCACCACCGTGCTGACACCAGATACCACTAGCGGTGGTATGGCGGTTCCTGCAGTTAAATAATTTTTGCCTCTTTTTACACTTTTATAGGTAAGAAAAGGATAATTTTTAGCTATTAACCGCGAGTTCCCTTAATTTTGCCGTGCATTAATGGATGGCATGTGTAACTGATTTCCAGTAGCCAACGACCGGAAACCGTAACCATTCTTCATGAAAAGTGAAGTGAATGTTGTATTCACTTTTCAAACATTAATCAATTTGAACAATAAACCATAAAGTAGAAAAGTAGATTATTATGATGACAAATCCCTGGCATAGTGTGAGCCCTGGTTCTGAGGTGCCGCATATTGTAAACGCAATTATTGAGATTCCAAAGGGATGCCGTGCCAAATATGAACTGGATAAAGAAAGTGGTTTGCTGAAGCTGGACCGCGTATTATATTCTTCTGTATATTATCCTGCCAATTATGGTTTTATTCCTCAGTCCTACTGCGATGACCACGATCCACTGGACATCCTGGTGCTGTCTCAGGTAGAATGTGTTCCTATGTGTATCATCGAAGCGAAAGTAATCGGTGTGATGCAGATGGTAGACGGCGGAGAAGCCGATGATAAAATCATCGCTGTGGCTGCCAACGATATGAGCGTAAACCACATCAATGATATCTCTGAACTGCCTCCTCACTTTATTGATGAGATGAGACACTTCTTTGAGGAATACAAAAGACTCGAAAAGAAATCTGTAACAGTAGAAGAGTTCCAGAACAAGGAAAAAGCTGAGCAGATTATCATCAAGAGCTTTGAGGATTATCGTAAGATCTTTAAACAAAGCTAATTTCAATGGTCAAGCGAATTGCGGTAGCCGCAATTCGCTTGACTGCTAAAACAGCCGTTTGATAATCCGCAGCTGGTGCGTTCTTATCTGTGTATCTGCATTAATGATGCCCTGGTTATCGATAGGATCGATGCGTACCTTACCGGAAGCATGCATTATTTCGTGATCATTGAGTAAAAGTCCGACATGGGTGATTTTTCCTTCCGGATTATCGAAAAATGCAAGGTCCCCCAGCCTGGTTTCCTGTAAAAAGTCAACCGTTGTACCTTGTGTAGCCTGCTGGGAAGCATCCCGCAGCAGCGGTACACCCGACAACTTGAATACGTTCTGCACAAAGCCGGAACAGTCGACCCCAAAGACATTCCTACCCCCCCAGAGATAAGCCGTATTCAGGAATTTCATGGCATCTGCGAGCAATCGTTTAGGATCAACCGGGCTACCCGTAGGTGATAATATATGTGGCTTTTCCTGTAAGGTGACCGTCACATTTCCCCATTTAGCGGTGAGGTTGGTATATCCTTTCAGCAGACAACCAAAAGGCACCATCATCGGGCGACCATTGACATGTACTTCATTGATCCAGTCGGAGAAATAATGGGTGGCGGGATGGTGGTAAACATCTTCCGGCACTTCTTCCAGATGGGAAAGGGAGGCCCAGCCGGAATATCCGTCATATTGGTTAACCACTTCCACCCATCCGTCCGGGGCTGTGTTGATGATCTCCACTCCTTCTCCCCAGAGCAGCTGAGAGATCATTTCACTTCTGTGTGCTGGCGTGGCTCTCAGTGGCGCCACAGGCACCACAACAATAGCGTATGGCATATAAATTGTATAATTCCGTTTTTTAATCCAATAATCTCGCGTCTGAATGAACTTTTTCTGCTTTTATACGTAAATATAGAGTAATAAGTTTATGCATCAACAGTTAACCAATTTATCAGATAAGGACCTTATATCCCGTGCCCGTAAAGCAGACCGGGAAGCAGAAGGCGTACTAATGGACAGATACAGTCATTTGCTGGTGGCCATTACCCTGCCTTATCTGAAAAAAGCCCCGAATCCGGACCCCAACGTAGTATTCCCCTCTCTTTTACAACGGCTCAGCGCCAGTCTTAAAACGCAGACTATCTACAAGGCCAACGAATGGATTTTGCATGTACAGAAAGGATATTTCAGTAATCCAGACAAAAATATTCCTTTCTACCCGTCACGGGATGGCAGGGACCTGCTGCATATTGAGAACAAAGTAGAGAAAGCAGGTACCAACATCATCGACCGCCAGGATCTGGCTGTAAGGCTGGAACAGGCGCTGCAACGGATGAATGCAGATGACCGCGATCTGATAACACAGTTCTATATTGATAATAAAAGCTTTGCCGATCTGACCGCTGCCAAAGGATTGACGCGTGAAAAACTCAGAAACCAGCTGAAAGCAGCCAAGGGGAAACTAGCCAAGCTATATATGAATCAGGGATATGTTTAGTAGTAAACCAAACAATGAAAAAATCCTAAAGGTATTTTCCAGTATCCGTTGCCTCAACAAAGACCAGCTGCCACGCTATATGGACGGAAGGCTGACAGACGTTGAAAAACACCTGGTAGAACAACACCTCGCCGACTGCGATCTCTGTTTTGATGCCCTGCAGGCACTGGAACAGGAAGGCGCTCCGGAACAATACCAGGAACTTACCGGAAAACTCCAGCGTTATATACAGGACAGTATACAACCGGTTTCCCATGTCCATAAGGTGGCACAATACACCAAAAAGGAGAAAAACAAGGAGAGCATGCTGGTGTATTTCTGGCTGATCGCCTTTATAGCTATCGGTGTGGCCAGCGTATATGTATTGCGCGGACACCTGCGCAACCAGCCACCGGCACCGCCCCATATGCTTTCTACCCAACCGGCAGCCAAAGATACCACTCCGGCCACTCCCCCTACAGAAGTAACCGAACAGCCTATCGTGACCGGAGGACATCCCAATACGCCGGCAACTACAACGAATAAAACCGGAGGTGGCACCAGCACCACACCTGCCACCGCAACACCTAAGGCTCCGGCTGCCATACCCACACTGCCCAACGTCATCACCAAAGCAGACTCTGTTGCCAAAGCCAAAGCTGCTGCCCTGAAGGCCCAGCACAAAAAACACGTGGCCGATAGTATCCGTAAAACAATTCTCATCCAAAAACAGCAGCAGGATTCCCTCAAAAAAGCAAAGGAAAATGTAAAAGATACAGAGAATAAATCGCAGGTACCGGTTCCGGAAATCAAACCAGAACCTAAACGCGATACAAAAGAAACTGAACCTAAAAAAGACACCGAAAGAAAACAGGAACCCATCAATAGCGACGAATACCTCTATAGGGCTGCCATGGTATACCAACAACAGGGCAATCTCAGCGAAGCCATCGACAGATACCGGCGAATTGCTGCCAACAGCACCGGTAAATACGTGGAAATGGCCAGCTACCAGCTCGCTATCTGCTATCGCAGCAAAGGCCAGATGGCTAAAGCCCGCCGCATGTTCAAGGAAGTGATCCGTATGGAAGGCTCCCTCAAAAATAATGCACAGCAGGCTCTGGACAGCATGTAAATCAATTACGAAATATCAATTACGCATTACGAATAAAGAAAGCCCGGGCATTCGTAATTCATATTTATAATTTGTTATTCCCTTATCTTTATGGAATTTCCCGATGCCCGCATCTTACATGCAGCATTCAATTTAGCCTGTGAACAATCCAGATATACAACAACTAACAGACCAGGAATTACTACAACGGTTCAAAGCTGATAATAACAGTGAATGGATAGGTGTGCTTTTTGACCGCTATGCCCTGCTATTGCTGGGTATGTGTATGAAATACCTGAAAAATGAAGAAGATGCACGAGACGCCGTGCAGCAGATCTTTCTCAAAGTATTGTCCGATATCAACAAACATGAGATACAGTTTTTCCGGGCCTGGATATACCAGGTAACCAAAAACTATTGCCTCATGCAGTTGCGGCAACACCATATGAAATACAAGGAAGAGATTACCGACAGACATGCCGGCGAACTGGCAGCCGACCAGGAAGAAAAAGGGGTGTATCAGGAAAAAGACCTCCTGCTCAACAATATGGAGCAAGCCCTTAATCTGCTGAATCCGGAACAGAAAATCTGTGTAGACCTTTTCTACCTGCAAAAAAAGTCCTACCAGGAAATAGCCGACCAAACGGGCTTTAGCCTGTTACAGGTAAAAAGTTATATCCAGAACGGCAAACGTAATCTCAAATTAATACTGGAAAAACAACAACGCGCAAACAAGCGTTAATTTGCATCAATAGTGATATGAACGAGCATTTCAACGATATATTTGTAACGACCGGCTGTCCGACACAACAGCAGCTACTGGACTATGTGCAGGGCAAGCTGTCTGCTGAAGAACAACATGAGGTGGAAATGCACCTGACCGATTGTGCGTTTTGCAGTGAAGCCCTGGAAGGTCTTGCTACTATAAAAGATAAGGAGAAAATTCCGGGATGGATACGCGAAATGAAATGGGAAGTGCTGAGGAAATTACGGAAACGCTACCGCAGCAGGAGAAAAACAGAAAATTATATATCCCTGGCCGTTATCATCCTCAGCATTTTATTCCTGCTCCTGGCCATGTTCTGGGCTTATCATTTTGCCATCAGGCATTAACGGACCTACGATTTATTGATTTATGATTTATTGATTTTTCCGTCCTATCAAAATATCGTAAATCAATAAATCATACCATCAATGCAGTGTCCTATTATTCATCCCCACCCATTGCTGAAATACTTTCAATGCTTCTTCGTCCTGCAGTTCGATCAGCGGGATTTTTTTTTCTTCATGTGGCACTGTGATTTCCCGGTAGATAAATGAATCGTCAAAGTTGATGGCTGCCGCGTCTTCTTTGGTATTGGCATAATACACCCTGGATGGCCTGGCCCAGTAAATAGCGCCCAGACACATGGGGCATGGCTCACAGGAGGTATAGATTTCGCAGTCTGTCAACTGAAAGGTGCCCAACTTCTTACAGGCATCCCGGATAGCCATTACTTCTGCATGTGCCGTGGGATCATTTTCGCACAGTACCTGATTCCACCCTTCCCCGATAATTTCATCCCCCTTTACTACGATAGACCCAAACGGACCACCATCTCCCTGCTCCATTCCCCTGCGGGACAATGCTATTGCATGCTGCATGAATTTTTTTTCCCTTTCACCAATCATGATTTAAATATTGATTCATTCAAATTTACCGAAAAGAAGGCATAAAAAACCCCGCGAAGAATCGCGGGGTTTATCGTTAACTATGTATCGTCGTATTTAGAATTGCTTGAATTATTTGTTTCTTATTACTACCACGCCGTCGAACACATCGATCAGCACGGGCTTTGATTTATCAATATCTCCTGCCAGGATCTTTTTGCTCAGCAGGTTGATGATCTCTTTCTGGATCAGTCTTTTCAGTGGCCTTGCACCAAACTGCGGATCGTAACCCTGAACAGAAAGATATTCCAAAGCATAATTAGAAAATTCCAATATCATGCCATTTTTAGCCACCATGTCCTTGAGCTGTTGTAATTGAATGTTAATTATTCCTTTAATCTCATCTCTCATCAATGGCTGGAACATGATCACTTCATCGACCCTGTTCAGGAACTCTGGCCGTATGGTTGTTTTCAGCAGCGCCATTACCTCTTCTTTGGTTTTGTCTACTATCTCCTCACGGTTGGAGTCGTTGATATTTTCAAAGTTTTCCTGGATGATATGGCTTCCCATATTGCTGGTCATGATGATGATGGTGTTTTTGAAGTTCACCACACGGCCTTTGTTGTCTGTCAGACGGCCATCATCCAGCACCTGTAACAAGATGTTAAAGGTATCGGGATGCGCTTTTTCAATTTCGTCGAGCAATACTACAGAGTAGGGTTTGCGGCGCACGGCTTCTGTCAGCTGACCACCTTCATCGTAACCTACATATCCCGGAGGAGCGCCCACAAGGCGGCTCACAGAATGTTTTTCCTGGTATTCACTCATATCGATGCGTGTCATCATCTGATCGTCATCAAAGAGGTACTCTGCCAGTGCTTTGGCCAGCTCTGTTTTACCCACACCGGTAGTACCGAGGAAGATAAAGGAACCTATCGGACGGCGCGGGTCCTGCAGACCGGCACGGCTGCGGCGGATCGCATCAGACACTGCGATGATCGCTTCTTCCTGTCCTACTACGCGGTTGTGCAGCTCTTCTTCGAGATGCAGCAGTTTGTCTTTTTCACTCTGCATCATTTTAGATACCGGGATACCGGTTGCCTTGGCCACATTTTCCGCGATGTCTTCCGCATCGACTTCTTCTTTAAGAAGACGTTTATTATGCTCGGATATTTTACTCAGCTCTTCAGAAAGATCGTGTACCAGTTTTTCCTGTTCTTTCACCTTACCATAGCGGATTTCAGCTACGCGTCCAAAATCACCATTACGTTCGGCCTGTTCGGCTTCCAGCTTCAGGTTTTCGATAGCTGATTTAGCAGCCTGGATTTTGTCTACCACTTCTTTTTCGGCCTGCCATTTGGCTTTGAAAGTATTTCTTTCTTCGCTGAGGCGGGCTATTTCTTCACTCAGTTCACGCAGTTTGTCTTCATCATTTTCTCTTTTGATCGCTTCTTTTTCGATTTCGAGCTGACGGATTCTTCTTTCCAGTTCATCCAGTTCTTCCGGCATGGAGTTCATTTCCAGTCTCAGTTTGGCAGCACTTTCATCGATCAGGTCGATGGCTTTGTCCGGCAGGAAACGATCAGTGATATAGCGGTGTGATAATTCTACCGCAGCGATGATGGCTTCGTCTTTGATGAGCACGTGGTGGTGGCTTTCGTATCTTTCTTTCAGGCCACGCAAGATGGAGATAGCATCTTCCACACTGGGCTCATCTACTATTACCTTCTGGAAGCGGCGTTCCAGGGCTTTATCTTTCTCGAAATATTTCTGATATTCGTTGAGAGTGGTAGCACCAATTGCACGGAGCTCCCCGCGGGCCAGCGCCGGTTTGAGAATATTGGCAGCATCCATAGCGCCTTCCATGGCACCGGCACCAATCAGGGTGTGGATCTCATCAATAAAGAGGATGATATCTCCATCGCTGTCGGTCACTTCCTTCACGACTGCTTTCAGCCTTTCTTCAAATTCACCGCGGTATTTGGCACCCGCCATGAGCGCGCCCATATCGAGGCCATAGATGGTTTTTGATTTCAGGTTTTCCGGCACGTCTCCATTGAGGATACGATGTGCCAGACCTTCTACGATAGCGGTTTTACCTACACCGGGTTCACCCACGAGGATAGGATTGTTTTTAGATCTGCGGGAGAGGATATGCAGTGTTCTGCGTATTTCTTCATCGCGTCCTATCACCGGGTCGAGCTTACCTTCGCGGGCCAGCTCGTTAAGGTTTTTGGCGTATTTCTGTAATGTATTGAACTGGGTGCCACCGGATTGTGAACTAACGGTTTCGCCCTTACGTAATTCCTTGATGGCAGCCTTGAGGCCTTTTTCAGTAAGACCTGCATCTTTCAGCAGTTTAGCTGTATCATCGCTACCTCCTAAAATAGCCAGCAGCAGGTGTTCCACGCTTACAAATTCATCTTTAAACTCCTTGATACCAGCACCGGCGCGCAGCAATGCATTGTTGGCATCACGGCTTAGTACCTGTCCGGCTTCACCACTTACCATTTTAGGGTACTTCAGCAGCAGCTCATTTACTTTGGTATTAAGCAGCGAGGTGTTCACTGCATTTTTTTTCAGCAGGTACTCTACGGGGCTGTCATTATCTTCCAGCAGCGCTTTCAGTATATGTCCCGTTTCAATGGCCTGGTTCTGGTTGTTGAATGCCAGCTGCTGTGCCTGTTGTAATATTTCCTGTGATTTTATAGTGAAATTATTCAAATTCATATGTTATTATTTTTCTCCTTTTTAGTGATCACAAACGTGCTTTCTTATTAACAAACCCTGAACCAATGTTGTTTTCCGGAAATTATGACATATTACGCAGAAGCTTTCTGCATTTTTAGCAGAAGATAAGCCCATTAACTGCTAAAATTGCATTAACCCCGCAGCCACAACATTGTATATTGTGTGGATGAAAACATTTCTAGCCCATGCCCTGCTACTGGCGGTATGGAGTACCCAAACTATCAGCGCGCAGGAACAGATCAGGAAAGACACCATACTGGTGCGGGTAAGCACCAAAAAACACGGCAATGCATATACGCCGGCCGACTTACAACAAGCGCTGGTCCGGAAACGAGCCCAGTATCCCGATAAAAAACTCTCTGTAGTATTTATTGAACCAGGGAACTATTATTTTGATACCACCCTGGTGATTACGCCAGCGTTGACTAACGGAGAGGGACATATTTTATTCAGCAAACTTCATCCCGAAGACAAGGTCACTTTAAGCGGAGGGCAGCCCATACAGGTAAAATGGAGCCTTTGGAAGAATGGTATTTACAAGGCCACGCTGGACCTGCCCTATACCTTCGATCAATTATATATCAACGATGAGCTGCAGATACGTGCCCGCTATCCCAACTACGACAGCAGTGCCCGTCATTATAATGGCAGCGCTGCAGACGCTCTCAGCCCTGAAAGAGTTAAAACATGGCAGCATCCGGAAGGTGGTTATGTACATGCCTTACATAAAGGAGAATGGGGCGGCTATCATTATCGTATCAAGGGCGTCAATCCCGACCTCACGCTTCAGCTGGAAGGAGGCTATCAGAATAACCGGCAGATGGGCATGCACCCCCAGCACCGGTTTGTAGAGAATATTTTTGAAGAACTGGATACCGTCCGCGAATGGTATTACGACCAACCACATAAAACACTGTATTATAAACCAGCTCCCGGTACCCGGCTGTCTTCCGCCAGGGTGGTGGTTTCCCGGCTACCTACGGTAATTGCCCTGAAAGGTACAGCCGGAGCTCCGGTAAGGAATGCAGCGATAACAGGACTCCGTTTTGCTCATACGGCTCCCACGTTTATGGATACACGGGAACCGCTGCTACGCAGCGACTGGACCATCTATCGCGGCGGTACCGTTTTGCTGGACGGCACAGAAAACTGTAGCATCCGGGCCTGTGAGTTTGACCACAATGGCGGTAACGCCGTATTTGTAAGTAATTACAACCGGCATACGCTGATCTCCGGATGCCATATTCATGATGCAGGCGGCAGCGGTATCTGCTTTGTAGGTAACCCCGATGCTGTGCGTTCACCACTGTTTGAGTACAACCAGTCACAACCGCTGGCATCCATTGACACCGTTTCCGGGCCGCAAACAAGCCATTATCCGGACTCCTGCATCGCATACGATAATCTGATCTACCGTACCGGCACCATCGAAAAACAGACTGCCGGCATACAGTTGTCGATGGCCATGAACATCACGGTATCACACAATACTATATATGATGTACCACGTGCAGGCATCAACGTGAGTGAAGGTACCTGGGGCGGGCATGAGATTGCATACAATGATGTATTTAATACGGTACTGGAAACCGGCGACCACGGTGCTTTTAACTCCTGGGGCCGGGACCGCTACTGGCATCCCGACCGCCAGATCATGGATAGTCTTGTGGCAGCCCATCCCTGGCTGATCAGACTGGATGCGATTCATACCATCCGCCTGCACGACAACCGCTTCCGCTGTGATCACGGCTGGGACATAGACCTGGACGATGGTTCCACCAACTATCATATTTACAACAACGTATGTCTTAACGGCGGATTAAAACTGCGGGAAGGTTTTTACAGAACAGTAGAAAACAATGTAATCCTCAACAATTCCTTTCATCCGCATGTATGGTTTGCCAACAGTCATGATGTTTTCCGCCACAACCTTGTAACGGCAGCTTATAAACCTATTGGTATCCGGTATTGGGGCGATGAGATCGATTATAACTGTTTTCCTGACAGTGCTGCCATGCCTTCCGGCACCGACAAACATTCTCTCGCAGGCAGCCCTGGTTTTGTAAACCCTTTAGGCGGGGATTATCGCGTAATACCGTCCTCTCCTGCTTTACGGACAGGTTTTCATAATTTCCGCATGGATAGTTTTGGTGTTGTATCTCCGCAACTTCGGCGGCTTGCGAAAAAGGCACCGCTGCCAGTGCTGGCACAGCAACACCTGTTGTCATCAGCCACCACCAACTGGAGCGGTGCCCGGATCAAAAATATTGAAACACTGGGAGAGCGCTCTGCAGCCGGTTTACCTGACAACAACGGTGTATATGTAGTAAGTGTACCGGCCAGCTTCAGGTATCACTTGCAGGCAGGAGATGTGATCTTAAAAGCAGGTACTACACCGGTACCTAACGTAGCGGCGCTGCTGGCAATCATGGCCCGTGGTAATAGCTGGCCAGTGAATCTGACCATCTTCAGAAATCAGCAGCAGCTGATCATTTAAAAATCCCAGGGCTAAAGCCCTGGGCTATATTGGATCAAACTACTTGGGAAGGAGGCCGGAAATGGGCTAAAGCCCTGGGCTATGTTGTTTCAAAACATTCATTACATCCATTCTTTCACGAGTGCTTTGTGCTCGCTGATCCATTTTTTGATAGCAACATCTTCTTTTCCGTCTGCGTCTGCCATCACGTTCATCAGTGAGCTCAGTTGTTCACTGTTCAGTTTGAATTTCCGGAAGAAGTTGACTGCAGTGGTGTCCTTCACCGTAAATTCACTGTTGGCGATCGTTTGAATCTTTTCTGTTTCGCCAAATACTTTTTTGGGATCTTCCAGGAAACGAAGTTTAAATCGTGCAAACATATGATGGGGTTCCCATCCGGTAACCACTATTGGCAGCTTTTCATCGATGCTTTTCTTCAGGGTAGCCATCATGGCCGCTTCGCTGGATGACTGCAACTGGTAGCCCAGGTTGTATTCGCGGATAGCATCTTCAGCTTTGGTCATGATACCGGCACCGGCATCGATGCCTACTACTTTACCGCCGAAGGAGGCTTTTTCTTTGGCCAGGTCTTCGATAGTGCGAGCTTTCACATAGTCGGGCACTACCAGTCCTATTCTGGCACTGTCGTAGTTTGTATTGAGCACGGTGATTTTGTCGCCGAATGTTTGCATGTAGGTTTTATGGGTAACGGGCATCCATGCATCGAGGAACACGTCTGCATCGCCACCAGCCACGGCAGCGAAGATGGGTGCTACGTCTGCATTTTTAAGGGTAACCGTATAACCTTTCTCCTGCAGCAGGTGTTTGGCCAGCTGAGTCATTGCCACGCCTTCTGCCCAGTTAACATATCCGATGGTTATTCTTTTTTCGCTCTGGTTCCCGTTCTGCTGACAGGCGGCCAGGACAAGCATGACTGCTGCCAGTCCGAGGATGAAGATTTTTTTCATATGTCTGTTTTTAGCGTTTTTCTTTCTGTTTCCTTTTACCGAATGACTGTGTGATACGATCCAGGATGATGGCCAGTATCACCACCGCGATACCACCTTCAAAGCCCAGGCCGATTTTCAGCTGTGTGATGCCTTTGAGCACTGTTTCTCCCAGACCGCCGGCGGCAATCATAGCGGAGATAACCACCATTGACAACGACATCATAATGGTTTGGTTGACCCCAGCCAGGATAGTAGGCAGCGCCAGGGGCAGCTCTACTTTAAACAGCAACTGCCGGGGTGTAGCCCCAAAAGAGCGGGTAGCTTCCACAATATCTTCCGGCACCTGGCTGATACCCAGGGTGGTAAGCCTTACGGCCGGAGGCATCGCAAAGATGATAGTGGCAAATACGCCCGGTACTTTCCCCAGTCCGAAGAAAAGTACCGCCGGTATCAGGTATACGAAGGCCGGCATCGTTTGCATAAAGTCCATCAGCGGACGCATCACCTTACCGGCTGTTTGGCTTCTGGCGGCCCATATACCCAAGGGAATACCTATCAGGAGAGCAATAAAGGCAGATACGAGTATCAGGGAGAGGGTTTCCATCGTAGGCACCCAGTATCCCATTGAATAGATGAGCGTCAGTCCCAGTGCGGTAACCACTCCTACGCCCCACCCTGCCCTTCTCCAGGCCAGTACAGCCAGCAGGGCGATGACCACATAAAAGGGCAGAAAGGAGAACAGCCATAAAACACCGTCCACCATTGATTCCACACCAGATTTCACCACCTTGAAGAAGGGGCCGAAATTGTGTGTGAGCCAATTAATGAACTGTTCAATATATTTTCCGATTTTAATCATACAATTTTTCGTTTATGCTTGTGTGTTAGCCTGACTACCGGTAGTTTCGATAATCAGGGAAGTCTGGGAAATAAGCCCCAGAAGCTTGTTATTGTCGGGGTTCACTACCGCCACGGGTTTATCGGTTTCCGCGATAAAGGGTAGCATTTGTTCTACGGTCATATCGGGGTTTGCCACGGGCACATCACGATGGATGGCGGCTTCGATGGTTTTATCACCGCGTTTTTTCACTTCGAGTACTTCACGCAGGTAAACAAAACCGAGGAAATGTTTATCGATGGTGACGGCCGGAAGGATGTCGAGGCCAGTGGCTCTCATTTTACGGAGGCTTCCTTCAGGACCGTCTTTACGGAATACGGCCATAGTGGGCTTGGTGTCCATCAGAGAGGATGCAGTGATGATAGCCTTGCGGTCTACCTTTTCCACGAAAGAGCTGACGTAATCGTTGGCCGGTGCCGTAAGTATTTCTTCCGGTGTACCGATCTGAATGACTTCTCCGTCTTTCATAATGGCGATGCGGTCGCCGAGGCGGATGGCTTCATCGAGGTCGTGGGTGATGAAGACGATCGTCTTATGCATTTTCTCCTGCAGATCGAGCAGTTCATCCTGCATTTGGGTGCGGATGAGGGGATCGAGGGCGGAGAAGGCTTCGTCCATGAGGAGTACTTCGGGGTCGTTGGCGAGCGCACGTGCCAGGCCCACCCGCTGTTGCATACCACCGGACAATTCGGATGGCAGCATGTTTTCATAGCCTTTCAAACCTACGAGGCTGGTCACATTACGTGCCTTTTCGAGGCGTTCGGCCGCAGGTATGCCTTGCAGCTCCAGTCCGAAGGCTACGTTTTCCAGGACGGTTCGATGTGGCAGGAGTCCGAACTTCTGGAATACCATGGATATTTCCTTACGGCGTACTTCCTGCAGTGCAGCATCGGGCAGTGCGGTGATATCTACGCCATTGAGCATGACATTGCCGGCACTGGGCTCAATCAGGCGGTTGAGGCAGCGGAGGAGGCTGGATTTACCACTGCCGGAGAGGCCCATGATCACAAAGAATTCACCAGCTTCGATATCGAAGGAGGCGTTTTTGACCGCCACGGTGCTGCCGGTGCGGTCCAGTATTTCTGCTTTGGACTTCCCCTGCTCCAGTAGTTGCAGCGCTTCATGCTGTTCACGACCGAAGATAAGGGTGAGGTTTTCTATTTTCAGTTTAGGCATCATCTTGTTTTTAGGTTTACGAAAGACGCATGGTGCGTATATCAGAAATAGTACCCGATGTTCAGGTTAAGACGGCTGTGCCAGCGGGCATCCGGGGTACCGGTGGCGAGTGCTTCATTCCATACCGGCCCAAGCCAGGGATGATTTTTTCCGGCGGCCCAGTCGAGATAAGAGAACACATGGCCGGCGGTAATCATACAGCCGAGTACGTTCATCTGAGAGTTTTGAAATCCGCTGGCCGGCTTCTGCATATAGGAGTAGTCGTTATAAAAAGTGAGTGTGCTGATGGGCCCCCAGTGTACAGGCTGCGTGTATGAAAGTGATACGGTGTGCAGAAAAGCTTCTGCAGCCACGCGGTAGGCAGCGCCATAGGCGGCCATGTCTATATAGTTAGCCAGCTGTGCTGAATCGGCCACGTTGTAGCGGTAGTACATAGACTGGAGTTTGAGGTTCCATCGATCCATGTTGAGGTTGCTATGTATGGCAGCAGCCCAGTGGCTGCCCATGTTTCCGGAGGGGATGTTGTAGAGTCCCCCCAGCATAACAGAAGCGCCTATACTATTGTTTTTATGCAGGAAATATTCCACGCGGGCATTTCCCTGGTTGACTTCCTTATTGCGGCCGGCCACATCGTAGGAATAGCGGCCGGGGTCTGTTTCAGACTTATCCCCGAAATTGAGCTCTTCTGCATTTTTAAAGAAAGCCAGTTGATATAACCAGCGGTTGCTGCGGCGCTGGAACTTTATGCCCATATCATAATCATCTTCCTTACCTACATAATAGGACAGGTTAAAAAACCAGCTGTGGGAATTGTAGGTGAGGTTGCCGAAGGGAACCTGGGTAAGGCCGATGTCTACCTGCGTGCTATCGTTGAATTGATAGCGCACGTAACCTTCCTTGAGGAAGCTGCCGCCGAAATCTTTCGAATAAAAGCGGTATTCTGCGTGGAGAGACAGTTTTTTCCAGGCGGCATCAGCATTGATGCGGAACATGTCCAAACCGAAGTCACCACCCCGTTTCACCTGTTCCTTTTTCCAGGACGACAGGTTATAATTGAAGCGCAGTGCGCCTCCTACGTGGAAGGTGGGTTTATCTGTTTTTCTGGTTTCCGTACTATCCTGTGCAACAATAACCAAACTAGGCAAGAGGAGCAGTAAGCATAGCAACAACCAATGCAATGATTTAATCATAGTCATTAATTATTTAATATGTTTAAGCTGATCTTTTTCCGGGCGACATAGGGGACCTATGAGCATGCCACTGTACTATCGACAGTAAGCGGGAAAGGAAAACCGGGTGCGAAATGGCCCGACAAATGATCAATTACCAATAAATATTGACTGTTATAGCGTAATGCGGAGTGCTCGGAAGGCACGTTTAAACAGTCGGTTTTTTGCGTTAAGCAGGGCGAAGGTACAAAAAAATGGCTGAGCTGCCAAGTTTTATGGTAGAAAATCAAACAACCTTGAAGCCGGAAATGTTATAGGGTTGTTGTGTTCCAATCTTTTCCACGCTTATTTTCTTCATCATTAAACCCTACAATTATGTCATTTGACTTACTTGAAAGTGCAAAAAGTATTTTTAACAGTAATGTTGTCAGTCAGGCTTCCTCACAATTAGGAGAAAGTGAGGGCGGCATACAAAAAGCATTAAGTGGGATTGTACCGATGGTGTTAGCAGGGCTGTTGAACAAAGCCGGTTCGGGAGCTGATGCCGGCGGCCTGCTGAATATGATAAAGGGAGTAGCCGGCGATGCAAACCCATCTGCCGTAAGCGGAGCGCTTCTAGGTGGTGGCACTGGCCTGCTAACCAAGGGAGCAGACCTTCTGCGTAATCTTTTCGGAGACAAGATCGGCTCCATCACCGGTATGTTATCTTCTTTTGCCGGTATCAAGGAGTCATCTGCCAGCACACTGTTGCAAACAGCTGCACCAGCCACACTGGGCGTTGCCGGTCAATATGCTGCACAGAACAACCTCACCCCCAACTCATTTCTTTCTTTTCTCAATACACAAAAAGACAGTATTCTGAATGCCGTTCCGAGCGGCCTGAATATCGCCAGTCTGTTAGGACTCTCCAGTCTGGGCGACCTGGGCAAGAAACTGGGTGGCATCGCTGCCGGCATAGGTGGTGCCGGTATAGGCGCTGCAACCCATGCCATGAGCAGCGCAAAACAAGGCGGCGGCAGCCGCTGGTTATTGTCACTCGTCCTGATTCTCGTAGCCATTGCATTGCTGTGGTACCTGATGAAGGGCTGTGGTGGCGGCAAACACGAAAATACCGTAGTCACCGATAGCATCACCACCAGTCAGCTGGCCGACTCCTCCGCTTCCCATGTTACAGAAGGTGGCCCCGTAAATCGTGAAAGCATCAAGGTATCACTGCCCGACGGTAGCGTCCTCCAGGCCTATAAAGGTGGTATCGAAGACCAGCTGGTGACCTTCCTGAAAGATAATACCCGCCCCGCCAGCAAAGATGTATGGTTCGACTTCGACGACCTCAACTTCAAAACCGGTAGCGCACAAATCACCGAAGAAAGTATGAAACAGGTAGGTAACATCGCCGCCATCCTCAAAGCCTTCCCGAAAACAAAAATTAAAATCGGTGGCTATACCGACCGTACCGGCGACAGTACCCAAAACCTCAAACTCTCCCAGGAACGCGCTATGGCAGTAGAAACAGCCCTCAAAAACGCGAAAACAGACCCTGCACAACTGCTCGGCGCCGAAGGCTACGGTTCCCAATTTGCCAAAGCCGCTGCTGACGCCCCCGATGAAGAAAGGAAAAAAGACAGACATATTTCTGTTAGCGTCCGCGAAAAATAACGGCGATGAATGTGATTTTGCTGATGCTCCTGATGGGTGGAGATTGATATGAGGAGATGAAGGAGTAGGATAAGTTATAAGGGCTGACCCAAAAGTAAAAGTTACTTTTGGGTCAGCCCTCGTTTTTTTTTAAATATCAACTGCTTTTTCTGGTGACTTTCGGCACTTTGACGGTCACTTCATAAGTACCCGGAACCAATAGTCTGAATGAAAATCTCGGGTTCACACTGTAGATAGGGTCAGTAGTAGGTGCTACACCGGGATCTATCTGCACAAAGTCGCTGGGTATCCTGTAATACATAAGATAACCATATCCCGGCACTTCCTTTAGTGGGAAAGGCGTTACCTCAAAATCACAGATCATGGTAGTGTCGGTGTATTGTACCGGATGGAAACGGGAATAGCTTTCAAACAGCGGTCTGTCGCCACGTTTGATAAGTTCTCCTGTTTTCGGGTTGAACGGTGTGCCATTTTTGTCCGTGATCTTCAGGATCACACGGAACCCATCGTTGGACAGCTTCTTATATGTTACGCCCGGTGAGCCGATATCACCGCTGGTGGTGGTATTGTTCTTGAACCACGCGCAGCCTTTGCTGATGTCCTGGAACTCGACCAGGTATAATTGAAGCACTGATATATTCTTGAATATCTTCGAACCTCTTTCATTGGATACGCTGATATCAAAAGTATAATTGCCATTGGGGATATTGATAGATCCGTTATTCACGATCAGCTGTCCTGATTTCTCCACGATCTGCAAAGGGGGAACACGCTGTTTGGTGCGGATAGCATTCAATTGCTCCACGGTGGTGTCCTTGTTGGGATCAAACAGTTTTGTGAATACCAGTATTTCCTGCGAGTCGGTAAAGGCCTTTACCGATTGGCCGGTAGCGAGGTCGCGGATATCCACCAGTTTCACATTTAGCGGATAACTGGTGCCATCACCCTGGAAAGAGCGGGAATCTGCTGTATAGTAGGTACCTTTGGGCACGCGGAAGGTATCATCCACGTATCTGATCTGGTCGCTGATATAGCCTGGGATAACCTTTTTACAGGACATGAACGCCGCGATGACGAGCAGCGCCAGCAGTCCTTTTTCGTATATGTGACGGAGTGATTTCATAGCCTGACTTATTTAGGTTGCTTGGCAAAAGTGAAATTATGTGAGTTGCCTATTACGTGTACTACCCCATTGTTGGTGATAATGCCCGACGACTGGATAATGTCTTTTACATCTCTCTGTGATTCCGGCAAAGCCGCCAGGGAGTCGGGATCTACCGGATCCCGGGTGCCGAAGATCTTGGTGATATAGATGTATTTCGGGCGGTCAGTGAAGCCGGCATTCACATAAGTGTTGCTAGGGTCTTCTTCCAGTGTGATGAGACGTTGTTCCCCATCTTTAGCGGTATATAGGGTCCCGTTCTTATTCAATGAATCACGGATGATATTTCCAGGGAAGATATAGGCCCGCAATGAATCTTTCAGGCTGGGGAAATCCAGCTGGTCAAAGTTGAACACCAGGTTCTCATTGCCTGTCTGCAATTGCAGCCTTGCCTGCACTACCTTCTTCACATAATTATAGATGCAATAATTGGTAGGTGCAAAGAAAGTGGTGTTATTGGCATTCACTTCGTCTTTTAATCCTGTTTTATCGATCAGGAGGATGAGTGTATCGAAGAGCCGGTTGGTATGCAGGTATTCGTAAGTGGTACCGTTGAATTTAGCGGAATGCAGGCTTCCACCGATGATATGGTCCTTTTTGCAGGACTGGAATGCCACCAGTATGATGCAGCAAAAAAGGATATAGCTACGGATCTTTTTCATGATCTTTTTTTTAGATGGTTATAGTCTTCCGTTCCAATAAGACGTTTGTTTCATCAATGGATTGTCTTTGAAGATGTTCCTGTTGATAGGCCAGTATGTTCTGCCGTAGTTGGCGTTGCCCTGCGTGAATGCGCCTGAGAATTTGTCGTTGAAGTCTCCCAGCTTTTTAGTGCGGCAGAGGTCCCAGTAGGTCTGTCCTTCGGCATATAATTCCCTCACTCTTTCATGCACAATGAAAGTAAAGAGGTCATCACCGGAGAGAGCGGGATTGGTAGGGGCCACACCGGCGCGTTGGCGGATCTTGTCCGTCAGTGTGCGTGCACCGGCTTCATCACCAAGTTTGAAGAGCGCTTCCGCGCGGAGCAGTATGATATCTGACAAGCGGGAGATGAGGATATTATTGGAGTACCAGGGATCACGTTTGATATCGCCATCTTTATAAATGACGCTGGTATACTTTCTGAGCATGGGCCATCTGCTATCAAGCGCATAATACCATACTTTGAAGCGGAGATCGGTGGTGTCGCTGCTGAAGCGATCGTAGATTTTGCCGATGGTCTCCATGTTCACGAGCCAGGGGACATCGTCTGTGTTTACCGGCTTGCGGGTAGCCAGGAACGGGTCGTATAGTGTTCTTTCAGCGATACCTTTTTTGGAGCCTTCATTCTGATTGTAGTTGATATTGATCTCGAAAATACTTTCAGTAGAATGTCCGATGGTCATCTTCACATATTCTGCGGAGTCTGTGATGAACGTGAGGTTAAACTTGCCGGGATTGTTCACGATCTCGCGGGTGTTCTCTTCACATTTGGCATAGTTGCCCATCCAGGCGTATATATGTGCTTCCAGCGCCAATGCAGTGGCGAGGCTGGCCCTGATACCACGGTCACCGGTATTTTCAGTTGTTACCGGCAGCAGTTTTTTGGCCTGTTCCAGATCGGCGATAGCCTGTTCCAGGACTTTCTGCTGCGCCTCCCGGCCATAGTTCCTGGCTTCTGACACATCTTCCACGGCATCTGTAACAAGCGGCACATCTCCCCACACCTTTGAAATAAAGAAATAGTTGAACGCGCGGAGATAATAAGCTTCACCGAGAAAATAGTTTTTCCTTTCCTGTACCTTAAACGCGGTGGCAGGAATGGCAGGTATTTTTTTGATCAGCAGGTTAGCCTGTGCAATCGCTTTATAGAACGGTGTCCAGTCCTGGAGATTATCGAGACCTCCGTAATATACACCATCAAAGGAACCGTCACGCAGCTGGTGTATATCATAGTCGCTGCCATAAGTGATCAGGAACGTATTACAGGGCGCATCACCGTATACGTAGTAGCGGTTTTGGTCGGTGAGGGCATCACGCAGCAGCGAGTAACCGCCGAGCAGGCCTGCGAGCGCATCGTTTTCATTCTGCCAGTAAACACCGCTGGACGGCGTTTCCCGGGGATTCAGCTCCAGCACTTTTTTACAGGACATCCCCAGTATGATCATGCATAACAGGCAGGCAATTATATGGATTCGTTTCATATCTTTTTCATTTTAAACGTTAAAAGCCCAGATCAATTCCCAGTGTGAATTTTGTTGGGATGGGATACCCGTCGCCATCATAAATACCATAGGCATTCACGGCTTCTGCGTCCGGGATAGTGGATCTCTGCAGCGTGAATACATTATCCATAATGCCATACACACGCAGGCGATTGAGGCGCAGCGTTTTCAGTACCCGCGGATTAAAGGAGTAGTTAAGACTGATGTTCTTCAGGCGGCAATAGGAGCCATTCTCGATGTACATGGTGGAGCCATCCAGCCAGGCATAATGATAATCACGGTCTGCCGAACGCAGGGAGAGGGAAGGGATATCAGCGACATCACCCGGTTTCTTCCAGTAGTTCACTTTGCTCAGATCGAAGAGTGCACCTCTTGCCAGGTTGTTTTCGCCATCGTCGCCGCTGCCGTCGAACAGTTTCACATAGCGACGGATCTTGTATGCATTCAGTATCTGGCGCCCCATGGTGAAAGTGAGAAAGAATGAAAAAGAAAACCCTTTGTAAGAAATCGTGTTGTTAATACCACCGGTATACTTCGGATTGGGGTCGCCGCCTACGATCTGGTCCATCGGTCCTTTGATATTAAAGTTACCTACCTGGTCCACGATAATCGGGTCGCCGGCTTTGTAAGCCACGCCCACCACATTTTTCAGCGGCTGGCCTGTAATGTAGTTGAAAGGCACGTCGGAGTCTTTGGAGTAAACGCCTCTGTTTTCAAATACGAACATCTGGTTGACAGGTTTACCCACATCCAGCAGATAGTCGAAGCCATAGGCGCCGCCGTTGTAAGATACGATCAGGCTTCTGCCGCCGTTAGGCAGACTGGTGATGACGTTCTGGTTATAGGAAATGTTGAAATCAGTGAACCATTGTACGGCGCTTTTTTCCGACAGGTTTTTGCTGTTGATCATCAGCTCCACACCTGCATTGCGGATACCGATGGCATTCGTCTTGGCCAGGTCATAACCACTATATATCGGTAGTCTGTAATCAAAGAAGCCACGGCTGGTACCACGGGAGTAAGCGTCTACTGTCAGGCGGATGCGGTCTTTGAAGAAGGTAGCTTCCAGTCCGAGGTTGCTTTGTATGGATTGTTCCCACGAAAGGCTGCGTTGTGCAATACCGCTTGAATAGTTGGGGATGATCACAGAGCCGCCATTATAGGTGGTAGCCGGTGAGTTGTCCTTATCCCCGAACTTGGCGGCATTTACAGTGTAGGTGTTGTAGCCGAGATAATTCTCTTGTGGCTGGCTGCCTGTAATACCGTAGCTGCCGCGGATCTTCAGGTAACTGAGCCAGTTGCTGGTTCCTTTCATGAAGGATTCATCACTGATGATCCAGCCTGCTGATACGGAAGGGAAATAGCCCCAGCGGTTGTTCTTACCGAACTTGGAAGAAGCATCAGCGTTGAATACGGCTGACAGCAGGTATTTTGCTTTGAAGTCATAGTTTACCCTTGCGAACAGGCTCTGGAGGCCATATTCCTGGAAGGCTGAACTGGCAGTACTGAAGTTCTTGTTGGCGGTGTTTACCGTATTTACATAGTCGCTCGCAATGAAGTCGGCATCTGCATAGGTATTGCGGTAAGCGTTGTACTCCATATTCTGGCCACCGATCAGGTTCAGGGTATGTTGCCCCAGCTTTTTCGTGTATTCGAGGGTGTTATAGATGGTCAGGTGTTCGGATTTGTCTGCGAAGGAAGAAGCATAGCCAAAGCCGTTGTCTCTCACGACGGCTGGTGAATAGTAGTCGCGGTTGGAATTTGACGTCTCATATGAAACGGTGGTATTAAACAACAGTGATGGCTGGATCACGTAGTTGAACACGGTGCTTAGCTGCATGCTGTTGTTAATGTTCTTGTCCATTTTGCGGCTGTTGCCCACCAGGAACTCTTCACCGCCAGGGGTGAGCCTGTAAAAGGAAGAGGGCAGCGCATCACTTTTAAAGGAGAAGTTTCCACCAGTACGTTCGTTCACAGAGCGCGGACGGTCTGTCCGGTACAGCCGGAAGATCGTACGGTTACTAAGTTTCGGCGTGATCTGCATGCTCACATTGGAGATCATGCTGTATCTTTTGAAACCTGTATTTTTCAGGATACCTTCTTCGTTATAGTGACCGAGGCTCACACGGTAGTTCACCAGTTCTGCACCTCCGGAAATAGACATGTCATAGTTGTGGATCATCCCCCGCTGATAGAAAAGCCCCTGCCAGTCAGTGTTATTGTTGAATGTCGGGTTGAGGCTGTCGGTAAGCATCTGCGGCAATTTGTAATTATCTTCCCATTGATTGTACTGGTTGAGCACATCCAGTTTCATTCTGCGCTCTTCAGCACCGGTCACAAGTTCAGTGAGCTTACGCTGTTCAGACATACCATGGTAGGTGCTGAAATTGAACTGCGCTTTTCCGGCTTGTGCTTTTCTTGTTTTGATAATAATCACACCATTGGAGCCCCTGGAGCCATAGATCGCAGCGGCAGAAGCATCTTTCAGTACGTCAATGGATTCGATATCGTTCGGATTCAAACCGGCCAGCAGGTTTGTATTGGTACCTTGTCCGTAGCTAAGCTGGCTGATATCATCGGTGGTGGTAGGGATACCATCGATCACGAAGAGTGGTGAACTGACGGCCCTGGCGGCATCATAGCCTCTGAGCACGGAGGTATTGCCTCTTACTACGAAGCTGTTGCGTGCACCCGGCTCACCGGAAAAGTTCTGCACATTCACACCAGCTACACGGCCCTGCAACAACATATCGAAGCTAGGTGCCGGGATGTCTTTGATCACATCCCCTTTTACGCTGGCAATGGCAGCGGTATTCTTTTTACGGGATACCTCCTGGTAGCCGATCACCACTACGTCTTTTAGTGATTTGGAGTCAGCCGACATGGTGATATTCACGTTGTTCCTGCCGCTTACGTTCACTTCGCGTGACAGGTAACCAATAAAGGAGAACAACAGTGTTTTTGATGATCCCTTTAATGTGATGGTGAAGATACCATTGCTTGTTGAGGTGGTACCATTGGATGAAAGCCCTTTCTCAATGATGGTGACACCCGGAAGCGGCGAACCGGTTTCGTCCCTGACGATACCCGTTACCTTCAGGTCCTGTGCCTGCAGGGATAGCGCAAGACACAACAAGCTTAAAGCGTATAAAAGTTTCTTAAACATTGTACTGATTTTTGGTTGATGTAGTTGACAATAGGCATAGCACGGCCAGGCCCTGCTGCTGCAGCGCTTTTCGCTTGTATATAACAAGCCTGTCAGGTGGAGGATTTTATGAACTCAGCAGGCAATAAGCAGCCACACCCTGTGATGACAGGGCGAGCGTACAGCAAACTATAGTTCATAAAAAGTTACATCTGCATGCCGTGCAGATACAGTTTAACTGCCACGAATGTGGTCAGGGAAAAAGAGTGTTGACATGTTATTGATTTTTGGTTGATGGGAAGAGGTTATGCAGGACGCTCGCACAACTTGTTTTTCATTTATTCACTGGTTAAATCCTGTGCACTGGAATCCGAAATATCTCCCTCCCCTTAGGAAAAAAGATGCAGCTTAATTCCCGCAAGGAAAAGATCATTGAAACAATACATTATCAGCATTAAGTAAGAAGAACGGATAAATCAATTTAAATTTTGGTTGACATAAAAATTTAGAAGCTAACTACACACGGCCCGCGACTAACAAATCAAAGGATAGAATAACAACGCTTTTTTTTCAATGCTCAGTTTTCTTCAGACAATTCATGCTCTTCATTCGTTGTGGACCAGTACTAAAACTGTCAAGTAAATTAGGGCTTAAATCAGTACCCAGGCTGCATTGGCCTGTTTTCTGACAATCTATTTACAAACAATCAATTTATCTTGCAGTTATTGGTAAAGAGTATACAAATATTGTTCATTTTGAAAATAATCAGTTCAACAAAAGAAAGCTGACCCAAAAGCAGTTTTTACTTTTGGGTCAGCCATCCCCCTATTTTTCTTTAGGCGTGAGACTCACACTACGTATTGCGTTTGCTCCTTTATCCATGTCTTTTAACAACTCTACAACTGGTAATGCATTCGTGTTAAGAGGAGCAACATCTCCGGCTGGTTTATTGAACATGTAATGAAATGGAGACAGATACTCCTGGAACTTTTCATGCTTGCGGAACTGTAAATACCGACCGATCTGCTGGTCGTAGAGCGATGTTTTAAAGTCGTACCACTCCAGGCTGCTACCATCCATAAATTCCCGGCTTTGCAGTTCATAACTGTTGAATTTTTTTCTGTTATCCGGATAGGCTGTTCCTTTCAAAGCATTACTGCTAATACCTTCCATCACGAGACCGGTAGGATAATAATGCGTCACTTCCAATAACGGGCCGGTGATAAGCGATACGGTGATGTTATCAAAATACAACTGTTGTGCACTTTCGTTACTGGGGAATACATAGAGATAGCCACTTTTGGAGACAACCATCTTGTCTGTGCCAAGTTGTTGTATTTGATCCGGGACTGGCTGTACCTGTTTGACACCACTACCCTCCTCCACCATCTTAAAGTGCTCGTCGAAGTATATGTAGTTCAGATAGGCTTTGGGCCGTAGTGGATCGACCTTTTGATCGTTTGCCGATTTTAGTCGTTCATAACTGTCTGTGGTAAGGTTGTTTGCGATCAGCGGTGGTTGATCGGCCCAGGGAGATGTATGCACAGAAGTACTTCCTGTGGTAGTTGAAGCGGTTTGTAATGTCTGATTTAACAGACCGGCCAGCGGTAACAACGGATTATTTTTCTTTACAGCAGTACTTTTATAAAAGGCGTTTGCACCAACCTGCACCGTATCTCCGGCCATTACGCGTAATACTAAAGATGGACCTGTTTTCTTTCCATCCGGCTGACCGGATAATAAGGATACAAATTCATTTTTCTCTTTTGTATTTGCAGCAGGATAACCAGCTGGTTTGGCGCTGCGTGTAGCCTCAAGATTACTGAAAGTACGCTCCTCTCTGGCCGCGTTGGCTGTCTCCATGCTCGCGCTGTAAACACTGGTGTCTGTTTGTTCTGTGAGTATTACCCTGACGTTATCCAACTGGTCTTTCTCAAAATAATCGTAGATATATTTAATTGGCTCACCAGTCTTCACCACTACACGAATACGGCCTTCTTCATGTGCAATAGACTGCAGCGTATCATTGCGGAATTCCAGATCGCCTACATAACCAATGGTTGTATATTTGCCTGCGCCGGTATAATCTGTAATCGCCTTTTGTAACTTATTTCCGTTTGCATCATAGGTATATACCACATACCCTTTTCCCCACATATAAATGGAATCTGGCTGGTCCAGATAATTGTATCGTAATACACTTGTCTGCCTATTCATATCGAGATACTGGTTACCGTTGGCATCATAATCATAGTCCTGTTGCAGATCTGTATTCGCTTCTTTAAAATCTCCCAACGTACTTAGCGGGTTGTTCACTCTATCGGTTACATAAAATATTTTATTGCTGTTGAAGTATACATATTTCAGGCTGTCTATCAGGATGGAGGAAGTACCGGAAAGCCCTCTCTGATTGAGAGACAGAATATTGCTGTTTAAATCATATTTTATTCCGCTTACCGTATAATCTACCTGACTTTTGGACCAGGTGGTGGTACCGGCATCCTGCTGGAGGAAATCGGCGCGTAACAAGTTATCTGTTTTATCGTACTTAAAATCATATTTGCGTAAGATGTTGTCATTGGCAGATCGCCATATAGTACCGGCCACCTTACCATTGTACTGCGGGTTTAAATAAGTAACACCAGGGATCAGGGAGGCAGCACTATCATATCCGAGGTCGAAGCCAAAATAGTTACCGGTACCGGTGCGTACGTAGTCCCTGTTTATCCCTTTTAACCAACCCTGAATATGGTAGGCATATTTCATACTATCCAGGTTGTTGCCTAAGGTTTTGCAAATGAGCTGTCCAAGGGTATTATAGCGCAATTGAACAATCGTTTTCAGTGGGCCGGAATCATTGAGTTGTTTATCTATCCGGGTGAGGTTACCGACGGCATCATAATATCTGACGGTAAGGATTTTTAGTTCAGGCGTCACCGTGCTTTTCGGATTATTGTAATGGTCATAGGTGCTCAGTATCTTACCTTCAAAATCATACCGTATGCTTTTGATATCCGTGCCACCATACAGGTTTTCGGATATTGTCTGGATTATTCTGCCTTTATCATCATAATAGTAGGTGGTATGAAGCATTAATGTGCTATCCAGTACCCATTTCAGCTCAAAGCATTTTAATCCACCGGTATGTTTTGACGAGGTAGTTGCTATGTCTGCCGTGCTGCTGTTACCACTCTGTAATTTCGTCATTTCAGTGGGCACAAAGGGATGTGAAAGGGTGGGATCGGCACCATAATTATCATAGCCATTCATCGTCAACAGGCGAATTGGCGTATAGTCAGGTAATGGTATTATAAGATTTCCAATTATCGAATCATATACATAGGTGTTTACCTTTTCCTGCATGGCATTCCGCGAATTGTTCGTTACCATGATCGATGTTGCGGTTATTCTGTCGAAATTGTCGTATAGATAATACAGCCATTGTCCTTTTGCCAGAAGGTTACCATCTCTTTTATAAACCAACCTGTCCTTTGCATCATACACCATCTCAACAAGATCCACTCCCGGCTTTTTTTCCCTGATCACCCTTCCTCTTCCATCGTATTCATAATAGTAGCAGAACGGTTCTTTTATACCGGGAACACTATCCACTGTCCAGGCTGTCCAGGGAAAGCGACCATGTCCCAACTGTTTTGTTCCTTCCGGTGTAATTATATAACGCAGGCGGTTGAAATCATCATACGAGTAGTGGGTATCTATTGCTACTGTATCGGCATATTTTCTTCTAAGTGTATGGTTATAATCAATATCGAAAAGATCAATGGTCCGATTTCCATCCGGATCTGTAGAGGTAATCTTATTGGCTTCCGCAAACTGCCATTCACTCAAGGTAGGTACGGCACCACTGTCGGAGGTAATCAGCCAGCGGTATAATAAACTATCCCACACCTCGTGCACGATTGACGAAATAGTGAATGCAGGATGACCTACGTAAGGATTCCAGTTAGCACCGGGGCCACCCTGCGCCCACAGCTCGTTGAGCGGGGTGTTAAAAAGTAGTACAGTAATCGGGAGACTATCTTTAGCTATATCCTCCACGGAGGTATTGGACGGTTTGTAAAATGTGCTCTGATCATGGAAAGCAGTGGTCCTGAGACTACCAAAATTACTGCCATTCAGGTCGGTATAGGGTAAATAGATTGGAGTATTATTTCCATAACTATCAAAATAGAATGGTGTTACCATATCTTTTAGTTCAGGGCTACCTTGTATGATCACTTTTTGCAATGGCCTTCCAAAGCCATCAATGTATGTAACGGTACTGGCCTTTCTATTTGCCGGTAAGGCTTCCGCGTCAGCCTGATTGGTAACACCTGTTGTTTTAATAGTTGTCTCTACTATAAAATTGTTGCCGGTACTTAACTGGCTATAAGCGGTTGCTGCGTATAAAGTCAGCCATATGATGATCAGTATGTTTTTCATACGAACACATTGAGCGGTTACTTAATGAGGGATGTCCACGGGGATGCCCGGGCCATAGTTATATTTAAAAATCTTCAGGATATTTTTATTTTCATCTTTGATATTTATCAGTCTGTTTAATCCATCATATTCATAAAAAATCGTGTGATCATTGGCTGAATTGCTGCTCGTCTTCCCTACCAGGGGTTCGTAGGTATAGGTAGTAATGGTCGCATTGGCGTAAATATAACGCAGCTCATCTATTATCGTATTATTGCCTATCAGTTGTACATTTCCATCTGCCGGATCAAATTGATACTCGTAGTATGTCCAGCCATTCCGCGTTGGACCGGTTAAAAACGGCGTTATCGTAACAACACCCTGTTTCACTGCAATACTGCCGGTATGTAACCAGAAGGAGAGTTTCATGACCACACGCATCGTAGAAGCGGGAATCAGGATCGTACTGTCTGCAGAGAGCAGTCCGCTCCTGTTGCCGGAATATGCAACAGTATCGATTATAGTATACCCCGTTAGTTGTGAGCCGTACCGGGCTTGTCCGTCATCTTCAAAGTTATAGTATGCCGCATGCACTGAATTTCCACCAGTCATTTCCGCCACGGTATAACTATTGTTATATCCCCGCAAGTACCGGGTAATGGCACCTCCATGTTTTTGTCTGGAGGCAAGCGCGCCATTTTGATAAGTAAAATAGACCTGTGGTTTGTAAGCCGGGTCAAAGATTAAACCTCCTGCCGTAAGCACAGATTCCTGGAAAGTGGTTATTGGTGTTTTTGCTTCAACACCCAGTTGTTTTACCGGCAACAGATCAGGGCCATAATAATTAATCGTACCGTTAATTACCCTTATCTGAGGTATAGTCCAGGGTTCGCGGAACTGATAAGACTCCACTTCCGCTCCAAGGCAGTGTTTGGCCTTCATCAGCGGAATACCGGCATCATAGGGCCCTGCCGGACCTGTGTAATCGGCAACATACTTTTTGCGGGTGACTATCCTTGTGGCTTGATTGATCCTGTCAATAAGTGTGGGATAGATATGTGCCGGATTTCCGTAAGTATACAAAATAGTGATTAAAGGAAAGAATTCATCGGGGCGTTTCACGTCCTGTCTGGTAAGATATTTTTCCTGAGATTTAAAAACATAGGTATTCGCTTTCAGGGCAGTAGGATAATTTCTTGCATCAATACATCCGGGCGGCAGTCCGTTTAACACCGTGTGAGCGTTGTACAGCGCATTTCCGGCGGAGTCCAATGTCTTGCACCATAGTACTTCATTCGTCTGACTTAAAACCGGCTTTACCTGCGTACATGAAAAGGTATCTATTGTGTTGTAAGTGTAGGCATTTTTCAATTCATCTATGATTCGCAGGTCGAGGTAGATTAATGTACCATTGGCAATGTCTTCATCTGCTGTATTCACATTTCCAAGCTGGTACCTATATAAGGTTTTACCGTAGGTATAGGGGTAAGATTCTTTCACCAAAGTCTCTGTCACCACTGAATAGCCCACATGTTTTCCCTGAAAGGCCCCCAGGCCAAATGATCCGTTGGCTGTCGCGGTATAGTTGGTCTGGCTTTGAAAGTAGTCGCCGGATAGTGTGTCCTGATCACGATTATTATAAGAAGAGGTCACCAGATAAGCAGGAAAAGACTCATCCGATTTGCCACTTATTTTATTAAGATTAGAATCACTGAGATAACTATACGTTTTCACCTGGCCAAACATACCCGGAATATCCGGAAATGCATAGTCAGCAATAGATTTGATCCTGACGCCTCCCAATGTCCGTACTGAGTCATTTTTGTTTAAGGTAGTATGTAATTCATATTCCAAAGCAGTATAGCCTCCTGTTGGATAAATAATTTTGTTGATCATGGCATAGGATGATCCTGCCAGATCTGGCTCCCGGTTGGCGTTTCCACCTACTATACTATCGGAAGGGTTTAGGGGGGAGATTATTGTTACGTTAGGGACCAATGACAGATTGTTGGCGCGGTTGTAAAATCCCCAATGGTCAATGCTTTGGGAGAACCTTTCCGGCATAGCGGCATTCATGTTGTAGAAGAACAGATGCGGAGGAGGAGAAGCCACATCCTGCCTTATTGCAAGTTCCTGTAAACTATCCAGTCTCAATCGTTTTTTGGTGAAACTGTTTTCCGGGTTAGTATAATAACCATATCCCAGTTTATACTGTTTCACTAATCGCGGGGTTCCACCGATGGCATTATATACAGCAATGGTATCCAGTTTACGGCCACCGATGGAATCAATGTCTGCTGTAGCTTTCAGGGATATAAAGGCAATGAGGCTATCATCCCGTACCAGAGATATTTTTTTCAGAAATTTACGCGTGCTGTAAGTGAAAGGACCCGTATAGGCGTTGAGGTTACTATCAACAGCATTAACAATCGTCATACCGGTACTATCGTAATGCCGGATAGTAGTATAACTACGGGTAACAGCTGCGTTATTGGTATTTTGTAAATCGATGGGATATTCGCCGGTAGAATCGTAGTCGAAATATAATTTCTCATGACCATTGGCTGCAAAAATACTGGTCAGATACCAGCTGGATATATAGTGATAAGTGCGAACAGTAGCCGAATCAGGATAGGGATCATTTCCCAGTTCCATCCGGGTGGATTCCCTATCTGCAAAACGATAGCGGTTACCCTTATCATCTGTGACGGTTATTTCGCTGGAATCAAACCGGATATCCATCATATTCCGCATTTTGGTGATCACCCGGCCGGATGGCGTCACGATGAACTTCCCGGTATAATTATCGAAGTTGTAATAATAATGGTCGGGTTCCATTTCCAGTTCTCCTCTTTTTATTTGCTGCAGCGTATCTTGTAAGGAGAAAAAATTACCAGCGGATGGTAAGTTCAGCCTGGTATAACGATCATCATCCGGATTACCACGTACAACTCTGGTGATCACACCACCTGCAAAAAGGGACCAGTTCTGGCCCACCCAGGTAGGTGCATCCTGCGGTCTGAAACCACCCGCATCAAAATGGAGGCTCAGTGCGATGGATAAGTTATTACCCTGCAGCGTATAAACCGGAATAGTGATATCCGGCGCTCCTGTATAAAGGCTTACCGGCGCGTTGCCATATTTCCCAAGTTCAGCAGCTTCCGGCGCAGGAGAAATGATTTGCCTTGATCTGAGTTCCGCCCTTGCTACTTCTACGCGTAGCGGAGCTGATTGTTGTGCATAGGCTGACAGACTACAGGAAAATAATAATAACAGGTACATTATTTTCATAGTACGGGAATTTCGGGGACAATAATTTTATTTTTCTTTAGGCGTGAGACTCACACTTCGTACTGCGTTTGCGCCTATATCCTTTCCTTTTAATACATCTACGGCTGGTACTGCATTCGGGTTTACAGGAGCAACATATCCGGCTGGTTTATTGAACATATAATGAAATGGAGACAGATACTCCTGGAATCTTTGCTGTTCGTGAAACTGTAAATATCTTCCGATCTGTTGGTCGTAGATCGATGTTTTGAAGTCGTACCACTCCAGGCTGCCACCGTCCATAAATTCCCGGCTTTGCAGTTCATAACTGTTGAATTTTTTTCTGTTCTCCGGATAGGCTGTTCCCTTCAAAGCATTACTGCTAATACCTTCCATTACAAGACCGGTAGGATAATAATGCGTTACCTCCAATAACGGACCGGTGATCAGCGATACGGTGATGTTATCGAAATACAACTGTTGTGCACTCTCGTTACTGGGAAATACATACAGATAGCCACTTTTGGAGACAACCATCTTGTCTGTGCCAAGTTGTTGTATTTGATCCGGGACAGGCTGCACCTGTTTGACACCACTGCCATCTTCCACCATTTTAAAGTGCTCGTCAAAATATATGTAGTTCAGATAGGCTTTGGGACGTAGTGGATCAGCTTTCTGATCGTTTGCGGACTTCAGCCGTTCATAACTGTCTGAAGTAAGGTTGTTTGCGATCAGCGGTGGTTGATCAGCCCAGGGAGCTGTGTGCACAGAACCGTTTCCAGCCGTATTTGAAGCGGTTTGTAATGTCTGATTTAACAGACCAGCTAATGGTAACAACGGATTGTTTTTCTTTACAGCAGTGCTTTTATAAAAGGCATTTACACCAATCTGCACCGTGTCTCCGGCCATTACACGTAATACCAGAGAAGGTCCGGTTTTCTTTCCGTCTGGCTGACCGGATAACAGAGATACAAATTCATTTTTCTCTTTTGTATTGGTGGCAGGATAACCAGCTGGTTTGGCACTGCGTGTAGCCTCAAGATTACTAAACGTAAGCTCTTCTCTGGCCGCATTGGCAGTTTCCATAGTGGCACTGTAAACAGTGGTGTCTGTCTGTTCTGTGAGTATTACCCTGACGTTACCCAACTGATCTTTCTCAAAATAATCATAGATATATTTAACTGACTCGCCAGGCTTCACCACTACCCGGATACGGCCTTCCTCGTGTGCAATGGACTGCAGCGTATCATTGCGGAATTCAAGATCGCCTAAATAACCAATGTTCGTATATCTACCGACACCGGTATAATCCGTCACCTTTTTATGTAACTTATTACCGTTTCCAGCGTAGGCATATTCCACATAACCTTTACCCCACATATAAATAGAATCCGGCAGGTTCAGGTTATTGTATCGTAGTACCTTTGTGAGCTTATTCATATTGAGGTACTGATTACCGTTGACATCATAGTCAAAGTCCTGTTGAAAATCTGTATTGGCTTCTTTAAAATCGCCCAAGGTACTTAGCGGGTTATTCACTCTGTCGGTTACATAAAGTATTTTATTGCTATTGTAGAAGTATTCATATTTCAGGCTATCTATAAGGATGGAGGAAGTGCCGGAAAGCCCTCGCTGACTCAGCGACAGGATATTGCTGTTAATATCATACTTTATTCCGCTTAATGTATAATCAACCTGACTATTAGACCAGCTGGTACCGGCGTCCTGCTGGAGGAAATCGGCGCGCAACAAATTATCTATTTTATCATACTTAAAATCATATTTGCGTAAGATGTTATCATTGGCGGATCGCCAGATAATACCGGCCACGTTGCCATTGTACTGCGGGTTTAAATAATTAATGCCGGGGATCAGGGTGGCAGCACTATCATATCCGAGGTCGAAGCCAAAATAGTTACCCGTACCTGTGCGTACGTATTCCCTGTTGACCCCTTTTAACCAACCCTGAATATGATAGGTATATTTCATACTATCCAGGTTGTTACCGAATGTTTTGCAAACCATTTGCCCAACGCTGTTGTAGCGATATTGAACAATCGTTTTCAGTGGGCCGGAATCGTTGAGTTGTTTATCTATCCGGGTGAGGTTACCGGCGCCATCATAATATCTGACCGTAAGGATTTTCAGTTCAGGCGTAACCGTGCTTTTCGGATTCCTGTAATGGTCATAGATACTCAGTATCTTACCTTCAAAATCATACCGTATGCTTTTGATATCTACACCGCCGTACATATTTTTCGAGACTGTCTGGATTAATCTGTTTCTCTCATCATAATAGTAAAAGTTATATAGCGATATTGTGCTATCTAAAACCTGTGCCCCGTCGGCACATTTTAATCCGGCGGTGTGTTTGGTACAGGAGGTTACAATATCTGCTGTAGTGCTGTTACCGTTTTGTAACTTCGTCATCTCACCAGGTACAAAGGCATACAAAGGGTCGGGATAGGTGCCATAATTATTATAGTGGTCTGCCGTTAAACCGATAATTGGGTCATATACAGGTGATGGTATTAAAAGATTTCCTGCTATCGAATCGTTGAGATATGCATTTACTTTTTCCTGCATATCATTACGGGATTTGTTTGATACCCATAAGCTGGTTCCTGCCATTTTGCCTGAATCATTATATCCAAAGTACTGCCATACTCCTTTGGCCAACTGGTTACCATCTCTTTGGTACACCAACCTGTCCTTGGCATCATACACCCGCTCTACAAGGCTTATGCCCGGTTTTTTTTCCCGGATAACCCTACCTCTTTCATCGTATTCATAATAATAGCAGAACTCATCTTTTGCAAATGGAATACTGTCAACCGTCCAATAAGGGCCTTTTCCTCTTAAGGGATTGGATGCTCTGGGTGTCATGATGTAACGCAGGTGGTTGAAATCATCATACGAGTAATGGGTATCCAGCGCTACTGTGTCGGCATATTTTCTTCTTAATTTATGATTATTGTCAATGTCGAAAACATCAATGGTCTGATTCCCCTGTGGATCTGTGGTGACAACTTTATGAGCTTCCCCCGGAATCATTAAGTTAGCAGTGGGTACAGCACCACTGTCGGAGGTAATCACCCAGT
This sequence comes from Chitinophaga sp. HK235, assembly GCF_018255755.1. Lineage (NCBI taxonomy): Bacteria > Pseudomonadati > Bacteroidota > Chitinophagia > Chitinophagales > Chitinophagaceae > Chitinophaga > Chitinophaga sp. HK235. The sequence goes on along the minus strand of NZ_CP073766.1, from coordinate 7,667,295 downwards.
GTACCTGTAAACTATCATCTTTCGGATATGTTGAAGTAATAAAAGAAAAATTAGTGGAAACAGGATGACCTCCGTATGGATTCCAGTTAGCACCGGGGCCGCCCTGTGCCTGCAGATTATTGAGCGGAGATTGTTCAAAGCGTAGTACCGTAATCGGAAGATTATCTTTGGCTATATCCTGCACGGCAGTATTGGACGGGCTATAAAATGCTCGCTGATCCTGATAGGCAGTTGTCCTGAAACTACCAAAACTACTGCTATTCAGGTCAGTATAGGATAGAAGGAGCTGACTATTATTCCCCTGATTATCGAAATAGTAGGGTATTACTATATCTTTTTGTTCAGGGCTGCCTTGTATGATCACTTTTTGCAATGGTCGTCCAAGACCATCAAAGTAAGTAATCGTACTGGCCTTCTTGTCTGCCTGTAAAGCATCTACGCCAGCCTGATCAGTAATACCCGTTGTTTTAATGGTTGTCTCTACTATAAAAGTATTGCCTGTACTTAACTGGCTATATGCAGTTGCTGTGTATAAAGTCAGACATATAATGATCAGTATGTGTTTCATACGAACTGATTGTGCGGTTACTTAATGAGGGATATCCACGGGTATGCCCGGTCCATAGTTATATCTAAAATTCTTCAGGATATTTTTATTTTCATCTCTGATATTTACCAGTCTGTTTAATCCATCATATTCATAAAAAATAATGTGATCATTGATAGAATTGTTGCTCGTCCTTCCTACCAGGGGTTCGTAGGTATAAGTAGTAATGGCAGCAACGAAAAAAATATAGCGTAGCTCGTCTATAATTGTGTTATTACCTATCAATTGGACACTCCCTTCTGCCGGATCAAATTGATATTCGTAGTAAGTCCAGCCATTCCGTGTTGGGCTGGTTAAAGACGGCGGTATCGTAACAACACCCTGTTTCACTACAATACTGCCGGTACGTAACCAGAAGGAGAGTTTCATGTCCACACGCAGGGTAGCAGCAGGAATCTGGATCTTACCGCCTGCAGGGATCATTGCACTTCTTTTGCCGGAATATGCAACCGTATCAATGATCGTATACCCCGTTAGTTGTGACCCGTACCACGCCTGCCCGTTGTCTTCGAAGTTGTAGTATGCCACATGCACTTCGCTTCCGCCGGTCATTTCTGCCACGGTATAACTATTGTTATATCCCCGCAGGTATCGGGTAATGGCGCCATCTTTTTGCCTGGAGGCAAGCGCACCATTCTGATAAGTGAAATAGATCTGTGGTTTGTAAGCCGGGTCAAAGGTTAAGCCTCCTGCTGTAAGCACTGATTCCTGGAAAGTGGTTACCGGGGTTTTTGCTTCAATACCCAGTTCTTTTACCGGCAACAGATCAGTACCATAATAATTAATCGTACCGTTAATCACCCGTTTGTCTGTTCCTCCTATGAGTGCGCGGTATTGGTAAGACTCCACTTCCGCTCCAAGGCAATGTTTGGCCTGCATTAATGGAATGCCGGCATCATTGGGCCCTGCCGGCCCGGTGTAATCCGCAACATACTTTTTACGGATAACTTCCCTTATATGATTACTATATCTGTCAATAAGCGTTGGATAGATATGTGCCGGATTACCATAAGTATATTGGATCGTGGTTTTAAGCAGAAAACCTGTAAAATCATCTGCACGCTGCTCATCCTGTTTGGCAAGGTATTTTTCCTGCGACTTAAAAGCATAGGTATTCACTTTAAGGGCAGTAGGATAATTTCTTGTATCAGTACATCCGGATGGTAGTCCGTTTAAGACCGTGTAGGTCTTGTACAGGGGATTCCCCGCGGTATCCAGTGTCTTGCACCATAGCACTTCATTCGTCTGACTTAAAACCGGCTTTACCTGCGCAGATGAAAAAGTACTTATGGTATTGTAAGTGTAGGTATTTGTCAATTCATATCTTAATACCCCATATTTATTGTATAGCTGCAGGAGGACCAATGTACCATTGGCTATGTCTTCATCTGCAGTAGCAATATTTCCCAGCTGATACTCATACAACGTTCTGCCGAAGTTGCTGTTGTTACTGCTATCCATCAAATATTCTGATACCTCTATATAACCCACATGTTTTCCCTGGAAGGCCCCCAGGCCAAATGATCCGTTAGCTGTCACGGTATAGTTGGTCTGGCTTTGTAAGTAATCGCCGGACAGTGTATCCTGGTCACGGTTGTTGTAGGAAGACTTCACCAGATAAGCGGGAAAAGATTCATCCGATCTCCCGCTTGGATAATCATAGTTAAAATCGTTGAGATAAGTATAAACTTTCACCTTAGCAGGCTTGCCCGGAAAAGCATAGTCAGCAATATATTTGATCCTGATGCCACCCAATGTCCGTACTGAGTTATTTTGGTTTAAGGTGGTATGTAATTCATATCCCAAAGTAGTATAGCCCCCCGTTGGGTAAATGATTTTGTTGATCATGGCATAGGATGATCCTGCCAGATCAGGCTCCCTGTTTGCATTGCCGCCGACTATACTATCGGAAGGGTTTACAGGGGAGATTATTTTTACATTAGGAACCAATGACAGATTGTTGGCGCGGTTGTAAAATCCCCAATGGTCAATGCTTTTGGAAAACCTTTCCGGCATAGCGGCATTCATGTTGTAGAAAAACAGATGCGGAGGAGGAGAAGCCACATCCTGCCTTACTGCAAGTTCCTGTAAACTATCCAGCCTCAATCGTTGTTTGGTGAAACTGTTTTCCGGATTAGTATAATAACCGTATCCCAGTTTATACTGTTTCACTAATTGCGGGCTTCCGCCGATGGCATTATATACCGCAATGGTATCCAGTTTACGGCCACCGCTGGAATCAATGCCTGCTGTAGCTTTCAGGGATATAAAGGCGATGAGGCTATCATCCCGTACCAGAGATATTTTCTTCAGAAACTTGCGCGTACTGTAAGTGAAAGGACCCGTATAGGCGTTGAGGTTACTATCCACAGCATTAACGATCGTCATACCGGTACTATCATAATGCCGGATAGTAGCGTAACTACGGGTAACAGCTGCGTTATTGGTATTTTGTAAATCGATGGGATATTCGCCGGTAGAATCATAGTCGAAATATAATTTCTCATGACCATTGGCTGCAAAAATACTGGTCAGGTACCAGCTTGATATATAATGATAAGTGCGAACAGTAGCCGAATCAGGATAGGGATCATTTCCCAGTTCCATCCGGGTGGATTCCCTATCTGCAAAGCGATAACGGTTGCCCTTATCATCTGTAACAGTTATTTCGCTGGAATCAAACCGGATGTCCATCATATTCCGCGTTTTGCTGACGATCTGACCGGATGGCGTCACGATGAACTTCCCGGTATAGTTATCGAAGTTGTAATAATAATGGTCGGGTTCCATTTCCAGTTCTCCCCTTTTTATTTGCTGCAGCGTGTCTTGTAAGGAGAAAAAATTGCCAGCGGGTGGCAGGTTCAACGTGGTATAATGCTGATCATCCGGATTACCGCGTACGACCCTTGTAATCACACCACCTGCAAACAGAGACCAGTTCTGGCCCACCCAGGTGGGTGCATCCTGCGGTCTGAAACCTCCCGCATCAAAATGGAGACTCAGTGCGATGGATAAGTTATTACCCTGTAGCGTATAAACCGGAATAGTGATATCCGGCGCTCCTGTATAAAGGCTTACCGGCGCATTACCATATTTTCCAAGTTCAGCAGCTTCCGGTGCAGGAGAGATAATTTGTCTTGATCTGAGTTCAGCCCTTGCTACTTCTACGCGTAGGGGAGCTGATTGTTGTGCATAGGCAGACAGACTACAGGAAAATAATAATAACAGGTACATTATTTTCATAGTACGGGAATTTCGGGGACAATAATTTTATTTTTCTTTAGGCGTGAGACTCACACTTCGTACTGCGTTTGCGCCTATATCCTTTCCTTTTAATACATCTACGGCTGGTACTGCATTCGGGTTTACAGGAGCAACATATCCGGCTGGTTTATTGAACATGTAATGAAATGGAGACAGATACTCCTGGAATTTTTTAGGCTCGTGAAACTGTAAATACCGGCCGATCTGTTGGTCGTAGAGCGATGTTTTGAAGTCGTACCATTCCAGGCTGCCACCATCCATAAATTCCCGGGTTTGCAGTTCATAACTGTTGAATTTTTTTCTGTTATCCGGATAGGATGTTCCTTTCAAAGCATTACTGCTAATACCTTCCATCACAAGACCTGTAGGATAATAATGCGTCACTTCCAATAACGGGCCGGTGATAAGCGATACGGTGATGTTATCAAAATACAACTGCTGCGAACTTTCGTTGCTGGGGAATACATACAGATAGCCACTTTTGGAGACAACCATCTTGTCTGTGCCAAGTTGTTGTAGTTGATCCGGTACAGGTTGCACCTGTTTGACACCACTGCCATCTTCCACCATTTTAAAGTGCTCGTCAAAATATATGTAGTTCAGATAGGCTTTGGGACGTAGTGGATCTCCCTTTTGATCGTTTGTGGACTTCAGCCGTTCATAACTGTCTGTGGTAAGGTTGTTTGCGATCAGCGGCGGTTGATCAGTCCAGGGAGCTGTGTGCACAGAACCGTTTCCAGCTGTAGTTGAAGCGGTTTGTAATGTCTGATTTAACAGACCGGACAACGGCAACAACGGATTATTTTTCTTTACAGCAGTGCTTTTATAAAAGGCATTTGCACCAATCTGCACCGTATCTCCGGCCATTACGCGCAATACCAGAGATGGACCTGTTTTCTTGCCGTCCGACTGACCGGATAATAAGGATACAAATTCATTTTTTTCTTTTGTATTGACGGCTGGATAACCAGCAGGTTTGGCACTGCGTGTAGCCTCAAGATTACTAAACGTAAGCTCTTCTCTGGCTGCATTGGCAGTTTCCATAGTGGCGCTGTAAACAGTGGTGTCTGATTGTTCCGTCAGTATTACCCTGACATTATCCAGCTGATCTTTCTCAAAATAATCGTAAATATATTTAACCGGCTCGCCCGGCTTCACCACTACCCGGATACGGCCTTCTTCATGTGCAATGGACTGCAGCGTGTCGTTCCGGAATTCCAGGTCGCCTACATAACCAATGATCGTGTATTTGCCGGCGCCGGTATAGTCCGTAATCATTTTTTGCAACTTATTTCCTTTTCCATCGTAAGTATATACCACAGTCCCTTTCCCCCACATATAAATGGAATCCGGCAGGTTCAGATAATTGTATCGTAGTACCTTTGTGAGCTTATTCATATTGAGGTACTGATTACCGTTGGCATCATAGTCATAGTCCTGTTGAAGATCTGTATTGGCTTCTTTAAAATCTCCCAACGTGCTTAGCGGGTTGTTCACTCTATCGGTTACATACAGTATTTTATTGCTGTTGTAGAAGTATTCATATTTCAGGCTGTCTACCAGGATGGAGGAAGTACCGGAAAGCCCTCTCTGATTGAGAGACAGGATATTGCTATTGAAGTCATATTTTATTCCGCTTACCGTATAATCAACCTGACTATTCGACCAGGTGGTGGTACCGGCATCCTGCTGGAGAAAATCGGCACGTAACAAATTATCTATTTTATCATACTTAAAATCATATTTGCGTAAGATGTTGTCATTGGCAGATCGCCATATAGTGCCGGCCACGTTGCCATTGTACTGCGGATTTAAATAGTTAACACCAGGGATCAGGGAGGCAACACTATCGTATCCGAGGTCGAAGCCAAAATAGTTACCGGTACCCGTGCGCACATATTCCCTGTTTACCCCTTTTAACCAACCCTGAATATGGTAGGCATATTTCATACTATCCAGGTTGTTGCCGAAGGTTTTACAAATGAGCTGTCCAAGGGTATTGTAGCGATATTGAACAATCGTTTTCAGTGGGCCGGAATCATTGAGTTGTTTATCTATCCGGATAAGGTTACCGACGGCATCATAATATCTGACGGTAAGTATTGTCAGTTCAGGCGTGACGTAGCTTTTCGGATTATTGTAGTGATCATAGATACTCAGTATCTTTCCTTCGGCATCATAACGGATACTTTTAATATCCCTGCCTCCATAGAGGTTTTCCGCAATTGTCTGGATTAATCTACCCTTATCGTCATAATAGTAGGTAGTATAAAGTCTTGAGTCGCTATTCAATGTCCAGTTCTTCCAGGTGCATTTTAATCCATTAGTATGTTTTGACCAGGTGGTTACTATGTCGGCGGTAGTACTGCTACCATTTTGTAATTTTGTCATTTCACCGGGTACAAACGAATTATTTGGATCGTAGTTATAACTATCATAGCTGTCTGAGGTGCGATTGATACGTCGCGTAAAATCCCCAATTGGTAAAGAAAGATTTCCATATACCGAATCCAGGGAATAGCCGATTACTTTTTCCTGCATAACATTACGGGAATTGTTCGTTAACCAGAAGTCGGTTCCTATCAACTTGTCTGATTTGTCGTATTCATAGTACTGCCATTGTCCTTTTGCCAAAAGGTTTCCATCTCTTCTGTAAACCAACCTGTCCCTTGCATCATACACCATCTCTACAAGACCCACTCCTGGCTTTTTTTCCCTGATTACCCTTCCTCTTTCATCGTATTCATAATAATAGCAGAACTCATCTTTTGCAAAAGGAATACTGTCGACCGTCCACTCAAGGTGTGGGTATGCCGATTTTGATGCTCTGGGTGTCAATATATAACGCAGATGGTTGAAATCATCATACGCGTAATGGGTATCCAGCGCAACAGTGTCGGCATATTTTCTTCTTATTGTATGGTTATAGTTAATATCGAAAACATCAATGGTCTGATTTCCCTGTGGATCTTCAGAGATAATCTTATGAGCTCCCATCGGAAGTTCTAAAGCAGCGGTGGGAACAGCACCGCTGTCGGAGGTAATCACCCAGTGGAACATTAAACTATCATCCTGAAGTGTGGCGCGTATGATTGAAAAATAAGTGGAAGCAGGATGACCTCCGTAAGGATTCCAGGTAGCACCTGGGCCACCCTGTGCCTGCAGATTGCTGAGCGGGGAGTCTTCAAACCGTAGTATAGTAATCGGGAGATTGTCTTTCGCAATATCCACCACGGAAGCATTGGACGGGTTGTAAAATGTTTTCTGGTCCTGGAAAGCAGTGGTTCTGAGACTACCAAAATTATTGCCATTCAGGTCGGTATAGGGTAAATAGATTTGAGTATTGTTTCCTTGATTATCAAAATAGAATGATGTGACCATATCTTTTAGTTCAGGGCTACCTTGTATGCTCACTTTTTGCAGTGGCCGTCCAAGACCATCAAAGTAAGTAACCATACTGGTCTTCTTATCTGCCGATAAGGCATCTACGCCAGCCTGATCGGTAATCCCCGTTGTTTTAATGGTTGTCTCTATTATAAAATTGTTGCCGGTACTTAACTGGCTATAAGCGGTTGCTGCGTATAAAGTCAGACATATGATGATCAGTATGTTTTTCATACGAACACATTGAGCGGTTACTTAATGAGGGATATCCACGGGGATGCCCGGGCCATAGTTATATTTAAAATTCTTCAGGATGCTTTTATTTTCATCTCTGATATTTACCAGTCTGTTTAATCCATCATATTCATAAAAAACCGTGCGATTATTGGGTGAACTGCTGCTCGTCGCCCCTACCAGGGGTTCGTAGGTATAGGTGGCAACAGTCGCGTCGTAGCAAGTATAACGTAGCTCATCGATAATAGTATTATTGCCTATCAGTTCAACATACCCGTTTGCTCCATTGAATTGATATTCGTAGTATGTCCAGCCATTCGGTGTTGGATCCGTGAAAGATGGCGTTAGCGTATTACCCAAACCCTGCATCACCACAATAGTGCCGCTATGTAACCAAAAGGAGAGTCTCATGAGCATGCGCCGGGTAGAAGGGGGAATCAGGATCAGGATCGCACTGTCTGCAGAGAGTACTCCGCTCCTGTTGCCGGAATATGCAACAGTATCTGTTATCTTATACCCCGTTAGTTGTGAGCTGTACCACGCTTGTCCGTTATCTTCGAAGTTATAATATAACGCCGGCACTAAATTTCCACTAGTCACTTCCGCCACAGTATAACTGTTGTTATATCCCCGTAAGTATCGGGTAATGGCACCCATATGTTTTTGTCTGGACGCAAGCGCGCCATTTTGGTAAGTAAAATAGACCTGTGGTTTGTAAGCAGGGTCAAAGGTTAAACCTCCCGCCGTAAGCGCAGACTCCTGGAAAGTGGTTATTGGTTTTTTTGTTTCTATCCCCAGTTGTTTTACCGGCAACAGATCAGGACCATAATAAGTAATCGTACCGTTAATTACCCGTTTATCAGGTCCATTTACAGATGAACGGTACTGATAAGACTCCACTTCCGCTCCAAGGCAATGTTTGGCCAGCATCAGCGGAATACCGGCATCATTGGGCCCTGCCGTTCCCGTATAGTCGGCGACGTATTTTTTACGTATTTTTACTTCTATGGTCAAACCATACCTGTCAATAAGTGTAGGATAGATATGCGCCGGATTAGCATAAGTATATTTGGTAGTGGTTTTAAGCATATAGTTGGTAAAATCATCTGCCCGTTGCTCAACCTGCATGGAAAGGTATTTTTCCTGAGATTTAAAAGCATATGTATTCGCATTCAGGGCAGTAGGATAATTTCTTGAATCAATACATCCGGGCGGCAGTCCGTTTAACGCCGTGTAGGCTTTGTACAGGGGATTTCCGGCGGAGTCCAGTGTCTTGCACCATAACACCTCATTCGTCTGACTTAAAACCGGCTTTACCTGTGTAGATGAAAAAGTACTTATTGTGTTGTAAGTGTAGGTATTTGCCATTTCATATCTTAATACCCCAATTCTATTGTACAGCTGCAGGAGGACCAATGTACCATTGGCTATGTCTTCATCTGCAGTAGCAATATTTCCCAGCTGATACTCATACAACGTTCTGCCGAAGTTGCTGTTGTTACTGCTATCCATCAAATATTCTGATACCTCTATATAGCCCACATGTTTTCCCTGGAAGGCCCCCAGGCCAAATGATCCATTAGCTGTCACGGTATAGTTGGTCCGGCTTTGTAAGTAATCGCCGGACAGTGTGTCCTGGTCACGGTTGTTGTAGGAAGACTTCACCAGATAAACAGGAAAAGATTCATCCGATCTCCCGCTTGGATGATTATAATTAAAATCGTTGAGATAAGTATAAGCTTTCACCTTAGCAGGCTTGCCCGGAAAAGCATAGTCAGCAATATATTTGATCCTGACGCCACCCAATGTCCGTATAGTCTGATTTTGGTTAAAGGTGGTATGTAATTCATATCCCAAAGTAGTATAGCCTCCTGTTGGGTAAATAATTTTGTTGATCATGGCATAGGATGATCCTGCCAGATCTGGCTCCCTGTTTGCGTTTCCACCTACTATACTATCGGAAGGGTTTACAGGGGAGATTATTTTTACATTCGGGACTAAAGATAAATTATTGGCGCGATTGTAAAATCCCCAATGGTCAATACTTTTGGAGAACCTTTCCGGCATAGCGGCATTCATGTTGTAGAAAAAAAGATACGGCGGAGGAGAAGCCACATCCTGCCTTATTGCAAGTTCCTGTAAACTATCCAGCCTCAATCGTTGTTTGGTGAAACTGTTTTCCGGGTTAGTATAATAACCATATCCCAGTTTAAATTGTTTCACTAATCGTGGGGTACCGCCGATGGCATTATATACAGCAATGGTATCCAGTTTACGGCCACCACTGGAATCAATGCCTGCTGTAGCTTTCAGGGATATAAAGGCAATGAGGCTATCATCCCGTACCAGGGATATTTTTTTCAGAAATTTACGCGTACTGTAAGTGAAAGGACCCGTATAGGCGTTGAGGTTACTATCCACAGCATTAACGATCGTCATACCGGTACTATCATAATGCCGGATAGTAGCGTAACTACGGGTAACAGCTGCGTTATTGGTATTTTGTAAATCGATGGGATATTCGCCGGTTGAATCATAGTCGAAATATAATTTCTCATGACCATTGGCTGCAAAAATACTGGTCAGGTACCAGCTTGATATATAATGATAAGTGCGAACAGTAGCCGAATCAGGATAGGGATCATTCCCCAGTTCCATCCGGGTGGATTCAACATCTGCAAAGCGATAGCGGTTACCCTTATCATCTGTGACGGTTATTTCGCTGGAATCAAATCTGATGTCCATCATATTCCGCGTTTTGGTGACTACCTGGCCGGATGGCGTCACGATGAATTTCCCGGGATAGTTATCGAAGTTGTAATAATAATGATCGGGTTCCATTTCCAGTTCGCCCTTTTTTATTTGCTGCAGCGTGTCTTGCAAGGAGAAAAAATTACCAGTGGGAGGCAGGTTCAGCCTGGTATAACGATAATCATCCGGATTACCACGCACGACTCTCGTGATAACGCCACCTGCAAAAAGGGACCAGTTCTGGCCCACCCAGGTAGGTGCATCCTGCGGTCTGAAACCACCCGCATCAAAATGGAGGCTCAGTGCGATGGATAAGTTATTACCCTGCAGCGTATAAACCGGAATAGTGATATCCGGCGCTCCTGTATAAAGGCTTACCGGCGCATTGCCATATTTTCCAAGTTCAGCAGCTTCCGGCGCAGGAGAGATAATTTGTCTTGATCTGAGTTCAGCCCTTGCTACTTCTACGCGGAGCGGAGCTGATTGTTGTGCATAGGCTGACAGACTACAGGAAAATAATAATAACAGGTACATTATTTTCATAGTACGGGAATTTCGGGGACAATAATATCAGGGGCATCAATGCTACATCGCGGGGGATATCAAATTCCAGGCTTGTAAGACTAAATTACAATTTATGACTGCAAATGACAGACAGGGTATTAATACAAAAGAGGCCGCTCTGTTTGAGACGACCTCTTTACAATTAATGATATTACAGGATGATGTTATTCTTTCACCAGGACAATACGGTTGCGATCTGCCCGATGAATAGCGGTATAGAATTTCGCGAATTCGTTGAATTCTGCTGCAGGATATGTACCCGCTTTTCTTTCAAGCCTCCGTATATAACTGATGGTATTACCTTTCATGGCAATCACTGCACTGTAACTACCATACTTATTCTGTAAAGCAACAGGAGCTGGCACTGCTTCTGCTTTATATCCTTCCGGCACCGTGATATTCACCGTATCCGTATGGATGAACCGGGATTTCAGTACCAGCTCTGAAACCCTTTTATCATTGGTTTCCAGCTTGGGCACATTTCTGTCCAGGATATTGGGTGTAATAAAAATACGTTTACCCGTTACCGTAGCATAGGCTTTACAGTTCAGTTCCAGCTGTTCTTCTATTACAGGATTCACAGCAGGGATCTCCTTACATTCAAATTTGCCTACATCATAACTGGACAGGTCAAAGGTTTTCCGCAACCATTCCAGCTGTTTTTCCCTGCTCAGTCCGTGTAATAATTCATGCAGCTCTTCCTGTGATTCTCCGCTACGGATAGTCTTTGCCGTTAGTTTTAAGTTTCCATTGTCTTCCACTACGGCGGTGATGGTACGGCTTTGCTGGTTATCTTCTTCACGGGCAACAGGTGTGTGCACCAGTTTTCCACCCTCTTCCGTCAGCAGCATTACAGCGCGGTTGGAAGTGAAGCTGCCTAAATAGCCTGTTGGAGAAGTGTTGCTGGTACATTCCAGCCAGGTAGTATCCTTCTCTCCCGGCACGCACAGTATCACATGATTAAAAGGATCACGCGGAAACGCTTCATCGATGTAGTTTTTACCAGCACCCGCCCTAACCCAGGCACAATAGGACTTAATACCCGTTTCCTTCAGCAAGGACATCATATAATTGGACAGGGCCTTACAATCGCCATATCCTTTAGTGGCCACGGTTTTGGCATCGAATGTCTGTAAACCGCCTATGCCCAGCTGTATACTGATATAGCGGTAATTTTGCTGCATCCAGGTATACAGTGCCTTGATTTTCTCCGCCTGTGTATTTTTCCCGGCTACCAGCTCCCGCACCTTCTGTTTGATATTCTCAGGTAACTCGTCTCTCCCTGCGTTGAGCGTATAGCCAAATTTGCCAAGCCCTTCCCAGGTGGAAGCATTCCCTTCGTAATCATCGATTTTAAAAACGGATGGCGCCACCATTACACTGGGAGATAATTGTATGAACTCTTTGGAGAAAGGCTCATCTGTGAACACAGGGATATTTTTCACTTCCCAGGTATACACCTTTTGTTCTTTTTGTGTAGTAATAACGAGAGCCACTTTATTATTGGTATAACGCAGCTGATAGTCGGCCGGGGCCATAATGGTAAACCGGGCCTGCTCTACCGTACAGTCTTCTGAGTTCTGTGGTATCCAGGGCTGTAGCCAGTAGGAACCCCGGACACGTTCTTCCACTTCATATTCTATCGTATAGGGGAACACGTTATGATAAAACCGATGTACTTTATACCGGTTGTCCGTCATCAGACTTCCGTCGCCATCTTCACTCAGGTCCTTTATATCAGACTGTTTCAGCCGGCGCACCAGCTTACCTTCAGCATCGTATAATGCACCGCTGACGGACCGTACATCCATCTGTTTATTGTACATTTTGACAAGCGTGGAAGAACGGGCACCTTCTTCATCCAGCACGGTGAACACACAACGGGTGGTCAGCGTCACTTCTTTCAGGCCGGGAGCGATGACCTGTGTAATTTCCTCCATCCTTTTTACCAGATGGGCATTCTTTTTCATGGAATCAGGAATGGCCCCGGCAGGGTATACCGGATCACCGGCCATCAACCTGCCGGTGTACAGGAACAGCAACAGAGCAAGGGATGACAAAAATTTATACATGGGTTATTTTTTCTTTTTTAAGACGATTTGTTCGGCTTGTTTTTTCACAATGTGATCAAAGAATTCCCGCAGGGAAGGATATTCTTCCGGCGCAAAGTTAGCTTTGGTCAGCTTTACACGGGAACGCAGCTGAATATGGTTATCCTGTTGTTGAATCAGGTACTGGAATATTCCTTCGTCTTCATTGAATTTGACGATAGCTGGTTTGGGCAGTTCATCCACCACATAACCTTCCGGCACTTCCATGTTGAAGGAATATATTTCATCAAACACAGATTCCATCTCCACCGGGAATTTACGGTCGGCAGCCCTGAACTTATTGCTGCGGGAGGCTTCGGTGAACAGCGGGCTGATATAAATCACCTCGTCGTTGTCGAGTTTGATTTTAAAATCGAACTTCAGCATAACCGGAGATTCCAGTGCTTTCAGGTCTTCAATTTCCTTATTGGAAATTTCTACTTCTCCTGTAAAACTCTTACGAACGGCGTCAAAAAAGTCATCCTGACTTTTGGACTTGATCATTTTGCGCACTTTGTAAGACTCAAAGTAAGTGGGTCTTTGCTGGAAGGAGCCTTCCAGCATACCATTTTCAATTTTACCAAACATCACGCTGGTAAACTTCTGCTCTCTCAGGGAATCTGCCTGGAAATCAAGCGGTGTGGCCATTTCATTCACAATACGTGCGTGTCCGTTATAACACTGCGGAGACAGTTTATCGAAGCCCAGCAGCGGGTCGGAAGCATCCAGGTTCACGAATTTATCTCCCAGGTTGACACCAGCCACCGTATAGTTAAAGCGGGACAACAGCGGATAAAACGGATAGGTGTAACCGTTATTACGGGTACTGAGGATGATGGGATAAGCTTCGAGCTGGGCCTTTTTCAGCATGGCCACCAGCAGGAGGTTGATCTCTGCAGTCGTACCGTTTTTACTGTTGAAGATAGTTTTAAGCGTTCTGGTGATCCAAACACCGGATTGCTGTGTACAGGTAAAGTTGCTGCTTACCCAGTGATAGATAGCTGTAGCTTTCTCTTCATCTGTTTTGGCATTTTTCACGAGTCCGTCTACCACATCTCCCAGGAAACCATTGTTATTGCCCAGGGCAGAGCCGAAGTTTTCATCCTTCATCAGCTCTTCCATAAGTTTAGACCAGGAGCTTCTGATTGGTTTGGAAGGTTGATCAGGCCAGTTGATGGACGACAGCTGGAATTCCACCTTGTTGATATAGTTATCCGTGGTGGTGATATAATCTTCTTCCCTCATAGCCGGTACATCTTTCAGCGCCCACTTATAAATGGTCACCGCCGGGGTAACGGTTGTGAGGTTGGTTGGACCGGCCGCGCCTCCGCTTTCTGAGCGGAAGGTCATGGTGGTGCGGGTTTGTTCTTTGGAGGAGATGAATTTTTCATATCCCTGCGGAATCTGGATATAGTCGAAGTATTCCGGAATACCTACGCTGTATTCGCTGTAGAGGACAGGATAAGCTCCCTGAAATTCCCATGAGCGCAGATAGGTAAAATAAGGAGAGGAGACTGTATAAGTGTATTCAAAGATTGTACCTTCCTTCACCGCCGGCACAGCAAACTTCCTCGCGATCAAATTCTTATCTTGTTTGTCGGTAAAGACGTTTTTGCTCTCCATTTTTGTTTCCACCACTTCCCCGTTTTCGAGGTTGTAGGCAGAAGCTTTCAGGTTCTGCAACTTTTCTTCATCGTCGCTTCCTTTGTACAACTGGATTTTTACTGTTGCCAGATCATACGCGTTTTTATCAATGATTTTGATACGGGTATGGACTTTGTACACAAGGCGGAGCTCTTTACCGTCTGATTCGAACCTGGAGGATCCAATACTGGAGAGGACAATAGCGTGGGCGCCGGTGTCGAGCGTCACTCCTTTCAGTTCAAAGTCTTCTTTAGTGATTTTGCCATATTTGATTTTCGGACCATCCTGGGCCCAGGTTGTAATGGCACACAGACAACCAATTACAAAGGTTAATAAACCAGATTTGCAATTCATACAGGTATAGGGGGATTAAGTGGCGAATATACTGGAAATTATGGATAACGTTTTGTAATCCGTAATTTTGCGGGGATGAACCATACCTTATATATCAAGCAGCTGGCGGCGGAGTTGGGATTTGACCACTGCGGTATTGCCAGAGCAGAGCAGCTGGATGATGATGCCCGCAGACTGGAAAGCTGGCTGAATAAGGGTATGCATGGCAACATGCAGTACATGGAGAATCATTTTGACAAACGGATAGATCCGCGCAAACTGGTGGAGGGCGCTCAATCGGTGATCACACTGTTGTTCAACTATTTCCCTTCCCAACAGCAGCGGCCGGATGCACCGAAGGTGTCTAAATATGCATATGGTCAGGATTATCATGAGGTGATACGGGCACGCCTTAAAACCATGCTGTTACGGATGCAGGAGCATATTGGTCCGGTGCAGGGCCGTGGTTTTGTGGATTCGGCGCCGGTATTGGAACGGAGCTGGGCACGGCGTAGCGGTTTGGGCTGGATAGGTAAAAACGGTAATCTGATACATAAGCAGGCCGGGTCTTTCTTTTTTATTGCCACACTGATCACAGATATACCATTGGACTACGACAGTCCGGTAGGTGACTACTGCGGTACTTGTACCCGTTGCCTGGATGCCTGTCCTACCGGTGCCCTGGTAGCTCCGGGCGTAGTAGACGGCAGCAGATGTATTTCCTATTTTACGATAGAGCTGAAGGAACAGCTGATCCCCGACCCTACTATGAAGGGCCAGTTTGATAATTGGATGTTTGGTTGTGATACCTGCCAGGACGTTTGTCCGTGGAACCGTTTTTCTAAAGCCCATTCAGAAGCTGCTTTCACGCCGGTACCGGCCATTCTGAATTTCAGCACCCGTGACTGGGAGGATATGACAGAAGAAGCTTTCCGGGAAATTTTCCGGCATTCCCCTTTAAAACGCAGCAAGTACGCCGGTATACGCCGGAACCTTCAGTTTCTGCAGACACCATAATCCTAACGGCGGACAGGCACCTGTTTTTGGAGCCAGGCCGTCAGGGCTGCGGCAGCCTGATAGTTGTGGTATTCAGCCGGAAGCCTTTTCCCATCTACATATTCATTATAGAACCAGGGATCTCCTACAGCGAAAACAGTACCCTTGCCCACTTTAGCCACGGCCATGATAACATGATCGCCATCCTTGAAAACAGCCCTGGCCGGGGCTTTTATGGTCATGGTTGAAAGTTCCTTGATGTATACTTTGCCTACCCCTGCGAAGATCTCATGGTCCGGGGGCAACACAAAGGCTCCCTGTTCCCAGTTACGGCCCTGTACCCGGTTGCGGCTGTCGCCATTAAAATGAATCCCGAATTTTTCACTGAGCCGGTTAAAATGGTCAAACTCCGCATTCAGGGAATCGTTTTCCAGTAATACCAGTACTCCGCCGGCTTTCACCCAGTTGTAAATTGTTTGGGCGGCAGCTGGTGTCATATAATGCGGGTTGGGCGATTCCTGCTCTGTATCCGGGTCAATGATCATATAGATATCCGAGTTACGCAGATTGACCGCTGTGGGTTCATCATGCAGGGTGTCTCTGCTGATGCCGAGTGAGTCGAAGATATGGCCCCAGACCGACAGGCCGCCCGGGTCTTCTTCGTTCCAGATATAGTGCCAGCGGACCATTTTGCCCTCTTTATCCTTTTTATGCTCATAGTTATAATGATAGTCGAGGGTAACGGTCATCCTTTTATGTGCCTGCTGGGCGGTGGCGGTAAAAGCTGTCAGGCAGCTTAATACAGACAGAAAAAAGCGTTTCATACTACATGGAATTGGGGCATAAAGTACAGCTTATCTCTGACAGATGATAATAGAATCGTATTAAATTATATGCATATATTGTTAACAGTAAACATTTGTGATTTAACAAAATAATATATGCTAAATACTTGACAATAGGTTTAGCAAACCCTACTTTTGCATTTATTCAGGCTAGCCTTACCGCTACCCCCATTATCGAAAACATCAATTATTATATATACCGGTCAGGCCGGAAAATAACTGATCAACTTTTTATGGACCTGAGTGCCATAACGTGGAATTTTAGCAATAAAGGTCGAATTCTTTCGACCTTTATTTTTTCGGGATATAATGATTGTCAAATCGACAATTATTTTAGCCAAAATGGTAAACCAAGGGGCTGCAAGGCGTTAACTATCTGGACAATCTGCCTCTCTATACGCTGTCGCAGCGGGATCTGCCATATATTATTTCACGATTGGCGGCTTCAGCCCTGACATTTCTATTCTTTCAAAATCCTTCCAAAAACATTATCTTTCAATACCAACTTTAACCTTTCACAATATTTTGTCATGGAGATTAAAATTTTGACCGCTCCGGGACTAGGCAGTTCAGGTCCTTTTCATTGGCAAACCCTGTGGGAACAGTCGATACCCGGTATCCGGCGGATTGAACAACAATCCTGGGATGCGCCGGTATGTGCTGACTGGGTGGCAGCCATAGAAAACGCGGTGGCCGCGGCAGGACCGCAGGTAGTGATCGCCGCGCACAGCCTGGCCTGTATGGCAATAGCCCACTGGGCACAACAGACCCGACTATCTGTCACCGGTGTCCTGCTGGTAGCTCCAGCGGATGCTGAGGACCCCAATTTTCCCATAGAAGCGAAGGGTTTCTCCCCCATTCCTCTTACAACCTTTCCTTTCCGGAGTATTGTAGTGGCCAGCACCAATGATGAATACTGCAGTATTACCAGAGCGGCCTTTCTGGCATCGCAGTGGGGCAGCCGCTTTGTGAACACCGGTGCCAAAGGCCATATCAATGCTAACTCAAATCTGGGCGCATGGCTCGATGGGCAGAACTTACTGAAAGAGCTGATACAGAATCAGCCAACCCTTTAAAAGCATGCCTAAATCGATTTTCTAAAGGGAAAATTCAGGATAAATTAACATAAACATAAACCAGGATGACCAACAGGATACCCTGGTTAGCCACTACCTTTGACCCTTGACCTGTTAGGTTCGATGATAAGATGTTAAAATCCAGACAATTGAAAAAAGCGATTCTTCTCTGCAGCGTATGGCTGTCGGTTAACACCTACGCACAAACGAAAAATTACACCGTTGCCAACGCCCATTCCCACAACGACTACGAGCGCAGCACGCCTTTCTATCAGGCTGCAGCCCTGCACTTTGGCTACATAGAGGCAGATATCCACCTGAAAGATGGAGAGCTGTACGTGGCCCACGACAGTAAAGATATCCAGCCCTTACGTACTTTCAGGGAACTATATCTGCAGCCGGTGCTCCGGCAGTTTGCCCTGAATAACGGTAAAGCCTATACTGACGGATCGCCGCTCCGGCTGCTGGTAGACATTAAAACCGATGGCATCCCTACCTTAAAGGCATTACAGTCCTTGCTGCTGCCTTACCGGCAATACTTCGACCCCGCTGTCAATGCCAATGCTGTACAGGTCATTCTTTCCGGCAACATCCCGCCGGTAGCTGCCTGGTCAGACTTCGACAAGCTGTTTTTCTTCGATGGCCGTCCAGACAGCATCTACCCTGCTGCCGTAAAATCAAGAGTGGCCCTCGTAAGCACTGACTTTCACCAATACAGCAAATGGAACGGCAAAGGCACCTTTGTGCCTGCAGAACTGGAAAAGATTACCGGCGTGATCAGCAAAGTACATCAGCAGGGCTTTCCTTTCCGCTTCTGGGGCGCTCCTTCTTCCAAATCCTGCTACTATAAACTGATGGACCTCGGCGCAGACGTTATCGGTACCGACTATCCGGAAGAGCTGTATGACGTACTGAAAAACACCGCACGCACCACCGCCGGTAACATGCCTAACCATAACGTATACACGCCTACCTATGCCGCCGACGCCACCCGCATACGCTCCAAAAACGTGATCCTGTTTATCGGAGATGGCACCGGCCTGGCAGAAATGTATGCGGGTTATACCGCCAACAAAGGCGCCCTGAATTTATTCCAGATGCGTCAGCTGGGGCTGTCCAAAACCGCCTCCACAGACAATTACCACACTGATTCCGCTGCCGGCGCCACTGCACTCAGCACCGGTTCTAAAACCAACAACCGCGCTATCGGGATGGACAATACCTATCATGCCATTCCCGTATTGCCCGAAATACTGGCTCCCAAAGGCATCCAGAGCGGTGTCATTGTCACTGAGGAAATTACAGGCGCCACACCTGCCGGTTTCTACGGCCATACTCCCGACCGCGATAACACCCAAACGCTCTACCAGCAGCTGATCAGCAGCAAACTGCAGCTGGCCGTTGGTGGAGGCAAAGAAGAACTTGTTCGCGAGCTGGGCACCAACTACCAACAAACCCTTTCCCAGGCAGGCATCCGTTTTCAGGAAGATTTCAACAGCTGGAATCCTGCCATACAAGGCCGTACCCTCGTGATCCTCTCTGATAAAACCGTTACCTCCATGCGTGATGGCAGAGGTAACTATCTTAAGGAAGCACTGAAAAAAGCACTGCAGCAGCTCGACGCCTCCGGCAAAGGTTTCTTCCTGATGGTAGAAGGCTCCCGCATAGACCATGGTGGCCATGCCAACGATCTCGACTACCTCGTCCGCGAAATGCTGGACTTCGATGATACCATCGGAGAAGCACTTCGTTTTGCTGATAAAGACAAACAAACCACCATCATCGTTACAGCCGACCATGAAACCGGCGGCCTCGCCCTCATGGATGGCAACATCTCCAACGGTACCCTCCGCGGACATTTCGCCACCAATGACCATACCGGTATTCCCGTGATGGTATTCTCCTATGGACCTAATTCACAACTGTTTGGCGGTGTGTATGAGAACAAGGAGATATTTCATAAAATAGTGGAATGTTACCGTAACCGCTGATGGATCTGATGCTGCTGATGAATATGATTGCGGAGATGGAAGCGGAGATTGGATTTTTTAGATTTTTTGAGAGATTTTTTTGAGAAGATGAATACTTGTTGCAGATCCCTGGCTATTTCAGATTGCCGGGATCTGCAACAAAATGAAGGAAAGCGTTGAATGTAGCGCTATAGCGGCGTTTATTGAGTTTATAATAAAATGCGCCTCTTTTGGAGCTGAGTTTTTCCTTGTCTTTTTGTTTTACTAACAGATTGGTAGAAAGGATTTTGCGGCTGAAGTTACGTTTGTCGAAAATACTGTCGTAAATGGCTTCGTAGAGGATCTGCAGTTGCGGAATTGTAAACTTAGCCGGCAACAGCTCAAACAACAGCGGATGAATAGCTGCCTTATAACGTAAACGCTCCAACGCAGCATCCACCATCCGGGTCTGTCCGGCAACCAGGCCGGGTAAGTCCTGCAGGGATATCCATTGTGCCTGATACTGATCGTTGAGCTGCAATTGGGACGCATTGATATTGAGCAACGACAGATAAGCAACTGCCACTGTATTTTCTTTCGGCTGCCGGAGTTCTGCACCAAAGGCAGACACCTGTTCGAGATAAGCATCTTCCAACCCGGTCAGGTCATACATCATACGGGAGGCCGCTTCACCGAAATCCTCCCCGGGCTGCAGCCATCCACTCATCAGCCCCCACTTGTTTTTTTGCGGACCCGTATTCTGTTTGATCAGCAAAAGTTTCAGGTCCTGCCCATCAAAACCAAAGATGACGCAATCTACAGCCACCAGCATCCTGGATTGCCCGGAATTATGTTTCATATCAGCGATACAATTTATAATAGCCCGGCAATTTAGGCTTCCCCATGATATTAAAAAAATTATCGTCTGATTTGATTTTATCAGGCAAACAGTTGTTGCAACACCGGATCGGTGTAATCCTCCACGAATGCAAGGATATTGGGATAAGCCGCAAACTCATCACGTGTATGCATAGTGGTTAGTACTACTGCCTGCATCCCGGCATTAAGGGCTGCCTCCACTCCTTTGGGAGCATCTTCAAACACGATGCAGTCTGCCGGCGCTGCATGAATGGCAGCAGCACATTTCAGAAATACTTCCGGGTTGGGTTTGCTGGTAGCCACATCTTCAGCGCTCACCACCGCATTGAAATAATCGTGCAGTTGCAGGTTGTCCAATACGAAATTGATATTAAAACGGTTGGCTGCAGATCCGATGGCCATAGGGATACCCGTATCGGTGGCCTGGCGGAGGAAAGCCGGAAGACCCGCAATCAGCTCCAGATGAGGCCGGAAAGCTTCCTGATACAGCACTTCCTTTTCATGTGCAATCTCCAGCATCTGGGGCAGGGTGAAGCGGTCTTTTCCGAAGATACGCATCAGCAGTTCCTCATTTTTTCCATACATATGTCCTCTGACTGCTTCTCTGGTCATGTTGGCCCCTAGTTTGTTCAGCATATTGTGCCAGCCATCCAGATGATACTCCATGTCGTTGATCATGGTTCCGTTGAGATCGAAAATAAACGCTTTCATGGCTGCAAAGATATTACAACCTACAGTTTCTCTCCAGAATTAAACCGGAGTTTTGACATTAAAACATTCTCTCCATGAAAAAACTATTGTTCCCGGTGTTATTGTTTGGTACGCTGATGGCAAACGCACAATCGCCGAAATGGCATGTGGCAGCTACTTATCCTGTAAAAGGTGATGGTAAATGGGATTACATCGCTATCAACCCTGTTACTCAACAACTGTATACTGCGCACGGTACAGAAGTAAACATTATTGACAAAACCAACGGTACGGAAGCTGGTACGATCCCTCATACGGAGGGTGTACACGGTATTGCTTTCGCGCCCCGCTTCGGCAAAGGTTTTACGAGCAATGGCAAATCCAATACTGTCACGGTGTTTGATATCCAAACTCATCAGGTACAGGCAGAAATTGCTACCGGCGGTAATCCGGATGCCATTTTATTTGAGCCGTTCTCCGACAAAGTGATTACCTGCAATGGTGCCGGCAAGGATCTTTCTGTAATCAATCCGGGCACTAATAAGGTGGTGGCTACTATCCCGCTGAAGGCGCGGCCTGAGACAGCTGTTTCCGACGGAGCCGGACACCTGTATGTAAATCTTGAAGACAAAAGCAGTATCGCCGTGATCAGTATGTCCACTTTCAAAGTGGAAAAGGAATGGCCGCTGGGCAAAGGAGAAGCGCCAACCGGGCTGGCCATCGATACCGTAACCCACCGGCTGTTTGCAGGTTGCGACAACAAGTTGCTGGTAGTGATGAATGCTGTCAACGGTCAGGTAGTGACTACTCTGCCTATTGGCGACGGCTGTGACGGTGTGGCTTTTGATCCTGCCGGTAAAATCATCTTTACGTCCAACGGAGAAGGGACCCTGTCTGTATTCCGGGAAGACAGTGCAGACAAATACACGTCCCTGGGTACCGTGCCTACCGCCAAAGGCGCCAGGACGCTGGTATATGATCCGCTTACACAGGATGTGTTTCTTCCGGTTGCCGACCGTCATAGCGGGCCCGACGGCAAACCCGCGATAGCACCGGGAACTTTCCGTGTGCTGGCAGTTCGTAAATAGTTCCTTTCACGGAACTATTTACTTATATTTGGATAATAGTGACCGTTATGAAAGCTGCTCCTTCCAGGTTGCAAGCAGAACAGAGACGTCTGTCCTACTCTTCAGAAAAACTATTGACCACATGGACATTACGAAGAAGAATAACATCCGTATTGCCGGTAACCCACAAGCCTGCCAGGCACTCGTTTTCGGACATGGTCCCGGTATTGACCAGCAATCTTTTTCAGACCTTCTTCCCGCTTTTGAGCATGACTACGGTATCGTGCTTTATGATAATACCTTGAAAAAACATCCGAGGCAGCAAACGAATAAAAGTTAATACAGAAGGACATTTCCCGCAGAAGCGAACCTGGGGAAGTGATCGCCGCACTGCAGTCATTTGTTTAACTTTATTAATCTACCTACCGTGAACAGTTGGGAAAGCAAAGCGTTGAATTTTATCAACCAGACCAGTCGCTGGGATAAGGAGAAACATATTTCTTCCTTTCTGGCTTTCAGTATCTCGCTGGTTAAAAATCTCCTGGAAGCAGACATCGCGCTGCAACTGGAGTTTGAAGATGAAAATACAGCTAAGGTAAAAAATGCCTCTCCTCATTTTCTGAATGAGATAGTGATCAGCCCGGAACCTGTCCGCAAGCTGTTGCATCGTCATGCTTTTAAAACCATTTACTGGCCAACCGTAGCGGCGATACCCGATCATCCGTTACACGAACTGTTGAGAGATCTTTCTTCTGCTATCATCATTCCTATTAATACAGAGCCACATAGCAGCCTGCTGATACTGGGCTGGACCACCCAACAGGTATTTGAAACCGCTTTTCAGGACTGTATAGAAACGATACGGCTGCGGCTGAAGGAGATACTGACACATACGCAGCAACAGCTGTATTTCCAGGGCATTGCCATGCGTTTTGCCGCGATATTGCATTGTTTGCCGCATGCAGTCATTTTTATCAACAACGATGGTTTTTCGGGATGGGTGAATCAGAAAGCAGCGGACATACTGGAGCTTTCGGGGCCAGGGGAACAGTTGCCGGCTATCCTCTCCGATGCCATGACACAGCTGCGCAACAGAGCTGTCAATACTGATGAGATTTACAATACCGCCATTGAACTTTTTGCTTCACCGGAGAATGCTATCAGCAACTGGGAATGGAAGCTGGAAGGAGCTGATCCCAGGACTTTCCGGGTATCCTGTCTGCCGGTCACATCCCAGCGGATCAACGGGCGGCTGTGGATCTTCGAAGAATAACTTTTATTTTCTACGCCACTGAAAATAAAAAGTGCTGCCTAAGCCGGGCTCAGATTCTACCCATACTTTACCACCCTGTTCTTCCACCAGCATCTTAAAGATATTGAGGCCGATACCGGTACCCTCTTCCTCCCTGTTATAATCCAATCGCTCAAAGAGGCGAAATACCCGGTCCGTATCTCTTTTTTCCATACCTGGCCCGTTATCTTTCACATAAAATTCGTAGAACTCCTCTTTTTCAGCAGCACCCACCGTGATCAGTCCCGTTGTTTTATCATTGTATTTGATCGCATTGGAGATCAGGTTCTGGAATACCTGCTGTAGTTTGAGCCGGTTGGCAGCCACTGTAGGCAAGGTGCCCCGGGTAATGATCTGTATATGGGCAGGCGGGAACAACAACCGGGTAACATCCGTTATGAGCAGCTGTACATCCACTGTTTCCTCCATACTTTCCGTATCACTCCGGCGGGCATAGTCCAGTATGGAAGTGATCATGGCAGAGAGGTGCCGGGCTGCACCCATAACGGTATCCATATAGTCTTTTAACTCCGGTGACGCCTGTACGTTTTCATCTTCACTCATAATGGAGAGCAGGCTGATAGCCCCGGCCAGCGGTGATTTCAGATCATGTGCCACGATGTACATAAAACGTTCCAGCTGTTTGTTGATTTTTTCTTTTTCAGCGATGAGCTGTTTCAGGTCCTGCTGGGAGAAATACAGTTTTTCGAATACGTTCACCTTAGCTCTGGTAACATTTACATTGAGTGGTTTGTAGAGATAATCCACTGCGCCGGCGGAGAAGCCCCGTATCACGTTTTGTTCTTCCTTGTTGATAGCCGTTACGAAGATGATGGAGATATCGCGGGTTTTAGGATTCAGCTGCAGGAGCCTGGCCACTTCAAAGCCATCCATTTCCGGCATTTGTACATCGAGCAGTATCAGGCCGATATGGTTGTTCTTCAGTACCATCTTCAGCGCTTCATTGCCGGATGTGGCCTGTAGAAAAACACGGTTATCTTCTTCCAGCATATGTTGCAGGGAAATCAGATTCTCCATTTTATCATCTACCAGGAGAATGGTAAAGCTATTTTGAGGTTCATCGGTCATGTTCCGGGCTCATTTTGAGTTCCTGTAAAAACTGGACCATTTCGGGTACTGTGAGGGGTTGTATGTCCGCGCAGCGGTCTATGGCTGCCTGGGGCATGGTATCGAAGAGGGCAGTACCGGGATGTTGTGCGATCCCGGTGCCTCCGGCAGAGACAATATGCTGAAGGCCGGCAGCACCGTCTTTGCTGGCTCCGCTCAACAGCATGCCCAGGGCTCTGGGGCCGTATGTTTCCGCCACGCTGTCGAAGCTGATATCAATGGACGGACGGCTGTAATGCAACGGCTCTGAATAGTCCAGCGAAAAGGTGTAGTCCTGTTCTATCAGCAGGTGGTAGTTCTGCGGAGCAAGATAAATCCTGTTAGGCAGCACCGGCTGTTTGTCTTCCGGTTCGATGATAGGTGTCTTGAAGGATAATAACCGGTCCAGGTCGCTTGGTACATTTTTGAGGCGGTGCAACACAATGATCATAGTGCATTCCAATGGGTGCGGAAGCTGCTCCAATAGTGCTGCCAGTACGGGCAGACTGCCGGCAGAACCACCAATGGCGATCATATCATATGGGGTTAAATGTTGCAATTGTTTATGATTTACGTCTGAAAATCTTGTGTAGTGCACTGACAGCTTCAAACCGGTTCTTTTCTTCGGAGAACATCATGGATTCCTTGAGGCCCATTGCCAGGTAGCCCAGCGGGGAAAGACTGTCATAAAACAACCGTAGCACATGGTCCTGTAGCTGACGGTTAAAATAAATAAAGACGTTCCTGCAACAGATCAGCTGAAACTCATTAAACACCTGGTCTGTGACAAGGTTGTGCTGGGAAAAAATAATGTTGCGACGCAGGTAAGGCCGTATCACCGCATAATCCTGGCCTGCCGTGTAGTAGCTTGAAAAATCTTCCGTTCCGCCTGTCTGTAAATAATTCTGCGTATAGTCTTTCATAAATTTCAGTGGGATCATGCCTTTGCTGGCCTTGTCCAGGTTGGCCGCATTCAGATCGGTAGCGTAAATGCGGCAGCGGTCCAGCAGGCCAGCCTCATGCAACAGAATGATCATGGAAAAAACTTCTTCGCCGGTAGCACATCCTGCATGCCATATTTTGATGATGGGCCAGGTGGCCAGCCGGGGTAACACCTGTTCACGCAGTACTTTGTAGAAAACGGGGTCACGAAACATTTCAGTGACGTTGACGGTAATAAACTGTGCCATCCGTAGAAAAAAATCCGGGTCCTGCTGCAGTCTTTCAGTCAGTTCAGTTACTTCTTCAATGCTGGAATGTCCCATAAAGCGCTGAAAGCGGCGTTTGAGGGAAGCCTGCGCATAATCCGTAAAGTCATAACCGTACTGCTTACGGATGATGCCAACGAGGGTATCCAGTTCATCTTTGGTAAGATCTTCCATCATAGGTATTTTAGGGTCAAGGTATAATCAGGATAACCATACATGCAGCAGGGACAATAGTTTGCTGCTATCAACCGGCTTAGCGATATAATCAGAAGCACCTGCTTCGATGCATTGTTGCCTGTCACCCGGCATCGCTTTAGCGGTAACGGCGATCACGGGCAACTGTATAAATCGTTTATCGCCTCTGATATGTTTCATTGCTTCGATCCCATCCATTTCGGGCATCATAATATCCATCAGTACAAGATCTATCTGTTGATGACCATCCAGCACAGACAGGGCTTCTTTTCCATCCGATGCGGTAAATACTTTCAGACCCTGTTCTTCCAGCAGTACGCTGATAGAAAAAATATTCCGCATATCATCATCAACCAACAGCACCCGTTTACCTTCCAGGATATTTTTTGCCGGATACAGTGGAGCTACAGGGGTTAACACGGGGTGTTCCATACGATATAACAAAAGCTCCAGTTCATCCATGAGGCGGTCTGCAGAGCAGGCAGATTTCCGGACGATGGCCGCCGCGTGTCTTTTCAGTTGTTGTTCTTCAGCAGGTGTAATGTCCCGGTCTATATATATTATAACAGGCGTATAGCCGCTTGTGTTCATTTTTGATAATTCTTCCAGGCGGGCCAGCTCTCGGGATAGTTCCGGACCGATGTCGAAGATGATGCCATCATACTTTTTACCGGATAATAATGACAGGGCTTCACTGATACCGACAGCGGCATCATACTGGGCTTCCAGCTGCCGTTCCACACTTTTAGCGGTGAGTTGCGGATCTCTGGTGAGCGGGCCGTGTGAGATGAGCAACACCTGTTTCAGGCGGGCCTGTATCTGTGTGGAGATAGAGGCAAACAACCGCTCCAGATCGTCTGAAATGGCTGGCTTCTTCGTATAACCATTTACGTTATCAATAATTACAGCAGGTACTTCTGCTGCAGATATCATATGTATAGGGATCCTCTTCAGTTCTTCGCTGCTGTGGAGGCCCTCCAGGATATCGCAGCCTTCTGTCGCCCGTAGGTCTATATCCAGGATAATCGCCACGGGCTGGTATTTGCGGGCATAAAAGAGGCCATCCTGCACATTATAGGCCACAATGGTCTTGAAACCTTTTCGCCGGGCAATATCCCGCACCAGGTCCGCAAAAAATATTTTCTCTTCTACAATCAGGATCAGCTGATCTCCTTTATAAAGGTGATGACGGTCATCTTTTTGCCGGACAGGAAATTGTATTGTTGCATCGTGAAAAACAGGCTGTGCCATGGAGGGGCCTTCGGTTGCAGGTTCTTTCCGGAGACGCAGCGGGCCGGCAGTCAGCGGCAGCAATACCGTAAAGACACTGCCTCTGGGGCTACTGTTATCCAGATGGATTTCGCCTTTCAGTAGCAGCATCAGTTCACGGCTGATAGACAGCCCTAATCCGGTACCTCCATATTGGCGCGTGGTAGCGCCATCTCCCTGATGGAAAGCTTCAAAAATCAATTGTTGTTTTTCTGCGGGGATACCTGGTCCGGTATCCGCAACGCTGATACAGAGCGCATTCTCAGGACGCCGGTACCACAACACGCGGATGCTACCTCCATTGGGTGTAAATTTAAATGCATTGGCCAGAAGATTACGGATCACCTGTTCCAGACGTAATCTATCTGTGAAGATAATACCTGGTGCACCAGCAGCTACTTCAGTGGTGTATTCTATTTGTTTCTCCTGGGCTACCACGCCAAACAGGCTATCCAGGTCATCAATGATATCGGCGATGCGTACCGGCTCCATGGCCAGCTCCACCTTACCGGCTTCGATTTTGGAAAGGTCGAGAATATCATTAATAAGGCGCAACAAGTCAGAGCCTGATTTATGCATAATGGTAGCATATTCTACCTGACGCGGGAACAGATTACACTCTTTGTTTTCTTCCAGCATCTTGGCCAGGATCAGGATACTGTTGAGTGGTGTACGCAACTCATGCGACATGTTAGCCAGGAACTCCGATTTATAACGGCTGTTGGCCTCCAGCTCTGCAGCCTTCAGGAAGAGGGCCTGCCGGGCTGTTTCCAGCTCTGTATTTTTCATGGTCATTTCTGCATTGACCTGACGCAGTTCTTCTTCCTGCACCCGCAGTTCTTCTTCGGAGGCCTGTAATATTTCAGATTGCCGGTGAAGCTCTTCGTTGGACTGGCGCAGCTCTTCCTGCTGACAATAAAGCGCTTCCTTCTGTTCCTGCACCTGTTGCAGCAACACCATGGCTTTTTCTCTTTCACTGGCCGCATGCAGGGCTACAGCAATATCTTTGGAGAGCAGCTCCAGCAACTGCAGCTGCAGGGGTGTCACCTTTTTAAATGCAACCAGTTCTATCACACCCATCAGTTCATCTCCCATATACAAGGGAACAAAAACCAGTGTACGGGGTGGGAGGTTGCCCGTAGCAGAAGCCAGATGCCAGTAATCAGATGGCAGGTCGGTGATGACCTGTATTTCCTTTTGCGCTGCCGCATGTCCAAGCAGTCCTTCACCTACAACAAAAGATACCGGCGCATCACCAGGGAGATTAACGTTGCTGCACAAGCGTAATTTCTCTTCTTCATAATAATAAAGGGCAGCAGCGGTAAAACCTGCCTGCGCCGTCAGTGAGAGCAGACATTTATGTCCGAGGCTTTCGGGTTTATGAATGCCCAGAAGACTTTCCTTCATATCATTGAGGCCACCCAGCAACCAGTTCCTGTCGTTGGCTATACGATTTAACCGCACTACTTCCTCCAGCTTGGTGTTAAGTTTTTTCCTCACATACTGACCGTAATAAAATTCTTTATAAATAAAATACATCAGCACCAGGCCTATTATCAGAATAATGGTGGTGTTCAGCAACAGGATGGCATTGGTGGCACCACCTCCCCTTCCGGAAGTCCACCAGGAGAGGAAGCCACCCATGACAACCAGTACGATGACAGCTGTTAAGCCGAGGTATAATCTGTTAGCCGGAGAAATTTTCATATATGCATAACAATCCGTCATTGTGTTCGGTTGCAACCATTGATTGTTTTTTGACACGCTGTAAAACGACACATTCAAACAAAGTGCAGATTACTTTGTTAGTGCAGATGGATACTTTTGAACCAGGAACAATTACGTATATCCATTATCGTTACAACCGGATTTAAAGGAAATTGAATTTTTACAGACGGAAAGATGTCATAACGCCAGGTAAGACGCTAAGGAAAGACTGTACACATATTTACTAATCCCAATGTTAAACCTCGTATGTATACCACAATTGTCCCCCAGGCATTACTGCATCCCATATGCAGCCAAACCCATCCGCCGTATTGGACGGCACTTTTACGCAAGTTTGAATGGGAACTTTTAAAAAGTTTCCGGCCAAATTTGGAAAATAAACAGCGTTCAGTATATTTGCATCGTAAACAATTTAACATGGGCATAGCAGAAAGAAAAGAGCGTGAGCGAGCGGACATGCGCAGACGAATTGTGGATGCAGCGATGGCAATGTTTGTGGAAGTGGGTTATGAAAAGGTTTCTATCCGGAACATAGCAGACAGAATAGAATACAGCCCTGCCACTATTTATCTGTATTACAAAGACAAGGATGAGTTGTTGTATGATGTGCAGAAAGAAGCATTTACTGAGCTGGCAGCCCATTTTGCACACAATCTGACAGCGGCCGACCCGATAGAGCGGTTGGTACAGCTGGCCTGGGCTTATATTGGCTTCTATCGCGCCAATCCGGAGTTGTATGACCTGATGTTTATTATCAAAGCGCCGATGAATGCCGAAGGCGAACAGGAAAAATGGAAGAACGGAGATTCTGCTTATGATGCTTTATATCATCTGGTAGCGGAATGTATAGAGAAAAAACGTCTCCGTTTTGCAGATCCAACGACCGCCGCCTTGTCTATATGGGCCTTTGCCCACGGGCTGATCAGTCTGGACCTGCGTTCAAGGCTGAAAGTATGCAAGCTTCCGGAAAAAGCACTCAACATCAGTATCGACGATGCTATCCGGGCTTATCTTGAAGTAATCAAATGTTAGGTGCGTGAAAACGCTTTTGTGAAGAATGGGACTGGTACCTGACCAGCAAAATATTAATGGCAGTCACTGCCGTCTAAGAAAGGCCATGGGCCTTTTTTCAGCGACACCATTAAACACTGTTTAGTATATAAACACCGACTACCAAAGCCTTTCAGGCTTTTATTTTTTCGAGATAAATAAACACTGTTCATTATGTTGACATTCATCACAAAAGGATCATTGTTAACGAGCTTGCTGGCAGCGGGTTTGAGCGTATCGGGCATCCATCGCCCGGCGGCATCGCTCCTGTCCGTCACCGATATACTGCGGCAAGACACGCTACAAACGGACGCTCTGGCTTCTCCACAAAACACTATACTGGACCAGTATATACAACAAGCCTTCACCAACAACAAAGGACTGAAAGACCAGCACTTCCAGCTGGAGAAAGCGATGGCAGCCCTGCAGGAAGCCAGAAGCCTCTTTGGCCCCAACGTCACCTTCCTGGGCAGCTACACCAAAGCCGCCGGCGGCCGCACCATCGATATTCCCATTGGTGACATGCTGAACCCTGTATATAGCAGCCTTAACCAGTTGACCAACAGTCACCAGTTTCCACAGGTGGAAAACGCATCCGTATTGTTAAGTCCCGATAACTTTTACGACGCCAAATTCAGGACCAGTCTGCCATTGATCAATGCTGAGATCTATTATAACCAGAAAATCAAAAGAGAACAGCTGACCAGACAACAGGCTTCACTCAATGTTTACAAGAGACAGCTGGTACAGGATATCAAAACGGCTTACTACCAATACTACCAGGCCACGCAGGCAGTAGCCATCTACAACAACGCCCTCGCCCTGATCCAGGAAAACATCCGCATCAACGAAAGCATGGTACGCAACGGTATCCGCAACAACACAGCCCTTTACCGCTCTCAGACTGAAAAAGAGAAAACCGACGCTTCTATCAGCAAAGCTGTCAATGAGCAACAAAATGCGAAAGCCTATTTCAACTTCCTGTTGAACCGTGGTCTGGAAGAAAACATCACACTGGACAGCAGCCTGCTCAGCGGCATCCGTGACATCCCTTCCGGCGGCATTCAGGGACGGGAAGAACTACTGGAATATAAAAGTGCTGCTACCACCTACCGACTGAACGAAAAACTGCAGCAATCCTATCTCATCCCAAAACTCAGCACCTTCCTCGATCTTGGCTCACAAGCCACCGGCATGCGTTTAGACGATAAGTCGCGCTACTATCTCTTTGGTGTTAATCTCGAATGGACGCTCTTCGGCTCACATAAATACAAGTATCGTATCAAACAGGCCGGTCTTGATATACAAGCTATCAACAATGCGACAGACAGAGCCACCGAGTCCATGCAGCTGCAATCTTACCAGGCGACCAACAATTACCATACAGCGCTGCGCAACTTCGTTACGGCGCAAAGCCAACTTTCCTTTGCACAACGTTATTACCGCGACCAGCTGAAGGTTTACAAGGAAGGACAATTACTCTACATAGAATTGCTCGACGCACAGAACCAGCTTACGCAGGCACAACTGCAGATGGCCGTTACACAGGCAGCCGTACAAACCGCCTACGCCGCCATGGAACGTGCACAGGCATCTTACAATATCGACTCTGTTCAATAATAAAAACACTCCCATGAAAAATAGTATTCTCTTGCTCCCGCTCTCCCTGCTGTTGTTTTCCTGCGGCAGTAAAAAACCTGTCGCCACCACCACTGACACCACCGATGTAATACCGGTGAAAGTGATATCACTGGAGAAACAGGGTAGCGCCTTATCCATCCATGCTTCCGGACAGTTTACCACAGATGACGAAGTAAACCTGTCTTTCAAAACCAATGGTATCATCAATACCATACAGGTTAAAGAAGGAGACGCTGTACACAGCGGCCAGGTGTTGGCCACACTCAACCTCACCGAAATAGACGCACAGGTACAACAATCACAGCTTGCACTCGAAAAAGCCCAGCGGGATTATCAGCGTATGCTTAATCTTCACAACGACAGTGTAGCTACGCTGGAGCAGCTGCAAAACAGCAAAACCGCCCTGGACCTGGCCCGTCAGCAGCTCAATACGGTACAGTTTAACCGGAGCTATTCCACCATCCGTGCCACCAAAGACGGGTATGTACTGCGTAAACTCGCCAACCCCGGCCAGTTTGTTAACGCCGGTACGTCCGTCCTGCAAATAAACGGTGCCCGCAACGCTCACTGGATACTTCGTATAGGCGTTACCGATAAGGAATGGGCCCAGGTAAAAACGGGCGACAAAGCTACTGTTGAAACCCCTTCCCTACCCGGCGAAACATTCCCGGGAACGGTTACACGTAAATCAGAAGGCATAGATGCCGCCAGCGGCACCTTCGTGATAGACGTACAGCTCAGTGGCAGCAAGCCCGCCGCCATTGCCACCGGTATGTTTGGCAGATGCTATATCAGCACCGGCGGTACAGGCGGTGGTACTGCCTGGAGTATACCTTATGCCGCCCTGCTCGATGGCAACGGCAGCAACGGCTATGTGTTTGTCACCAACGACAATAAAACTGCCCGGCGCATACCCGTAACCATCGCCGGCATGGAAAAAGACCAGGTGCTTATCAGCCATGGCATGGAACAGGCCAGATCCCTGATCATTTCAGGCAGCGCCTATCTCAAAGACCAGTCATCTATCCGCATCATCCAATAACAACTACCATCATGAAAATATCCGGTTATGCCGTTAAGAACTATCAGTTCACCCTCGTGATCTTCTTAATGATCATTGTGCTCGGCATCACAACCATCCTCAATATGCCCCGCTCCGAAGACCCGGAAATGAAAGCGCCGCAGTTTACCGTGGTGGTCATCTATCCCGGCACCAGCCCTAAAGACATGGAAGACCTGGTGGTGAACCCGCTGGAGAAAGATATCTATGCCCTGGCCGATATTAAAAGGCTGCGTACCGCTATCAGCGATGGAGTGGCTGTTATGCGGGTAGAGTATAAATACAGTTCCAACGTAGACCAGAAATATCAGGAGCTGGTGAGAGAAGTCAACAACAAAAAAGCATCCCTGCCCACTGATATTTACAGCATAGAGGTAAGAAAGCTGGAACCTTCGGATGTGAATGTGCTACAGGTGGCCCTTATTTCAGAAAACGCTTCCCGCGACAAACTACGTTATTATGCAGAAAAGCTGCAGGAAGACCTCGAGAAAATATCCAGCCTTAAAAATGTGAAGATACACGGCCTGCCTGATCAGCAGGTGCGGGTGGAACTGGAGCTAGACAAAATGGCGCAGCTGCATCTTCCTTCCAGCACCGTGTTGGCAGCTATCCAGGGCGAAATGGCCAACATTCCCGGAGGCAGCATCGATGCAGGAGAAAAAAGCTTCAACATAAAAACCAGCGGTAACTACAAAAACATTGATGAGATCAGCAATACGATTGTTACGGCTGCCAACGGAAAAAACATCTTCCTGAAAGACATTGCCAAGGTGTACTATGGGTTTGAAGATGAAAAGTACTTTACCCGATTAAACGGGCATCGTAGTATTACTGTATCTGCCGCCCAGAAATCAGGAGAGAACATCAGTAAAACACAACAACTGTACAAACCCGTTATAGAGCGGTTTAAACAAACACTGCCTGCCAATATAGACATGGTACATTACTTTGATCAGGCTGAAGCGGTAAACCATCGCTTAAGTGGCCTGGGCAAAGACTTTATCATTGCCATTCTGCTGGTAGCATTTACGCTGTTGCCATTGGGCCAGCGCCCGGCCCTGATCGTGATGATTTCGATACCCTTGTCTCTCTCCATTGGCATTGTGTTGTTGCAGCTGTTTGGCTACAACCTCAACCAGCTCAGCATAGTAGGTTTGGTAGTAGCATTGGGGTTGCTGGTAGATGACAGCATTGTGGTCATAGAAAACATAGAACGGTGGATGCTGGAAGGACATACCCGCATGGAAGCCACGCTGAAGGCCACCGGCCAGATAGGCATGGCTGTGGTAGGATGTACCGCCACGCTGATCATTGCCTTTATGCCGCTGGTGTTTCTGCCGGAAGGCAGCGGTGATTTTATCCGCAGTATGCCGCTGGCTGTAATTTTCAGCGTACTGGCCTCTATGATTGTATCATTGACAATTATTCCTTTCCTGGCCAGTCGTTTATTGAAAGAACACAGTGGTCATCCGGAAGGTAATATTTTTATGCGGCTGCTTAAAAAGCTTATCCATGGCAGTTATGCCCGGTTACTGGACAAAGCCCTGCACCGGCCTGTTCTCACCATGATAGTATCGCTGCTGTTGTTTGGTGGTTCTATTGTATTGATGAAAGCTGTTGGCTTCGGTCTCTTCCCTGCATCCGAAAAACCGCAGTTCCTGATCAACGTACTGGCCCCGCCACAGTCCAACCTCGCCTATACCAATCATATTGTGGAGCAACTGGAAAAAGAGCTGCGGCAGGAAAAAAACATCCGTTACATCGCCAGCAACATCGGCAAAGGCAATCCCCGTATCTATTACAACGAAGCACAGGAAAATGAACACAGCGACTACGCTCAGCTGTTCATCCAGCTGGACGAGCATACCAGCCCTGCAGACAAAATAGCCCTTATAGAAAAACTCCGCCATAAATGGACACCTTATCCGGGCGCTAAAGTGGAAGTAAAGAATTTTGAGCAGGGCCCTCCGGTAACCGCTCCTGTAGAAGTACGGCTGTTTGGCGATAACCTCGACGGCCTGCGTATCCTGGCTGGTCAGGTAGAAAAAATGCTGGCAAAGACACCCGGCACTATCTACATCAATAATCCTGTCAGTACCCTGAAATCAGATGTACGCGTAAACATTGACAGGGAGAAAGCGCAGCAGCTGGGAATTCCTACGGTGGGCATCGACAGGGCTGTTCGTTTAGCCATTGCCGGTATCAACCTGGGTAAATACAATGACGAAAACGACAGTGATTACGACATCCTGGTAACCAAACACAAAGACGGCAAACCCACGCTGGACGTATTCCGCGACCTGTATGTCAACAATATGGCCGGTACCGCTGTGCCTTTGTCACAGGTAGCGACCATTCAACTGGAAACTTCTCCGCTGAGCATCAATCATCAGGAAAAAAACAGGTTAGTCACCATCGGGGCTTTTGTGAAAAAAGGTTTTCTGCCGGATCGGGTTATCAATGATGTGATCCAACAGATGGACCAGCTGAAGTTACCTGCTGGCTATACTTATGAGATGGGTGGTGAAGTAGAGAGCCGGAAAAATTCCTTCGGTGGTTTTATGAGCATCATC
Source organism: Chitinophaga sp. HK235 (assembly GCF_018255755.1). NCBI lineage: Bacteria > Pseudomonadati > Bacteroidota > Chitinophagia > Chitinophagales > Chitinophagaceae > Chitinophaga > Chitinophaga sp. HK235. The sequence goes on along the minus strand of NZ_CP073766.1, from coordinate 7,631,800 downwards.
ATTGTAACGATTTTTCTGTTCATTGCTGTACTGATACTGGAATTTAAAACCTTTAAAAGTACGCTGATCGTGCTGTCTGTAATACCGCTGGGTATCGTAGGTGCGGCTGTTGCCTTATGGCTTACCGGCAACTCCCTTTCTTTTATCGCCATTGTGGGACTGATAGCGTTGGCCGGTATTGAAGTAAAGAACACCATCTTGCTGGTGGATTTTACCAATCAGCTGCGGATGCAGGGCAAATCACTGGAAGCGGCTATACGGGAAGCCGGCGAGATACGCTTCCTTCCGATCGTACTGACATCGCTGACGGCTATAGGAGGATTGATACCCATCGCTATCTCCACCAACCCAATGATTGCCCCGCTGGCTATTGTACTGATTGGTGGCCTTATCAGCTCCACCCTGCTGTCGAGGATCGTAACACCGGTAGTGTATAAACTGATGCCGCCGAAGATTACGCCCGAACATGCCGTAACACCTTCCGCCAATGGCCGGGGAGACAAACAACTGGTGCTGCAGGAATCGGAGGCTTAATTGGTGGCTTGCAATTCGTAATTCTTCCTTATTTTTGGACCTGTTACGAATACTACCACCATTTCCTTTGAAAATTTGTTCTTATGAAAAGAAACATCCTGGCCTTTATGGCAGTCATGCTGACGTTATGTATGGGTGCACAAACTTCGCAGGCACAGTTAAAAAGATTCAGTATTGGTCCTTATGCTGAAGTAGGTTTCCCCACCGGTGATTTCAGCACTACTCACAACACCGGATTTGGTGTTGGTTTGGGGGCAGATGTTAAGCTGATTGCCGGCCTCACCGCCGTAGGCTCTGTAGGGTTTGATTACTTTAAGGGCAAGACCCTCGACAACGGCAATATTAAAATTGCTTCTGCCAAAGTGATACCGGTAAGACTGGGTCTGCGTTATCAACTGGTGTCTATCCTGTATGTGAAAGTAGAAGGCGGTACCGCCCACTTTACCGGTGATTACAACAATGGTACCGGTGCGCTGGTAGCTCCTGGTCTGGGTATCCGTTTACTGGGCCTGGATGTAGAAGGAAAATATGAAGCTTGGTTTAAAGACGGCACCCACGGGTTCTTTGGTCTGAAAGCAGGATATAATTTTTAATTTAGTTATTTAGTTATTTTCTTATTTAGGGATTTGATGATTGAATGAAGGCTTAAATCCCTAAATAAGAAAATAACTAAATCTCTAAATAAACTTCGGTGTGAAACCACCCTGTGTACATCCCGGCACAGGAACGATATTATCTCCGCTCTGATCTACATTCGGCAGCTTCATGATATTGGGATGCCATGATTTTTTAAATGCCGGGTCCACTGCTGCCAGCTCTACCAACACATGATAGCCACCTCTTGTTTCCATGACCGTCAGGCAGGAAGGATTCAGGTATTCCCTGATTTGCTCCAGGATGGCCGGATCTTTGGCATCCACATCAATATCGATATAGTATTTGTTGCTGCATGACTGCTGAATAGCGCTCATTACTTCCTGATGTGGATTTTTCACGCGTGCCTCTGCCTGGATGTTCTGGGCGAATGTCACCAGCGAAGTGTAGGTAGCCTTCCACAGGTCGCGGGGATTAATGCTGATATACAGGGCCAGCGCTTCCTGCGGGATGATGATACCACCTTGTGTATAGGCCCCGACAGCACATTCCAGCTGCTTTATTTTTTCCAGCATATTTTCTTTTTTGCTGGTGAAACGTTTCAGCTGTTGTTTATCGGCTTTAAGGCCGTGATCTCCTTCCAGATATTTGGTACGGGACAGCAGGCATAGGTAATACTGCTCGTGCTCATTACAAGCCGGCAGCCAGTCGATGAACGCTTTCAGGGCTTGTTCATCGGTGATGATTTTATAATTCATGACATAGATTAAAAAAACGAGGCGGTCCAGGTGCGTTCAAATTTTTCTCCCGGCGCTAATTTGTTGATGCCTTCTTTTTCACTTAGTTCACCGGTGGCAGCCACATTGTCGGCGATGCCACACCAGGGTTCAATACATACAAAGTCCGCGTTTTTGGCGGCCCATATGCCCATATAAGGGAAACCATCAAATGATACCGTGAGGCCATGTGGTGTTTTATGGCTGCGGATACTGATGGCATCGGAAGTCAGGTTTTTGAATACCAGCGCATCTTCCAGGAACAACGACTTCTTTAAAGGCAGTTCCTGTGTTTGTTGTAATAACGGTACCGGTGTCAGCTCTATCTGCCCTCCCGGAGACAGCGGATAGCGGCCAGCCGTTTCTGTTTTATTGAATTCCAGGTAATAATCTTCGTAGCCGGAACCCTCCACCAGCGGGACCCTGAAAGCCGGATGCCCGCCTACAGAAAAGAACAATTCCTTACTGTCTGTATTTTCCACCAGATAACTCACCTGCAGCCTGTCACCTTCCAGCACATAACGTACCCGAAAAACAAACCGGAACGGATATACGGATAAAGTAGCGTCGCTGTCTTTCAGCAGGAAGGTAACCTGTGTACCGGTATGCTCTTCTACCGTAAAAACCTGTTCTCTGGCAAAACCGTGTCTTCCCAGCGTGTATGCGTGACCATTATAGGTGTAGGTATTATTTTTCAGTCCGCCTACAATCGGGAACAGCACGGGGCTTTTTTTACCCCATATGGCAGGATCTCCGCTCCACAGGTATTCCAGCCCGGAATCGTTACGGACAATATGTTGCAGTTCTGCACCAGCCTCAGCCAGTTGAATCGTCAGCAATTCGTTGGAAATAGTTATCATACGTGTATGGCCTTAAAAAAACGAAGATAAACAAAAATTAACGCCTGTTACGGGTGACAGGGGTTATCTTTGCGGGCTAAAAGCAGTAAATATGGAATCATTACAAGGAAAAAAGGTGCTGATCACAGGCGGTGGTAAAGGAATAGGACGTGCTGTAGCCGTGGCCCTCGCACAGGAAGGGGCAGATATTGCTTTAATAGGCCGCAGTGAAGCACCGTTGAAAGAAGTGGTAGAAGCTGTTAGCGGGCTGGGTGTTAAAGCCACCTATGCTATTGCCGACGTGGGCTCCATGGAAGCCGTAAACGCAGCCGTAGCCACTCTTACCCAGGAGCTGGGCAGCATCGACATTCTGATCAACAATGCAGGTATCGCCGCATTCGGCGGATTTATGGACCTCACTCCCGCACAATGGGAAGACATTATCCGTGTAAACCTGCTCGGCGTATACTATGTAACCCGTGCTATATTACCAGACATGATAGCCCGTCAAACCGGCGACATCATCAACATAGCTTCTACAGCCGGCCAGCGTGGCGCCCCGCTCACCAGCGCCTACAGCGCCTCTAAGTTTGGCCTGCTGGGCCTCACCGAATCACTGATGCTTGAAGTAAGAAAACATAATATACGCGTCAGCGCCCTCACCCCCAGCACCATCGCCACCGATATGGCCAAAGCACTCAACCTCACCGATGGCAACCCGGAGAGAGTATTGCAGCCTGAAGACCTCGCGGAGTTCATCGTTGCGCAGCTTAAAATGAACAGAAGAGTGCTGCTGAAATCAGCGGGGTTATGGTCCACCAACCCATAACGGTGATGAATGCTGATACTCCTGATTTTCCTGATGAGCCGGAACCATGATGGATATGATACCACTGATGCTCCTGATGAGCGGAGATGTGAGCGAAGATGAAGGAAGTAGTGATGTATCAGATGATGATAAAAGCGAAGAAGCCATTGAAATTATATTCAATGGCTTCTTCGCTTTTTATTTTCGCTTATGTCTTCGCCCATCAGGAAAATCAGGAGTATCAGCATTAATCACAGTTTCAGGCGTTCTCTTGACAACGCAAACTTAACACCAAATACGGCGAGGATGTTATCCTTTTTATCGAAGTTTTTGCCAAAGGCAGCTACGGCGTAGAAGCTGTCGCTGATCATGAAGTTGGCGATAAAGGCCAGGCGGTCATAGTTGATGGCGTTCTTCAGATCGTGACGGTTGACATATTCGGCAGATAGGTCGAAGCGACCTTTCTGGTAGTTGACGGACATCCCATAATCGAGCAGGTTACTGTCGGCGGGTGTGTTGCTCCAGGTATAGCGGCCCAGGGCGACGAAGTCGAGCGGGAAGTTGCCGGGAGCCCAGCGTACGTTGGTCCAGATACCGGAGCGGGATGTCGACAGGTTTTTGAATCTGTTATTAGGCGCATCGCCGGCCAGGGCACCTGCCAGTTCTACGATCACGACGCCCTGATTGCGCTGCACATCAAACATGGCCCGCAGTTCAGCATTTTTCTGCGCGATGGCTACGGTGTCGAGCTTATCAGGATCTGTAGCCAACAGGTCCTCTATTTCCTTTTTCTTCTTCATCATGGCATCCCGGTTTTTACGGTAGAAAAAGCGGAATACCTGTGTCCGGAAGCCGGCAGACAGACTGGTGGAGGTGTCTGTTTTGAAGGTGGCTGCGGAGACATTAAACGTCTGCAGAATGGGGAAACGGTTATTGAGGTAACGTTCGAAGGTCAGACCGGGCTTGTTGGTAAGCCAGTATGGTGTGACCTCTACCGCGCCACCCTGCCACAGGTTCAGCAGGCTGATACCAAATGCTTTGGGGTTGACGGGTTTGTCGATGGCTGCCGGCGCCTTGTCTGCCAGGATCAATCCGGGTGCCGTAGGCATGGTCATATCGGATATCTTCAGGGAGTCTTTCAACTGGGCATAGCCGGGACTGGTTGCTGCCAGGAGCAACGTCCATAGGAGTAACTTTTTCATGGTCTATTTAAAATTAAAGTCCAGCAAAAAGGACATGATGTCTCCATCTGTTATTACTTCATCCTGGTAGAGGACCACGGAAGGGGTACATCCACTGAAGGAGTAGGTAACAACGATGCCATTGGTAAGGCTGTTGGTATCCAGTACGTTGGTAATCACATGCAGGACTTTGCCCTTCAGTTGATCTGCCTTTCCCAGCTGGAGGTTACGGATTTCACCTTTTGCAAGGGGGTTATCATCATTGTCAAGGCGTATAACGCTGGCGCCTATCTGAGCGTTTCCGATGCTGATGTTAAGGACTACGTCCGATCCCGGGCTAACGGTAAGATCGGCACTCTCCTTTCGTTTTCTAATGGCCATAGGATGTATTGTTTTATACGAATGTAGCAACTCACTACGCAAGGTATATAGTATGCACTGTCAGCGTACCGCACTGAGCCAGCCGGCAATAAAATTCAGCACTTCCTTACGGTTAAATTCGTTGTGCAGTTCATGATAGTCGCCGGGCCATTCCCGGTAAGTCAGCATCGAAGCAGGGGCTTTGTCGGCAAAGAGGCGGGAGCCTTCCACCGCCGTGAAGGCATCATCGACACCATGGATAAGCAGGGAGCGGGTTTTCAGGGTATCAGCATGTTCCAGGCACCACAGGCCATTCTGAATCATATCATTCGCCAGCCGTATACTTATTTTATCATGGCGAAGGGGGTTATGACGGAACTTTTCCACTTCTTCTAAATCATGGGAAATTTTGGTGATATCCAGGCCCTGGTTGAGTCGGATATTAGGCACCACGCGGTTCAGCATCTTCAGCAGGCCACGGAGCAAGGCACCCGGGCGTTTGGCCACAATCAGTGCCGGAGCGGAGATAACAGCAGCCAGGATATCGGGGGATCTTCTGAGCAGGAAACCGGTCAGCACGCCACCACCCATACTATGGCCATACATCACCACCGGTTTATGGTACAGTTCCTTTATATGCGCCAGGAAAGCGGCTTCATAGTCGAGTATATATTCAAACCCGGGCGTAGCGCCTCTTTTGCCATCACTTTTACCATGCCCGTAATGATCGAGCCCTACCACCGCATATCCTTCCTGATTGAAGAACCGCGCCACCGGCGCATAACGGCTGATATCTTCCCCAATACCATGAATAATGATCATCACACGGCTGAACTCTTCCGGAATCCAGTTGATCCCGTGAAAACGAGTATGGCGGAATGACCAGTAAAATGCGTTCATGCCAGCGAATATAAACATTATTCCCACGCAAATTTTCCAGCCACTGTGAAGGTGTTTTTATATTTTTGCAAACTTATCAACTTTAATCTCTAGCACAGTATGATCAAAGAGGCCAAATCTGCGCCGGTATACACTATTCCTTTAAGTTACCGGAAAATGGAAAACCTGCATATTGTTTTCTGGCTGTTGAAAGACATCAGCTGGTGCATGATCTGGAAACCACTGGGTATAGCCATGATCTTCCCCACCCTTATCATCTCTCTGGTAATAGCCTGGCGTACCAGACAGTTTATGTCGGAGCTGTGCCATAATGTGGCCATCTCCTTATGGATCTCTGCCAACTCTTACTGGATGATCAGCGAGTTTTTCCATTTTGATGCGCAGGTGATAACAGGTCCCGTCACCTTTAAACACCTGGCCCTGATTCCTTTTGTATCCGGTCTGCTCATACTGGCTTTCTATTATTTATACTATCTACCCAGAAATAAAGAATCCGAAGAGATCATAAACTAAAAAAGAGGCCTGAGCAATGTTATCTGCTCAGGCCTCTTTTATTTCCGTTGATGCGACGCTTAGATCGCATCTGACAAAGAAGTGAAGGTAAACTCCCGCAGTTTCATCGGCGGTAATATGGCACTGGCGCCACTTTCACCACTCACTGCCCTTTCTGGTTTACCCAGGGCTTCCACGTTATTCAACATGATCACCGGACTTTCATTGAAACGGAAGTTCTTCACCGGATGTTTGATCACTCCGTTTTCGATGTAGAAAGTTCCGTCGCGGGTAAGCCCTGTAAACAACAGCGTTTGTGGGTCTACCGGACGGATATACCAGAAGCGTGTTACGAGGATACCCTTCTCAGTGCTTTTGATCAGATCTTCCAGCGAAGCAGTACCGCCTTCCATGATAAAGGCATCCGGAGAAGGAACGGCTCTTACATTATCCTTCTGTGCCCAGTAGCGGGAATAATACATATTTTTAACCACTCCTTTTTCGATCCAGGTGATTTTTTCCTGGGGTCTTCCATCACCGTTGTAATAGGAAGTAGGCATATCAGGATGCCAGGGATCGGAGTAGATAGTAACACTATCATCCATGAGTTTATCTCCCAGCTTGGTTTTGCCGCCAGCCTTACTGAGGAAACTTCTGCCTTCTTCCGCACTGCGGGCATCCATACCAAAGATGAGATTTTCCAGTAACACGATGGAAGCGGCGGGTTCCAGGATCACCGTGTATTTGCCGGGTTCCAATGCTTTAGCGCCTTTGGAACCAGCAGCTTTCATAGCCGCTGCGCTGGATTCTTTTTTAATATCCAGTTTGGTGACGTCGTTATATGCTTTAGCTGCATAACCGGAGCCGGTACCGTCTTCTGTGCGGACGGTGATGCTGAAGTTAATGTCTGTAGAATCGTAGTAGGCGAAAAGCCCCTTGGAATTCATTATGGCGGAGTAGCCGACGTTGTTTTCCAGATAACCGGCCGCCACCAGGTGATTTTGTTTGGTGATGGAGAGGCTTTGTGCTACTGCTTCTGCGCGGTAGGCCGGGTCTACGGCAGCTGTATCTTTATGAAAGGTAGCAGATGCGGCGGCATATTGCTGCGGGCCCAGAACAGACATGTATTCCGGGTTCTCCGGTGCCAGGCGGGCCAGTTCTTCTGCTCTTCTGACCACCTTCTCCAGGGAAGCATCATCAAATTCGTTGATGGTAGCTGTTCCCAGTTTTTTACCGAAAGCAGAAGATACCACCAGTGTACTTTTACTGTTGGCACCACTGGTAGATACGGCGTTACGCGCATAACGCACATTACCGGATTCGCCACCAAAGAGGCGTACCTCACATTCATCTGCTTTTGAGTAGGCAAGCACTTTTTTCAATAATGCCTGCGCTGCTTCTTTACTGAGTATCGGCATATATTAAATTTTTCTAGCTGTATTAATAACATTTACTCCGTTGAAACGTGCAGTGGCAGAGCCGTGGGAAACGGCGCTCACCTGCGATGGCTGGCCTTTTCCATCGAAGAAGGAACCTCCGAGGCGGTAATCCCTTTTATCTGCGATGGCAGCACAGGAGTTCCAGAATTCCTGTGTATTGCTTTGGTAAGCCACATCTTTGAGCATGCCCACGATCTGGCCGTTTTTGATTTCATAATAGACCTGTCCGCCGAACTGGAAATTGTAGCGCTGCTGATCGATGGAGAAAGAGCCGTTGCCTGCGATGAAGATACCTTTCTCTACATTTTTGATCATTTCGGCAGGCGTCAGGGAAGCTGTACCGGGTTGCAAGGATACATTGGCCATACGCTGAAACTGCACATCAGACCAACCTTGGGCATAGCAGCAGCCCTGAGACTGGTTCAATCCGATGATATGTGCCTGGTCACGGATAGCCTGGTAGTTGACCAGCACACCATCTTTAATCAGGTCCCATTTCTGTGTACCTACCCCTTCGTCATCATAGCCTACAGCGCCCAGAGAGCCTGGTTGTGTTTTATCCGCCACGATGTTTACCAGCGGACTACCGAACTGGAATTTCTTAGACTCCCATTTGTCGAGGGTCAGGAAGCTGGTACCGGCAAAGTTGGCTTCATAGCCCAGCACACGGTCCAGTTCAGTCGGGTGTCCTACCGATTCGTGAATGGTCAGCCAGAGATGGGAAGGATCGAGGATCAGGTCATATTTTCCTGGCTCCACAGATTTGGCTTTCAGCTTCTCCCCTACCTGCTGTGCGCCCTGTCGGGCATCTTCTACCATATCATAACGGTCACGGTACAACGTTGTCACCCCTTTAATCTTGTCCGATTCACGGGGGATCATGTACTCATATCCCATGCCGCGTGGAGCGCTGAGTGCATCGCGTGTTTCAAACTTGCCGGTGGCCTTGTCGATTTTGGTGATCTGGAAAGTAGGCCAGATACGGTGTACATCCTGATCTATATAGGACCCGTCGGAGCTGGCGAAGTATTTCTGTTCATTCACCAGGAACATATAAGAGCCTACATAGTCAGCGCCGTTTTTCATGGCGACATCGTTGACAGAAAGCAGCAGATCTACCTTCTCCTTTACCGGCACTTCGAAAGCATTTTTTTCGACAGGGGCTTTCCAGCTTACTTCACCATATCCTTTTTGTGGTGCGAGCTGTACAGGGGTGGTGAGCAGACGGGCATTTTCTTTGGCGATAGCCACTGCAGTAGCGGCTGTTCTGGCGATGCTGTCCTTGTCCATCTGATCGGTGGAAGCAAAGCCCCAGCAACCGTTGGCGAGCACACGGATGCCGATTCCATAAGATTCAGTGTTAACAACATTTTCAACCTTGTCTTCACGGGTTATGAGAAACTGGTTGAGATAGCGGCCTATGCGCACATCCGTATAGGATGCACCTTTACTACGGGCTGCATTAAGGGCCACATCGGCGAGTTCCTTTTTTCTGGCAGGGTCGATTGTATACCAGGGAGCGTCTAAAGGAACCGCTTTTCCGATAATGGGTATCTGGGACAGCAAACCTGCACCCAGCCCAAGGCCTGTGTAATGGAGGAAGTCTCTTCTTTTCATTATAGCAGGATTAAAGGTTGATCATAAATTTTTCAGTACTAAAGTTGATGGCATTAAGTTCAGGTAATAACATGGCAAAATATTTTATAATCACTTAAAAGGGTTGCTGCACGGGGACTTTGGCGGTTCGTTCTTCTTCGGGGGACAACTGCGCATTGGCTAAAAAAAATGGATGCTCTGTTGGCTGCTATTATTGTTTAAATATAACAAGTTACAGCGAACAAAACATCCATCCATTCAATCATGATAATATTCCTTCTAAATAGCGTCGGACAGAGAGGTAAAAGTAAAGTCCCTGATCTTCATCGGCGGAATCAGATAACTCCTGTAGGATTCAATACTGATGCTTCTTTCTGTTTTACCCAGCGCCTCCACATTGTTGAGCATGATGACCGGGCTTTCATTGAAGCGGAAGTTTTTAACAGGATATTTGATTTCACCGTTTTCGATGTAAAAAGTTCCGTCGCGGGTAAGGCCGGTCAGCAGCAGTGTCTGGGCATCCACCAACCTGATATACCACAGACGGGAAACGAGAATCCCTTTTTCTGTGCTTTTGATCAGGTCTTCCAGTGAGGCGGTGCCACCTTCCATGATGATATTGGAGGGCTGCGGCACAGGCTGTACACCTTTGTTTTTAGCCCAGTACTGGGAATAGACAAGGTTTTTCACGACTCCTTTGTCTACCCAGGTTGTTTTTTCGAGTGGGAAACCATCGCGGCTCCAGGTATTGGCAGGCAAATCGGGATGGAACGGATCAGAGTAGAGTGTCACTTTTTCGTCCATGAGCTGTTCACCGATACGGTTACCACCACCGGGTTTGCTCATGAAGCTACGGCCTTCATCTGCATTACGGGCGTCGAGGCCGCGGAACATGTTTTCGAGCATGTAAGTGGCAGCTACCGGCTCCAGTATCACGGTGTACTTACCCGGCTCTATCGCTCTGGCACCGGCAGATCCGCTGGCCTTGGTGGCAGCGATCTTTGTAGCAGCAAGCGTGTCCAGTTTGCTGATGTCGTTGTATCCCCGCGCAGCAAAGCCGGAACCAGTTCCGGCATTGTTGCGGGTAGTAATGGTAAACACTACGTTGGTATCTCTATCATAAGCAAACAGACCTTTGGAATTCATGATAGCGCTGAAGCTGGAGGTGTTTTCGATGAAGCCTGCGGCTTCAAGGCTTGCTTCTTTAGCTACCTGAATACTTTTGGCTACGGCCTCTGCGCGGGTATCCGGCGTCATGGCGGCAGTAGCTTCAACATATGTTTTGGAATCCTTAAAATCGGCAGGACCACGGAGCGGCATATACTCCGGATTCTCCGGAGCCAGGCGGGCCAGCTCTTCAGCGCGTTTCACCACCCTTTCCAGGGCGGCATCATCAAACTCGTTGATGGTGGCGGTACCGGAGCGTTTGCCAAAGGAAGAGGTGACAGATAGGGTGATATTATCGATATCTCCGGCAGTAGATACGGCATTGCGCGCATAGCGGATGTTGCCGCCTTCTTCTCCGCGGAGGGACACTTCGCATTCATCTGCTTTGGAGTAGGCGAGCACTTTCTGCAGTAATGCTTTTGCTTCTTCTTTTTTTAATATAGCCATGTGCGTTAGATCAGATTTTTCTTGCTGTGTTAATAACGTTTACACCATTGAAGCGGGTAGTGGAACTGCCATGCGACACCGCGTTGGACTGTCCGGGCTGGCCCTTACCATCGTTGAAGGCGCCACCGAGGCGGTAGTCGCTCTTGTCAGCGATAGCGGTACAGCTGTTCCAGAACTCCTGTGTATTAGCCTGGTAGGCCACATCTTTCAGCATGCCCACAATCTGTCCGTTCTTTATTTCGTAGAATGTTTGTCCGCCAAACTGGAAGTTATAGCGTTGCTGGTCGATAGAGAAAGAGCCATCACCGATGATGTAGATACCTTTCTCTACATTTTTGATCATATCATCTACGCTCAGCTTTTCTTTTCCTGGCTGCAGGGATACGTTGGGCATACGCTGGAACTGCACATCGGACCAGCTTTGCGCGTAGCAACAACCTTGTGAATGATCGAGGCCGATGATATGGGCCTGGTCACGGATAGCCTGGTAGTTGACCAGCACACCGTCTTTGATCAGGTCCCACTGACCACATTTCACGCCTTCATCGTCATATCCTACGGCACCGAGAGAACCGGGCTGCAGTTTGTCTGCCACCACATTCACCAGTTTGCTGCCAAACTGGAAGTTGCGTGATTTCCACTTGTCGAGTGTGAGGAAGCTGGTACCGGCATAGTTGGCTTCGTAGCCCAGTACGCGGTCCAGTTCTGTAGGGTGCGCCACTGATTCGTGGATGGTAAGCCAGAGATGGGAAGGATCCAGCACCAGATCGTATTTACCGGGTTCCACTGATTTGGCTTTCAGTTTCTGGTCTACGTCTGCGGTGGCGTTTTTCACGTCTTCCAGCATATCGTAACGGTCTTTATAACGGGTCACCACACCGCCTACCTTATTGTCTGCCGTAGGCGTGAGATATTCATATCCCATACCTACCGGAGAGCTGAGTGATTTGCGGGTTTCAAATTTACCGCTGGCGCGGTCTATCTTAGTGACGGTGAAAGTCGGGAAAAGACGATGTATGTCCTGATCTATATAAGACCCATCGGTGGAAGCAAAAAACTTTTGTTCGTTGATGGCCAGGATAGCGGAATTGACAAAGCTGGCTCCTCCTTTCATGGCGATGTTGTTGACGCCCAGCAGCAGGTCTACCTTATCTTTTACCGGTATGGTAAAGGCATTTTGCTGGATGGGTGTTTTCCAGGACACTTCACCATAACCTTTCTGCGGTGCCAGTCTTACGGGGTCCGCATTCACTCTGGAATTGGCTTTAGCCACGGCCACCGCTCTTTCTGCTGCTTTGGCGATCGCCTCTTTAGTGACTACGTTGGTGGCAGCGAAGCCCCAGCAGCCATTGGCGATTACGCGGATGCCTACACCAAATGATTCCGCATTGGCAATGTTCTGCACTTTTGCCTCGCGGGTGACTACAAACTGGTTGAGGTAGCGGCCGATGCGCACGTCGGCATAGGTAGCCCCTTTGCCACGGGCAGCATTTAAAGCCACATCTGCCAGTTGTTTCTTCAATTTTACATCGATGCCATCATTGAGAAACTGAGATGGATCAACGGATTTGCCGAAAGCAGAAAAGTTCGGCAGGACGAGCGCACCCAGTCCCATCGCGGAAAGCTGGATAAAGTCTTTACGTTTCAATAGAAAAGTCCTCCGGTTTAGTTTGGTTTAGATTTTAGTTGAAGACAGGTATCTGTAATTTCATTCACAAATAATGAAACAAGCTGACATAACACTTGTGATGTATCATCTCATGAGCATAAAACCTTGTAACCCTATCAGAAGCCTAAGCTAATTTTTTTTCCTTATTATTTTTCGCCGCTCGTCACATTTTCTTTTCCCACCATAAGAAAGTAAGTGATAACAATAATGGAATGATAAACCACCAGGGAGACACACGTTCCCGAATGGTTTGCGGCTGAGGGGATAAGTCTGCAGGACGGGATGCTGCAGTAGCACTGTTTTTCCAGTCACCCGGCTGAAAGATATAATTCCACTGTACCCCGGCAGCGGTAGCAAATGACTGCCATCCTGCTTTTTCCGGCCACCAGGTGCCGCTCCAGCGGTATGGCAACCAGGGATGCTGTGCCAGGTACAAAGTCACCTTACCGGCTTTCAGGAAAGGAGCCATCGTGGTTTCCAGCTGTATTTCCAGCGGCTGATGCTGATGAGCGATCTCCGGATAAAAAGAGATTTTTTCTTCCGTGGATTTTTTCCGGGCGGCTGCGTTGAGGACTGCAGACCAATACTGCTGATAAGCAGTTTCCTGTTCTTGCAGCAGCCAGCTGAAAGTATTGCTGATATGGGACCTCACCAGTTTACCTGCACCGGCGATGGTGACTGTTACATAAGCACGATGCAGGCTGTCCTGTACGAGTGGTAACACCGTGCTGCCGGAAGGCAAGGTAGCGGCAGGATCTACGGGCAGCGCAGGCAGCTTCCGGCCGCCAGACAGCCAGAGGGATAGCGGCGTTTGAGATATACCTGTACTGTCGGCTTTCAGCACCAAACCAATGCCTGCATTTTCCAGCCAGGCACGGATGGTTTTATTCATCGCTGCCGGATCAGCGACCACGAGGTCAAAGTTATCCAGCAGCGCAGGGGTGAGCTGTTCCAGCGGCAGCTGTGGAATATTAGCAAAACGGGTGATGTATTTATTACCGGAAACGAGTGTACGCACCGCCACTGCATTTCCCTGCTGTACCAGCCAGTCAGCCAGAAAACGATTTTCAAAATCAGGAGATGAAGCCAGGAACAGTACCGACAGCGGTGTTTGTTTCCGGACTTCCAGTGGTAGCGGTTGTTGTTCCAGTGTATCCGTTCCCGTGATAACAGTGATCCGGTATACGGCCCTGCCCTGATGCAGCGGTATTGCTTTCAGGGAGAAAACCTGTTGTTGCCCGGCGGGTATCACCACAGAATCGAGGACGGTATCAAATCCGGCCAGCCGTAATGTTACGGGCCTGGCAGCTGTATTATTATAGGTGCCCTGCACCGGCCATTCCTGGCCTGCTGTCAGGGTACGCGGCCAATGGCAGGCGACGATACCGGTGAGCACGGGCTGTTTGATTGCAGTATCCGCCGGCACCGGTGTATTGATTTTTTGGGTGAGGTACAAGGGTAGCCCCATTAACACAACACCTGCCACTGCTATAACGGCAGCGGTTATACGCAACCATAGATGTCGTTTGTTTTCCCGGCGCAGCTCCTGTATCAGCAGTACGATCATGGTTACCAGGCCAGCCAAAAGGACGATATAACTCCAGCTTGTCATGGGATGGCACCGGTTTTAAGGTTCTTGAAATAACGCTGTGGCAGCGAGGTTCCCACCGGAGCGGCTGCGGGCTGCGGCTGTTGTGACGGAACGGTTAATATTTTCTGTAGTCCGCGCTGGGCAATCAGTATATCCCTGGTTGTTCCCTGGTGCTGACCAATACGGCGCAGGGCTTCGAGTGCCGGCAGATATACAGCCGGTGCCGCAGCTGCCCGTGTAGTCAGTAGCTTGAGGGCTTCCTGCAATATATCCGGAGCGGCGCTGCTGTCTCCTGCCCTTCTGGCATCCAGTATGGAAAGGGCTGCACGCACCGCTTCCATCTCATCCTTGTAGGTGCTGGTTTCTTTTTTCACCATAGGATGAATTTTGTCCTGTTCTCCCGTCAGCCGTTTCTCCGGCTTCAGCGGCGTGGTTTTAACGCCGGTTTTAGCCACATAGGCGCGGGATTGCTGCTGCAGGTCCTTCAGGAGCCTTAAAGCCTTGTAGGCGAACGGTAATGCCTCCTGGGGCTTGTACAAACGTAATTGCAGCTCCGACTTCCACATTTCGGTAAGCGTGGCTTTTAATTGTTGTTTGATAGCCGGATCAAAGAAGGTGGCATCTTCTGCATTATCGTGCTTATCTGTAAACTCATCAAGCACTTTTGCTGCGTTGCCAAAATCCTTTGGATCGTTGTTCGTATGTTCTTCTCCGTGATGATCATGTCCATGATCATGATCATCATGCCCTTCTTCTGCGGCTGCTCTGGGATCACCGATGTTGGATTCCGATTCTTCACCGAGAAACTTACCATAACGGAGGCGTAGCAGTTTCTGATCGGTCCCCAGCTCGTTACTACGGCTGTTGAACCGGGCAGGCCCCAGGCTGTCTTTTTCCCGGATCAGCTGTTCCGCGTCAAGGATGATCTGACGCTGGCTACGGAAATACTCCGGTTTAAAAGCCACGCCGGTGACCATTCCTTCCATGCTGAACAGCTGTGCTGTATCCGGCAGCGTGATGATATACACATCTGAGCGGGTTTCCTGCTGGCGGGTATCGGTAACGCGTATATGAAAATACAGTTCATCACCGGGCTTCATGCCCATGGCGCTCAGGTTAAGGACTTTATTCACCTGGTAGGCAGGTGACTGTGCACTGAAGCTGTTATCAAAAGATAGTTCCTTCTCGCTGAAACGCACCGCCTCTCCGCTGCCGCTGGCGATGGTGAGGGCTATCCGGGCATCCCGGATGCCGTAATCATCAGACAACGCAGCTTGTACGTTTACTTTGGTGGACTGCCCGAATTCTATGGTAGTAAAGGGTTTGGGACTGGCAATACGGATCACCGGCAGCTGGTCGGGTAACAGCTGTAGCTGGTATAGTTCAGACAACTGGTCATTCAGCTGCACCTGATAGAAGCCGGATTTTTTTACGGTACGGGCAGCAGTCCACGTAGTGCTATCCTTTCCAGGCTTCAGTTCCAGCCGGGTACTGTCATTGAATAATAAGGAGAGATGCTGTACCGGTTGACTGGTTTGTATCTCCCAGTGTATGCCTGCACTATCCGGGGCCGTGATATTAAATCCTTGCTGGACACGGGAAGGCAGATGCGTATATGCTGGCGGCTGAATGTTGATACGGACATGACTAATACCTGGCAGTATTTTTTCCTTTGCCGCAGCCTGGGTTGTTGCAAGACTGTTTCCTGCCAGCGGATAAACCATATGGGCGCGCAACCAGTACCAGCCCAGCGTAAAAAGCAACATAAAACCAGCAACAACAGCAGCACGGTATACCGGCCTGTAAAAACGGGAGGGCAAGTGCAAGGTGCTGAGCACCGGACTTATTTTCTCTACCTGCAATGTTTCCAGCAGGTTTCGTTCTCCGGCCGGTTTCAGGACAAGTGCGGTGCTGTCTTCCAGCTCCGGAAATGTCTGAATCAGATAGGTGGCAACTTCCTCCAGCGGAAGGCGCCAGGGCCGATACCACCAAAGCAGCGCCCCCAGACAGATGAAAGCCGCTGTAACAGCCGGTATCCAGCCCAGCAGGGCCAACGGAGCTGCCAGTGCCAGCGCCAGCAACAGGTAACGCAACAACTGACTACGTATCCATGCGGAACGTATCGCTACCAGTTTCGTATGCCCGTTACTGTTATACACTTTTTTTTATTTGACTTAAATGAAAAATAACGTTCCATACAAAAGATAAGGAACAATAATATCCAGGTTATATTTTCCAGCGATGTTTCCTCCTGAGGGATAGACGCAACTTTCGCAGCCGGTTGTATGGAAGGCTGTTCCAGTTGTTGCGCGTCTATCATCCGGCGGTCATGGCTTTTATCAACAATAGCCGGGAACATCAGGTCCAGCAGGCGCTGCGGAAATTCGCTGCTCCACACCAGTTCACTCCAGGACGGGTCCAGATGAATGTATAAAGTCTGTTGTGTCAGGAGTGGAACACCGTAACTGTCTTTCCATAAAACACCGGCGGTATCTTTTACGGGAAGCCGTTTATACAGCGGGATAGTACTGCCAGCTATCCAAGCCGTCAGTGGCTGCGCAATGCCGCTGGCATAACGGATACTGCGGACAGCGCGGGTATTGGCAGGCAGCGGACTGTCGGACAACCACCAGAGCCAGTCCTGTTTTGCCGGAAGCGCATCCGGATGCCGGATGATCTGTATTTTGATTTTGCGATGGGTGTATTGCTGCACCGCCTGTAACGCCGCTTCCAGATAGCGGGCGTCTGCCGCGTATTTGTCTGTATAGATGGTACAATATAATGCAGCCGTATCTCCCTGCTGAAGGGTATCCTGTATTTGCCAGGTAGTACCTGTGGGCGTGCTGTGGCCTTTCAGTATACGAAGACTATCACTATCAAGTAAATACGTATATCCGTTCCAGTTATCAACAGAATCTGCAGGCGTGGTGGTGTACCAGTGTAAGGCCAGTGCCACAGCGGGTTTAGTACCTTCAAAACGCGCCAGCCGGTTGCCTGTGAAGAGATATACCGGCAGATCGGCAGGTATTTTTTGTGGAAGCATTTGCAATAATTGCCAGTACGACAATGCAGTCGTATCCGGCGGCAAAGCGGAAGGGTGATGTAATAAAGTAAACGAAGTATCTGCCGCGTGCAGCTGAAAACCAGCACCCAGCAAAGAATCGATGCGTTGACTAAAAGCGGGGTATGCTGCTTTCTCCACTATCACCCATCCTTTGGTATTGCGGGCCGTGATGGGTTTACGCCATACAGGACGCGCCAGCAACAATGCCAGCAATATGATCAGCAGGCAACGCAGCAACAGCAGCCACCATTCTGATAGTCGCCAGCTGCGCGCATGACGTACCGATGAAGCCGCCAGCAACTGTACACTGCTTATCTTCAGCACCCTGCCCGGACGACGATGCCATAAATGAATCAGCACCGGAACAGCTATTCCGGCGGTCAGTATCGTCCATATGGGTTGTAGCAGGTGCAGCAAAACTATCTTCTCATTTTATTACGCTGGTTCAGAAAATCGCGCAGGGCAGCATCCATCGGCTCCTGCAATATATGTTGGCGGTAATAGATCCGTTTCTGTAATAACTGTTTACGCAGGGAGGCTGTATAGGCTTCCAGCTTCAAAGGATAGTCGGTATCGGCAATGCCGGTAAGTTCAATCTGCTGGCCTGTTTCCAGGTCTTCCACTGCATCATATCCTTTGAAGTTGCCGGTCAGTTCTTTCTTACCCAGCAGGTGAAACACCAGTATTTCATGTCCCAGCGCAGCCAGTGTTTGTAACAGATGGGTGATTTCTCCGGATTGCTCATAATAATCGGTGATAAAAATGAGCAGTTGCCGGTTATGCGGGCCGGCAAAGAGATCCCGGTAATGAACAGGCTGGGTGAAGGTTCCGCCGGGTTGTATTTTTTCCAGCTGATAATACAGTCTTGCCATATGCTGTGCTTCCCTGCGGGCAGCCATGCTAAAGAGCTGGTTGTGATGTAATACCGCGAGGCCGGCCGCATCTCCCTGCAGGTGGGCCAGATAACCGAGGGAAGCCGCGAGATAACGGGCACAATCTATTTTGGAGATGCCATCTTCGGTATGCAGCATGGAGTTGCTGGCGTCTATCAGCAAACCTACATCTATGCTGGTTTCCATTTCCGATTCCCGGATATAATATCTGTCGGACCGGGCATACATTTTCCAGTCGAGCCAGCGGAGATCATCTCCGGGCTGATAGCTACGATACTGGCTGAATTCGAGGCCGGCCCCTTTTACCCTGCTGGTATGCATGCCAGCCATAAACCCGTCCACAGCTGTTTTAGCAGCCAGGTGCAGGTCTTTGATGGCCAGTAATATCTTTGGATCAAGCAGGTTACTCATAATATCATGATAAGCGGGTGGCGGTACGTTCCACCTGTTGCAACAATTTCTCCGTCACCTTGTCGGGGTGGACACCTTCCGCTTCCGCCCTGAAATTCATCAGGATACGGTGTCTCAGCACCGGATAAGCCATGGCAGCAATATCCTCCATGGTAATAGCATAACGGCCCTGCAGCAAGGCATGGGCCTTGGCTGTAAGGATCAGCGCCTGCCCCGCTCTGGGACCAGCGCCCCAGCGCACCCATTCCTTTACATAATCAATGGTAGAAGTATCCGGGCGGGTACTGCGTACCAGGCGGCTTACAAAGGTCACCAGATCAGCATCGATACTCACTTCACGGACCAGTTGCTGCAGCTGCTGAATATCATTGGCATCGAGCACAGGCTGCACCTGCACTTTGCGGGTGCCCGTGGTGCCTGCCAGGATAGCTGTTTCTTCCTGCTCAGACGGGTAGCCTATTTTCACGTATAACAGAAAACGATCCAGCTGCGCTTCTGGCAGCGGATAGGTACCGGATTGTTCTATCGGGTTCTGGGTAGCCAGGATAAAGAAAGGCCTGTCCAGTGCGTAAGTTTGTCCGGCATAAGTCACTTCAAATTCCTGCATGGCTTCCAGCAGGGCAGATTGTGTTTTCGGTGGGGTCCGGTTGATCTCATCAGCCAGGATGATATTGGCAAACAGCGGGCCTTTGTTGAATTTAAAAAATCTTTTGCCGGTCACATGATCTTCTTCCAGCACTTCTGTACCAATAATATCTGTTGGCATCAGATCGGGTGTAAACTGTATACGACGGAAAGACAGGTGCAGCGCCTGCGAGAGCGTGCGCACCATCAGTGTTTTGGCAAGTCCGGGCACTCCTTCCAGGAGACAGTGGCCACCGGCCAGCATGGCTACCAGTACCTCATCCAGCACCGCTTCCTGGCCTACAATAACTTTTCTGATTTCCTGTTTTAACAGCGGCAGCTTTTCCAGCAATTGTATACCCATTTGATATTATTCTGATTTTGGCATTGGGTTATTATGTTGGCGGCAGGTTTGGTATCCCACAAAATAGCCAAATAATATTTTAGTAAATAACGAAATAAAAATATGAAATTGAAGAAAATTTAGACTGGCGGCAACAACCAATGATAAACGCATGCAAGGGAACACATTTACATTTGTGAGGCTAAGATACCGGTCGGGTGACTGGGACACAGACCAGCGGATGCCCTCCAACCTGCTCAATTCACTGATTGAGTACACCACTATTCCTGTGGCCATGCAGGAGAAAGTCGTAGACCTCAGCAGTACAGAGATCTTCCAGTATCCTTTCTGTTATTTAAGTGGCCACAAACTGGTACAGTTTGATGCTACCGAAGCGGCACATTTCAAACAATATGTCAGCAAGGGCGGATTTGTTTTTGTGGATGATTGCAACCACGACATTGACGGTCTTTTTGCCCGTTCGTTTGAAACACAGATGACGCAACTGTTTGGAGCACATGCGTTAAAGAAGATTCCTTCCTCCCATGCCATCTACAATAGTTTTTTCAAATTCGAAAAAGGACCGCCTAATACCTCCTTTGAGCTCAACGGCTGGGGTGATGATCTTATACATGACTATCTCAAGGCCATAGAAATAAATGGTCGTATAGGCGTTCTGTATAGTAACAAGGACTATGGCTGCGAATGGGACTATGATTTCCGCAACAAACGTTTTCTGGCGGAAGATAATACCAAGTTTGGGGTGAATATAATTGTGTATGCACTCACCCTGTAACTGTGATGGGTGTAATGAATGATGATAATTCTGATGATTATTCGGAAGGATCATACTTGATGAATACCTGAGGAGGAGAAAACTGATTTTTGTTTTTAGGAGATAAATACAGGAAGGCCGCTTCTCTTTCCCCCTGTGGTATGGTCGTTGAGCCAAAGAACAATACAGCTGTCACAAACAGCGGATCGTGACGCCGATCCCGCTGTAACATCAAGAAGCTATTATCATCTTCGAGACTGACAATTGAACTATGTAACGGTGTAGTATAAACGAAATTCGTTTTCAATATATATTTTTCCATAAAACCGGAAGACAGCTCTGCAGCCAGCATTTGAGTGATCACGGAATATTTAGCTTCCTTATCTTTACCCGACCGTTGTACATCCGCCTGATGAACCAGCCGGTGATAACGATCATCCAGCCTGTTTTTAACAACCGCATAATAGGTGCAGAATGAAATAGTAACAGTAACGGCTATACCTAATCCTACCCCAAAAGCAGTGCGACCAGCTCTTTCCTGCCAGATAGTATTTTTCAGCACACGCCAGTTATACCAGGTCAGAAACAGTGGTGAGAAAACAGCCCAGGCGACCCCGAATACAATTCCTGCAAACAAACAGATGGGATAAAGTGGCCCCAGATATAACGTTAAGTAAACGGGCAGCAATATTGTCAATCCTAATATAAAAGCCTGTATTTCCCTGGCCCATTGCGGCGATTCCCTGAAATAAGACAGGGCCAGTGTGTTCACTCCTATCAGGAACAAGGAGATAACATACCAGGGTGACGGCGTAGCAAAAGCCCCCATGTGTTTGTCCATAATAAGGGATGTGATCATCCACATTACCAGCAAAACGGCCACCATTTTGCGACGATAAGGATTGCTGCTTTTAAGGTTCCCAGAAAATAAGACTGTCAGCATCCAGATACCACCCAGAAAATAAAGGACCACCTCTGTATAGAAGATCCTATCCGTCAAGTGCGACAGCTGCGCAAATACCAACATTATACTATAAGCAAGCAACACTAATACACCAAAGCGATAAAGCCTGGATGAGCCATCCAGAAATCCCAGTTTCATACTTAAATTTTTACAGCACTAAATTATAGAAAGTACTTTGTATTTCAAAGCATATTATTTTTTTGACGTTGTTATACTGATGCCTGCGTTGAATATAAATAGCAATGCCGCTTTGCTCCTGGGGAAGCTGTTATGCTGACACAGGCATTGAACATAATGGCGGTGCTGTTGGGCATCTGCCCTATCGCAGGCGCAATAGAGAGTACCCCGATGAGCATGTTGGGTGGCAATTGGCGGATTGTAACAGATAATTCCCCTGAAAACAAGTATGGATAAGAGTTTTATATAAAACACAGACGGGTATACGAAAAAGTGTGTATGTTACTAAACAGTATAACCCATCAACTTATCAGGATGCATAAAGCGACAACTGATACTCTTTTTTAAACTATTAATAGATAATTAACCCAAAGGGTATTTCACACGAAAAACTATACACTTACATTTACTTAATTCATTAACTTGTTTAAAACCAAAATTTCATCAGCCAACAGAAAACCCAGTTCTTTCATCCTTGTTTATAAAACCCATGTCCTATGAAGCAGAAAATGCCAAAGTCCGGAGCCCGTGAGCTAAATCGATATAGCTGATTACAGAAAGATAGTCTGCCAGTAGCACCTAAAAAACCACCGGAAGTAATACCCGTCACACAGCAAACCACATTGCTGTGCAACGCTGTATACTTCACGCTATAATCAAACCCTTTTTTCATTCACCGTTCATTTATTTCACTATGAGTTCTTCCATTCTTAGAAAACTATGCTTTCTGCTGATAGTCCTGTGCGCAGCCACGGCCACAGCTATCGCGCAGAAGACCATCACCGGTAAAGTGACCGGCGCCTCCGACGGGGCCGGTTTGCCCGGCGTCACCATTACCGTGCCCGGAACCAGCACCGGTACTCAGACAGACGTCAACGGCCATTTCAGGTTACAGGCACCTGCCACCGCACAAACCCTGTCATTTTCCTTTATGGGTTATGAACCACAGACCATCACCATCGGCAACAGAGAAATAATAAATATCGCCCTGCAAGCCACCAGCAAAGGACTGGGCGAGGTGGTAGTGGTGGGTTACGGCGTACAAAACCGCCGCGATGTGACCGGCACCATCTCTTCCGTAAAAGGTGCCGACATCAACAACCTCCCCGTCAGTGATGCCGCACAGGCCATGCAGGGCCGTGTTACCGGGGTAGATATCGTCCGCTCCGACGGACAGCCCGGCAGCACACCCAGTATTCGTATACGCGGTACCGGTACCATCAACAATGCAGAACCACTGATCATCATCGATGGAGTTCCGGCCAGCGGCCTCAGTGATATCAACCCCAACGATATCGCCTCCATGGAAGTGCTGAAAGATGCCTCCTCTTCTGCCATCTATGGTACCCGCGCAGCCAACGGCGTCATCATCATCACCAGCAAAAAAGGTAATTACGGCGAAAAGCTGAAAACTACTGTCAACCTATACAAAGGAGTGTCCAACGCTATCCGGTATATACCGCTGCTCACCGCACCAGACCTGGTGATGCTGAAAAAAGAAAGGTATACCAATGACGGTAAAACAATAGACCCTATCTGGAACGATCCCTTTTATGCAACGCAACGCACCGACTGGCAGCGGGCACTGCTCGGCTCCGGCCAGGTGACCAACGCCGATGTGAGCCTTCGTGGTGGCAACAACAGCTCCAACTACCTCTTCAGTGCCGGCTACTACGATGAAAAAGGCATCATCGAAAACACCTATTTCAAACGGTATACCGTCCGCATCAACTCAGAACATAAACTGGGCAAACGTTTTAAAGTAGGTGAAAACATGCAGCTGACCTATCGGCAGAACGAAGGCTTTGATACCTACTCTTCACAGACAGGCCTTATCTTCAGCGCACTGCGTTTTAACCCCGCTATTCCGGTGCGCAATCCCGACGGCAGCTACGGTTCTTCCAAAGCCAGCAACGAACTGGGAGATATCAACAATCCCGTTTTCACCGCCGAAACAACCGATGGGTGGGCCAAAAACTATCGTCTGCTGGCCAGTGTATACGGAGAGCTGGAAATCCTCGATGGCCTTACATTGCGCGGCAACTATGGCTTCGATGGCAGCATCTACAACCAGTCCAATTTTGTGCCCAAGGTACTGGACCAAACCCGTACCCGCGACCACGCTGAACTCTGGAACCGCAGTGAATCCAACAGCTCCCAGCTCAGTGAACTGTTTCTCACCTACAACAAAATCTTCCATCAACATCATCTTACCCTCACCGGTGGCTACTCGCAGCAGGTGGCCAAAGGCTACTACTTTAAAGGAGAACGCTGGGGTTATGCCGATGAATCCCGGGACGTAAGAGTCCTTGATAACGGCAACGATATTCATGATGCCAGCGGAAACTTCAACCCCGAAAACGCCATCGCTTCCGGCTTTATCAGAGGCTTCTACGGATTTAAAGACAAATACCTGCTCACCGTCACTTTCCGGGCGGATGGTTCTTCCCGCTTTGCTCCGGGTAGGCGTTGGGGTTATTTCCCTGCTTTCTCTGCCGGATGGAGGATTTCCGATGAACGTTTCTTCAAAGACAATGTAACCTTTATGAGCAATCTGAAAGTCACCGGTGGCTGGGGACAGCTGGGGAATCAGAATGTCCGCGATTTCCAATACCTGGCACCGGTGGATAAAGACAGACGTTACAACTTCGGCGAAAATCCCTACACCGGCATCTGGAACTCCCGCCTGGCCAACCCCAGCATCACCTGGGAAAAGGCAGAGATGACCAATATCAGCCTGGAAGCGGGTTTCTTCCAGAACAAACTGAACGCGGTCATCACCTGGTTTAATAAAAACACCAAAGATATGCTGGTGCCAGCCGCCGCTATGGACCTGCATGGCACGGCCTCCATACCCGATCAGAACATCGGTCAGCTTAACAACAAGGGATGGGAAGTGGAAGTCAGCTACCAGGGCGGCAACGACCGTTTCCGTTATAATGTCTCCGCCAACGCTTCCTTTATTAAAAACACGGTTACACGGCTATACGAAACCGGTACCTATATCTCTTCCACCAACTACGGACGGCAGAACCAGGAGATCTCCCGCACCTACGAAGGACAGCCCCTGGCATCTTTCTATGGCTGGAAAACCAATGGCATCTATCAAACACAACAGGATATCGACAACGACCCCAACATCAGCAAAGATCCTAACAAAGGCAGTATCAAACCCGGTGACGTACGTTTCCTCGACATCAATGGTGACGGTATTATCAATGAACAGGACCGTACCAACCTCGGAGATCCCAACCCCAAAGTGGTTTATGGCATCCAGGCGGGCGCCCGGTACAAAGGCTTTGACCTGAACCTTTCCTTCGCAGGGGTAGGCGGCGTAAAACTGTATAACGCCGATAAAATGCAGGGCATGGACCCCACCTATTCCTACAACATGTACGCAGAAGCTCTCAACCGCTGGCATGGCCCCGGCACCAGCAATAGCGTGCCCCGCATGTCTCTCAGCAGCGATAATAGCAACAACCGTACTTCGGACCGCTTCGTGGAAAAAGGTGACTACTTCTCCCTGCGCAATATCGCCCTCGGCTATACGATTCCGGCGAAAGTATGGGGTCATAGCGGCATCTCAGACATCAGGGTGTATGTGGCCGCACAAAACCTTTTTATCCTCACCTCCTACTCCGGCCTTACCCCTCAGCTGGGCTACAACGACAACACCAAAGACGGCAACCGCCAGCGGGGTGTTGATGTGGCCGCCTATCCTCAAGCCAGAAGTTTCACTTTTGGTGCTACGCTCAACTTTTAAAACAGACCACTATGCAACCTATCAAACATATACTCTCCATCGGCATCATCACCACCTCCCTCCTGTGCGCCTGCAAAAATGTACTGGACGTACAACCGCAGGGCAACTTTACCACTGGCAACTACTGGCGTAACCAGGACCAGGCCGTAGACGGCATCACCGGTATTTACAACATACTGCTGGAAGAAGACTATACCGGTTTTAATGAATTTGTTTTTGACAACAGTTCAGATGACCAGGTCCGTGGCGGAGACCATGACTACGACGATGCCATAGAAGCCTTCACCTACGATGCCTCCACCCCTACCGTGAAGGCAGGATGGAGATGGAAATATGAAACCATCAACCGCGCCAACAATGCACTGATCAATATTCCGAAGATGACCAACATAGATCCGGTGATCAAAGCACGTTGTTTGGGAGAAGCCCGCTTTCTCCGCGCTTTCGCTTACTGGCGGCTCCTTCTGATCTATGGAGAAGCACCTGTTATCACAGAAGACGATGTGGAGAAAGTCAACTACAACAAACCCAAGGTCAGTTCAGACCAGCTGCGGCAACAGATAGAAGCCGATCTGCTGGCGGCCGCCGATGAGCTTCCCGAAAGTTATAGCGAAACCGACAAAGGTCGCGTAAGCAAAGGAACAGCCTGGGGCCTGCTTTGTAAGCTGTATATGGAATGGGGCAAACTGGACAAGGCCATCCTCTACGGCAGCAAAGTGATCAGCAATCCCAACTACGCGCTGGCACCACGTTACAGCGATAATTTCAGTCCGGCTACCGGCAATAATTCCGAAATGCTGCTGGCAGTACAAACCGTTGACGGAAACGGCTACTCTGATTTTATCACTTATCACGCGCCCCGCAAATGGAACGGATGGAGTTTCTTTTATCCTACCAAAGGACTGGTGGATGAGTTTGAGGCTGGTGACCCACGCAAAGAGATCTGTATCATGGCACCCGGTGACAAGGTGAATGTAGGCACGGGTATTGAGATTGCTACGCCGGACCTGTCCTGGTCGGGTTATCATTACAAAAAATTCTGTAGCTGGAAACCTTCCGGAGGTCTTAACTACTCACTGAAAACACCATTGATGCGGAGTGCAGACATCTATCTGCTGGTTGCCGAAGCCAAAATCAGGTTAAACGGTCCCGGTGCCGGCGATGCGGAGATACAGGCCGTAAGAACCCGTGCATCTGCTGCATTGCCTCCTGTAAACAATGCCGGCATGAAAGAGCTGATGCATGAACGCAGGGTGGAATTGTGTGGAGAAAATGAAAGGCAGCAGGACCTGCTGCGCTGGGACAAAGCCAAACTGATAGACATTGTTGCAATCAACAATCAGCCCAAACTGGCTTATGATGGTACGGTGATGAGCAGAGGCGGCGCCCCGCGGAAGTTTATCAAACCTAAGCATTATTATTTCCCGATGCCACAACAGGAGATAGACAAGAGCAAGGGTATTTTAATACAGAACCCTAACTACTAAACATCAAAAGGGCTGACCGGTAACTGGTCAGCCCTTTTAGCTTTATTTGGTGGAGAATCTATAGACCGTTGTTTGAGTATATGTTTCTCCCGGTTTGAGTATTACATTCGGGAAGTCGGACTGATTGGGGGAATCAGGGAAATGTTGTGCTTCCAGGCAAAGGCCGGCATGCTGCACATATTTCTGTCCGTTGCGGGTGTTTGCAAGGGTACCATCGAGGAAGTTGCCGGAATAGAACTGAACACCTGGTTCTGTAGTAGCCATTTCCATATAACGGCCGCTGGCCGGATCATAGAGGGAAGCCACTGTTTCGAGATCTTTGGATGTTTTATCCAACACGTAGTTGTGATCATAACCACCTTTCACGGCTGCAATATCTTTCCCTACTTTTTTCGGGGTGGTGAAGTCCATTACGGTGCCTTTCACCGGCTGCAGCTGGCCTGATGGGATCAGTTTATCATTCACCGGTGTATAGCGGCTGGCTTTCAGCTCCAGTTCCTGGTTGAGGATGTTGCTGTCTTTACCGGCCGACAGATTGAAATAGGTGTGGTTGGTAAGATTTACCGGCGTTGGTTTATCGGCGGTAGCGCTATAGCTGATTTTCAGGGCATTGTCGGGAGTGAGGGTGTATACCACAGTAGCCTTGAGATTGCCGGGATAACCTTCTTCTCCGTCTTTACTGATATATTCCAGTTGCAGGCTGCTGTCGCCGACCTGGGAGGCGGCCCATATCACTTTATCAAATCCTTTCATACCGCCGTGGAGCGTGTTGCCGTGATCGTTAGGGGCGAGCGTGTAGTCTTTACCGTCGAGTTTAAATCTGGCGTTGGCGATACGATTGGCATAACGGCCGATCAGTGCACCGAAATAAGGCTGTCCTTTTTGCTGGTAGCCGCTCAGGGAATCATAAGACAGCACCACATTACCTTTCCGGCCCTGTTTATCTGCTGTGATGATATCGGTAATGATACCTCCGTAGTTGAGGATCTTCACCTCTGTGCCCACACCATTGTGCAGTGTATACTGCAATACTTCCTGCCCGTCTGTCTGGCCATAGCTATGCCCCGTCGTAGCGGTAATACTGGTAGAATCGACAGTATCGTCTTTGGTTTCTTTGGGGGCAGCGGTGTTGTTACAGGATGCCAGGACTGCAGCACCTGAGATCATAAGGGCGGGGAGTGCCCTGAAATTGATTTCCATAACGTATATAGTGGTTAAGTGAATAGTATTTTTAAATATCGTGATAATTAGGGAAAAGAAGAAATGTGCGAATGTTAATCCCGCCGTGATATGTTTTGATAGTATTTATTCTCCGGAAGGGTTAATTTTGGCGGCCAGAGAAATACACCAATATATGAAACATATTGTACTGGCCAGCACTTCCACCCTTTATGGCGAAAGTTACCTGGCTTATTTGCAGCCTGTGATGAAGACGCTGTTTGCCGGCGTCAGCGAGATCATTTTTGTACCGTTTGCCCGTCCGGGTGGGATTTCCCATGATGAATACACTGCTAAAGCCGCTGCTGCATTTGAGCCGCTGCAGATAAAAGTAAAAGGCCTGCATACCTTTGCCGACCCCGCAGCCGCCATCCGGGAAGCACAGGGCTTTTTCACCGGAGGAGGCAATACCTTCCTGCTGGTAAAGGAGCTGCTGGAGCGCGGATTGATGGACAAATTAAAAACAGCCGTAGAAGAAGGCCGTCCTTATATGGGATGCAGCGCCGGCAGCAACATCGGTGGTGTTTCCATGCAAAATACCAACGACATGCCCATCGTTTATCCTCCCGGATTTCAGACTATGGGACTGGTGCCCTTTAACCTGAATCCGCACTACCTGGACCCTATCCCCGACCTGCCGCATATGGGAGAAACCAGAGAGACACGCATCCGCGAATTCCATACCCAATACACCACACCTGTGCTGGGCCTGCGTGAAGGCGGCTGGATACATGTTAAAGGTGATGCCATCACCCTGGAAGGAAAAGTAAGCGCCCGCATCTTCGAAGCCGGTAAAACACCTTATGAAGTGGAACCCGGCAGCAGTCTCAATTTTCTCCGCCAATCCTGATTAAACGAATAGTTATTCGTTTATCTTTGGACCATGCGCGTAAAAGATGAGAACAAACTAATTACCATACAGGAAAAGGCCATCGAAATGATCGTCAGGGAAGGTTTCGATGGCCTCAGTATGCACAAGCTGGCCAAAGCAGCCAACATCTCTGTCTCCACCATATACGTCTATTTCAAAAACAGGGAAGACCTGCTTAATCAGCTGTATATCGCTGTATCAGCGCTGTTTGCCAAAGAAACCCTGCACAACTTTGACCCCAATATGGACTTCGAAGCCGGACTATGGCTGCAGTGGACGAACCGTTATCGTTATATTCAGCAGTATCCGCTGTATTATCATTTTTCGGAACAGTTCCGTAACTCCCCGCTGATCCATCATCCTGACATCAAAGAAGATGTTTTCCGCAGCACCATGCAGCAGTTTGTCGCCAACGCAGTCCGGAAACAACAAATTGCCGACCTGCCTGAAGAAGTATACTGGGCGCTGGCCTACGGACCATTTTACATACTGGTCAACTTCCACCTGCATAATGCAGCCCTGGCCGGAAAACCATTCCAACTGAGTGAAGAAAAAATGAAGATAACTTTTGCAAGAACCCTGCAATCCTTAAAAAAATGACAACGACTTTATACCGCCCTGTAGGCCCCGCTGAACTGGTATTAATCGAACAATCCGGCTGGAAAAAATTTCCTCCCCGTCTGCCCGACCAACCCATCTTCTACCCTGTCATGAATGAAGAATATGCCATTCAAATATCCACCCAATGGAATGTACCGGCTTATGG